>CAMVBL010000060.1 GCA_947165725.1 uncultured Caryophanales bacterium | reverse complement strand
GTTCTACCAGTTGTGGTTTTGCCACAGCCAGATTCACCAACGACACCGAAGCATTCACCTTTTTTGATATCAAAGCTGATATCGTGAACGGCTTTGGTAACGAAAGCATTTTTACCATGTCCGAACTTAAAGAATTGCTTTAAGTGTCTGACTGATAATTCAATATTGTTATCCACTAATTCAGGAAGATAAGTAACTTTTCTATTTGCCATAGTTATTTGTCCTCCTTCTTAGCTTTTGCTTTTTTAGCTTCTCTTGCTTTATGTGCTGCTAATGAGGCCTCAATACGAGTCTTAACAATAGCAGGCATTTCCACTTTTGGCGCTCTTGGGTCTAATAACCAAGTAGCGGCATAGTGAGTATCACTAACCTTGAAATATGGAGGCTCTTTCTTGAAGTCAATCTTCATCGCATATTTACTACGCAAGGCGAAGGCATCACCCTTAGGTGGGAAGACAAGGTTTGGTGGAGTGCCAGGAATGGCTTCCAATCTTTCCTTACTATCAACGTCAGGGATAGAGGCTAATAACGCCCATGTATATGGATGCTTTGGATCATAGAAGATTTCTTCTTCTTTACCATATTCAACGATTTTACCAGCGTACATAACTGCGACACGGTCCGCCATATTGGCGACAACACCTAAGTCGTGAGTAATGAAGATAACAGAGATGTTTCTTTCAGCTTTTAAACGATTGATTAATTCAAGGATTTGAGCTTGAATGGTCACGTCTAAGGCTGTAGTTGGTTCGTCACAGATTAAGATATCTGGGTTAGCGGTTAACGCAATCGCGATAACGATACGTTGTCTCATACCACCAGAGAATTCAAATGGATATTGTCTGAATCTTCTTTCTGGGAATGGGATACCGACTTCTTCCATAACCTTAAGCGCTCTGCGTTTAGCTTCGGCTTTGGTAATTTTAATCTTAGCGATGTACTTATCCTTAGCGGCTTTTTTATCAACGCCATTTCTAAGGTCTTGTTCGTATTCAGCGCGGTATTGTTTTTTAACTTCCGCAACTTTAACGTTAGCTTCTTTATTCTTCGCTAAATATTTAGCTTTAGCTTCCGCGATGATTGGTTTATATTTCGCTGTTAATTCTTTACTATTAGCGTTCTTATGAGCTTGAGCTTCGGCAATCTTCTTATCGAAGTCCGCTTTAACTTTCACTAGTTCTTCTTTGTTAACAGCTTTCTTTTCTTCTGCTTCTTTAAGAATTTCTGCTTTCTTAGCGGCATACTTTTCATCAGTGGCTTTTAATTCGGCTGATTTTTGTTCTTTTAAGGAAGCGATCTTATTGTTAACATCTTCGACGGTTTCTTCGCTATTTTCGATTTGTTGACCGTTTTTGAAAGCGGCAAGCTTTTCGTTTTCTTTAGCGAGTAATTCATCATAGCTATGCTTAATGTGAACTTTTTCTAGACCATAGTCTAATTTCAAAGCATAAACTGCACCATCGGTTTCGTTTTTAACAATGGTTTTGATTCTTTCAATTTCTTTTTTCTTTTCACTCTTTAAGAATTTGACAGTTTCTTTGCCTTTATTGAGTTCGCTCTTATAAGCGGTAATTGCGTTCTTATAAGCTACGAATTCCTCGGCAACGAGTTCTTCTTTTATCTTCTTTAAGTGATTACCATTCAATAACATGGCTTCGGTAATTTGTTTACCGATACGCATGATTGGGTTTAAAGATGATAATGGGTCTTGGAAGATCATACCAATCTTGTGGCCTCTGATACGATGGAATTCATCTTCAGAAACCTTGGTTAAATCTTCACCTTCATACATGATGGAACCGTCAACGATACGACCGTTTGCGGCTAAGATACCCATGATTGTTTTACTGGTAACGGATTTACCTGAACCAGATTCACCAACGATACATAATGTTTCACCTTTATATAAATCAAATGAAACACCTCTAACCGCTTGGACATAACCGTGGTCTGTGGAGAAGTTGACACGTAAGTCTTTAACGGATAATACAACTTGTTTATTTTCCATATTAGTCTTCTCCTTTCAAACTTGGGTTAACAGCGTCTCTCAAGCCATTACCAAACAAGTTAAACGAAATCATTAATAACGCGATGATAATGGATGGGAATAATAATAAGTATGGGTGAACACTCAACCACTTTTGGTTATCGGATAAGATAACACCTAATGATGAAACGTTTTGTAAGCCTAAGCCTAAGTAGGCGATGTTGGCTTCACTAAAGATAACGCTTGGGATTAACAAAACTTCAGCAGTAATGATTGTACCTAAGCCATTAGGGAAGATGTGCTTAGCAATTAATCTAGCATCACTTGCGCCTAATGTACGTGAGGCAAGAACATATTCTCGACCTCTAAATCTATAGAACTGCGTTCTGGTTAAGGAAGCAGTACCAATCCAACCGGTCATACATAACGCCATAACAAACATTGGTAATGATGAACCCCAGTGGAGGATGAGCAATGTCATTAAAACCATGAATGGGATACGACCTAAGATATCGGTAATTCTTTCCATGATTAAGTCGACGTTACCACCGAAATAACCAGAGATAGAACCCCAAATAACACCGAATGTGAAGCAAATGAGGAATGTAAGGGTGGCGACGATTAAGGATGTTCTTAAACCTTCAAAAACATACTTAAGCATATCTCTACCTGATTCATCTGTGCCTAAGAGGAATCTTGGCATTTCTGAATAGCCATATTTCTTATAGCGGCAAACTTCTGCTCTACAAACGATTTCACCGACCGCAATGCCACTATCGTTTGGCTCTGGATAAACAAAGTCATCAATAGTTAATGGCTTGGTGATAGGACATTTTTCAGCATCTAATATCCGGCATGTAAAGTTATTAACATCGAGATAGAAGCCTAATGAGTCAAGGTCTTGAATTGTGGAATCACCAAGAGGAGTCTTGAATGACATCCAACCATTCTTTTGATATCTTAAAAGGTCTTTAATAGAGAAGCTTTTATCAACGGCAACACCGTATTTAGCTTCATATGTGTCATAAACAAATGAACAGAAATAGGCTTTAGAGAGATAGATAGCTTTAAGGCCAGTACTACTCCAATAGGCAAATTTATCACCTGCTGTTTTAGTTAATGCTTTAGTGGCATCAGTGAAAGACATATCCGCAAAAATGGCGTTTGTTTCTTCTTCCGCAAAGTTACTTTCAAAAGCAAGAGCGCCGATTAAGTTACAAACAAGAGTGTCTTCACCGGCTGTTGCCATTTTGACAGCAAAACGTGCTTTTTCAAATGTTGTTTTACCAGTTTGTGTGGTAATGACATTAGCGATATCAACTTTGTCTTTTTTATAAGAGGCAAGTGCACTACCGATATTGTGTACTTTAGCGTAGTCCACTAATTGCACTTCATGTTTTGTTTCGCCTTCATAATAAGAGAAGAATAAGGCGACATCACCAAGGACATAATTGGTTGGAAGACCAAAATCTTCCTTGCCTTCTTTAGCTTGGATTTTTTCAGCGTCGTATGTATCGAAGACACTGAGATATAAGCTATCAGCAGTTAATTCTAATTCTGGAATTTCTTGCGAAGAGAATTCGACAAATTTGGTGCCTTCTTTAAGTTCTTTTCTATCGAAGCCAAAATGTACATAGCCTTCTTTACCGAATGTGCCTAAGTTAGAAAGACTGTTAACGTATGTCAAATCTGTGAATTTCTTTTTGGAAATCGCAGAACGTTGAGTATAAACATCTGGGCTTGGCCACCAGTGTTCTTGTTTTTCTTCTTCTGTGGTGGCGTTTGGCATTTCAGAAATATCAACAGCGATGTTTTTATATCTTTCTGTGCCATCCCAAAAACCAGTACCAGCATTAAATAATTTTGGTGAAAGGAAAATTTCTTCTGGGTGAGAATTTTTAATATCGTTTCTATCAACAAGTGGAACAACAATTGATAAAAGCACTAAAGTACCCAAAATGTAAGTCGCAGCCACAGATGATTTATTCTTTTTGAATCTTCTGAAGGCGTCTTTAGTAAATGTTGTTGGTTTTGTTTGGAACTTTTGTTCGTGAATTGAAGAATCAACTTCCGTTAAAGTGAAGTCATCAGCGGTAATCTCTTCTTCCGCTGGAACTTCTTCATTAGTAACAGGGGTTTCTTCTACGAATTCGAAATCTTTATCTTCTAACATAACTATTTCTTCGCCCCCATTCTAATTCTTGGATCAATGAATCCATATGATAAGTCAAAAAGGATGCCGGCTAATAAACCAATGATGGTAAAGATAGCCATGTCAACCATTAAGACGTTATAGTCTCTTGGTGTATTATTCAACGCTTCAAAGTAAATGTTACCAACGCCTGGAATACCATATAATCTTTCCAAAACGATGGAACCACCTAAAATACCAATGAATTCAGCAAGAATACTTGGGAGAATTGGTACAAAGGCATTTCTTAAAGCATGACGGATGATTGCTTGGTTCTTTGTTAAACCTTTTGTTCTAGCAAGTAATAAATATTCACTAGACATAACTTCACAAAGTTCTGCTCTAACACCTCTACCATAGCCACAGATAGAGCCGAAAGATAGAGCTAGGACAGGAATGATATAGCCTAAGATTCTTGTACCTAACGGAGCGGTAGAGCTCGGCCATGAAGGTGGGAGCCAACCTGTTTGATAAGAGAAGAAGAAAATTAAGAAGGTAATAACGACGAATCCAGGAATGGAAACGAAGATCATAATTAATGTGGAGATGGTATGGTCAATCCATGTGTTTTTCTTTAAACCAGCATAGATACCGAGAAGGATACCTAATGGAACAGAGACCAAAACAACGATAATATTGATGGACATTGACACTGGCAAACGTCTACCAATAAGTCTAATCGCGGAAGCATTTAATTCTAAGGATGTGGATGTGCCCCAATCCCATTTAGTGAAAATGTTACCGAGCCATGAAAAATATTGTTCAAGGATTGGTCTTGGATAGTAGAAATACTCTTTTTTATCAACCACGAAGCTTTCTATGATTTTAAATGTTGGTTGATAATGTTCGGTTTCAGGTTTAACGATGACACTAAAATAACCAAGGGCGACTTGAGAATCATAGAAACCCATTCTTTCGCCAGCACTGGTTGAAATCTTGAGTGTTACAGGAAGAGCCTTAACCAAGATAAAAGTAAGTGTAAGAATAATAAAGGCGGTTACAAATGCAAGTAAGAGTCTTTTTAATGAATACCTTAACATTAGCTTTCTCCTTTCTCCACTTAAATTAAGTGGCTCCTAAATATACCACAAAACCAGCCATTCTTCAAGAATGGCAAATGGTATTACACATATCCTACAAAAAAGACAAGATAATATCAAGATAAAAAGTAAATTGTAATCTTAAGTGCAACACTCTGAGATAGCTTCAGACATCAACTTTGATGGAGATATCCAGTTGTTACATTTCCTAGGTCTATTGTTAATCAAGTTCACTTTTTTATCAATATAAACCTGGGTATATCTGCTTAAATTATAACCTTTAGGAAAGAACTCTCTAAGAAGTCCATTTGAATTCTCGTTTGATCCTTTCTGCCAAGCACAGAATGTATCACAGAAATAAACTTCACAGTTGAGTTCTTTTTCTATTGTTTGCCAATCCGCAAATTCAGTTCCGTTGTCAGTTGTTATTGTCTTAACTAGTTCTGATGGATATTGTTTGAGATAATCTATGATTAACCTCGCAACAACATCAGCCTGACGATTAGGTGATTTGATGGCTTTATAGAATCTAGATTTTCTTTCTACAAGAGTTATAAAACAAGCTTTAGTTTTGCCTCTTCCAGATACCACCGTATCAAGTTCCCAATGTCCATAATCCGCTCGTTTAAAGATTTTCTTATCTCTTTTTCTAATAGATTTGCCTTTATTAAATTTGCCTCTAGTTTCGTACCATCCGCCCTTTCCTTTTCTACGGAGAAGTTTCTTGTTTCCGTTAATAATCGTTCCTTCATTAATCCACTTATAGATGGTTTTATAACATGGAAAACCCTGATCTTTATAAAAGGCTGCAATCTGTTCTGGAGACCAAGTTTCTTTAATTCGTTGTTCTATAATTTGAATCACTTCCAAAGGAAACTGAACAATATTATGAGCCTTTGATATTCTTTTCTCATATTTCTTTTGAGATGTCTGAGGATAATAGTTTGTATATTGATGATGCTTTGAAGTGTAGTTTCGATCTATTTCTCGTTTTATCGTAGATACATTACGTCCGATTGTCTTTGCAATTTGACGAAAGGAAACACCTTGATTATGCAAATGAGCAATACTTGTTCGCTCTTCTATGGTAAGATGAATATAGCTCATAAAAACCTCCTGTAGATAAGTGTCGCAACTATATCTTACACCAGGATTGATATGAGCCTTTATTTTTGTCTAGAAGTGTTGCACTTGAACGGTAAATTCACCTAAA
>CAMVBL010000059.1 GCA_947165725.1 uncultured Caryophanales bacterium | reverse complement strand
AGGTGTTTCATTAACTATCAAGAAACTTGGTGGTGATGTACCACAAGGTGATACAACATTCCCAATGGATAAGATTATTGCGGATCTTCCAATTGCAGATGGTATTCTTCCTGCACTTGAAGCAGAAGGCGCTACATTCGCATATGATTTCTATTTCGGTGAAGCCTTTGTAACCGTTACGCTTCCAACACAAGCTGCCGCTGAAGCTGCACGTGATGCTTATATTGAAGTACTTACAGGTTCTGGCTTCACATCAACAAAATTATGGGGTTATCTAGATGCTTATCTCCACTCAAATGGCGTACTCGCAGTTGAGATTGATGAGACTGAAATAACAAATGGGGTTATCAAATTAGGTATCTTAGAATACGAAACCAATTAATCACAGAATATTTAAAAATGCCTATCGAATGATAGGCTTTTTTATTGCTTTAAATATAATTTAACTAGTTTTCTTTTTTCGTGGCTATAATGGCCGTTAAATGAACAATACATCTAACTAGAAGAGCACCAACACTATTAGTAAGAATCACAATTAATAAGTTCCATAACATATTGATATTCCAGTTAAACGCCATACCGAAATAGAACATATTAGCAATACAGTGTTGGAAACCACAATAAACGAATAATGTAACGGCAACAATGATACCGATAATCTTCATGCCCCAGTTTTGTAAGTTCTTATATAAATAAACTGCAATATAAACAAGAGCACCACAGAAGATACCTTCTAAGAAGACCATATTTGATCCTGTTTTAGCGTTACTTATCGCAATAATTGTGTTATTCACTCCTTCAACATTCATAAAGATGAAATGGCAAAGAATACCTAACGCAAAAGCGCCTATCGCGTTACCGACGAGCATGATTGGTAAATTAATCGCGTTTTCCACTAGTTTTTCACGGTCATCAAACACCACACCAATTTTACCGGTATAGAGCTGTAAGCCTAACACACAGACTAGGATTAAACCAATTGAGAATAAAGCAGAAGCAAATATTGCACCAGGAGTTCCTGGAAGAAGATATTTAGTAATGGTAAAAGCAAATGAACCTAGACCAATGGCTAAGCCCGCAAAAATACCAAAAAGTAATACCTTCAAATATTTCATATTAGAAAACTGGTTTGTTATCCTTGAATTCTTTCACATTAGCGCCACTATAGACTTTAAGGCCTTCGGCTTCTAATCTTTTTCTTCCGCCTTGGAAACCTTTTTCAATAGCGACAGCGACACCAACAACTTTCGCACCTGCTTGACGGCAAATATCTAATAACCCAAAAGCGGCGTTTCCTTCCGCTAAAAAGTCATCAACAATAAGTACCGTGTCGCTTGGTTTAATGTATTTATTGGATACAGTGATTGGTGAAACTGTGTTACGAGTAAATGATTTAACTTGGGCGGTATAAACATCATTACCGACAGTTGCAGATTTACTCTTTTTAGCGAACACTAATGGTAAATCGCCCATTTCTTGTGCAACAGCGTAAGCAAAAGCAATGCCACTAGTTTCAATGGTTAAGATTTTGTTAATACCATCACCATTAAAATGCTCTGTGATTTCTTTAGCTAAATCTCTGGCCAAAGCCACATCGATTTGGTGATTTAAGAATGAATCTACTTTTAATATATCGTTATTAATGATGACACCATCTTTTAAAATGCGTTCTTCTAATGATTTCATTATTTTTGAATCTCCTCATTCCATCTATCAATGTCCTCAGGCTTAGCGATGTAAACGTAAGGAACATTTCTTTCTAATTCGTTATAGTCTAAGCCATAACCAACGAGGAAAGAGTTTTCTTTAAGAACTTTACCGCAGTAGTCAATTTTAATATCTTCACATCTGGCGTATTCTTTATCAAATAAAGCACAGATAATAATTCTTTTTGGTTGATAGTTTTCGTTTAAGTGATCAATAAGATATTTCATAGAAATACCTGTATCCACAACGTCTTCCACGACCACGACTGTGCGATCTTTAATGTCCATATCAAAATCTTTTTTAAGATTGATCTTTCCTGTTGATTGCACACCAGCATAAGAAGAGATTTGAATGAAATCTGTATAAATAGGTCTATCAATACGTTTGATTAAATCGAACATGAAGTTTAAAGCGCCTTTCATGACGCCTAAAAAGAGCGGAGTTTTTTCTTCGTTTTTAAGTTCTTCTGTTAATCTTTTACCAAAATCATTACAAATATCTTGGATTTCTTGTTCTGATAAAACTATCTCACGATTTTCTTTCATGGTAATTTCCTCCTCAATGCTGATGAATGAAAAATTAAATAATTTTAATTATTCCCATTCAATTGTGGCGCATGGTTTATTACTTAAATCATATAATACACGATTTACGCCTTTAACTTCATTTAAAATTCTATCTCTTATTTTATTTAAAAGTGCATAAGGAATATCTTCAATGGTTGCTGTAACGGCATCAACTGAGTTAATTGCACGGATCACAACTGGCCATTCAAATGTTCTTTTGCCATCCTTAATACCAGTGGATTTTACTGGTGGAACAATGGTGAAGTATTGCCATACTTTTTGGTCTAAACCCGCGTTAGCGAATTCTTCTCTTAAGATAGCGTCGCTTTCTCTAACAGCTTCTAATCTATCTCTTGTAATTGCACCAACACAACGAACACCTAAACCTGGTCCTGGGAATGGTTGACGGTAGACCATATTACGTGGTAAGCCTAAGGCTTCACCAACTTGTCTAACTTCGTCTTTATATAATAATTTCACTGGTTCGACGAGTTCAAAACCGAGTTCCGCTGGTAAACCACCAACATTGTGGTGAGCTTTTAAACCTTTGGATTCTAAAATGTCAGGATAAATAGTGCCTTGGCCTAAGAAAGAAATACCGTTAAGTTTTTGTGCTTCTCTTTTGAAGACATCAATGAAGATTTTGCCAATGATTTTTCTCTTTTGTTCTGGATCTTCAACACCCGCTAAAGCGTCTAAGAATTCATCAACTGCGTCAACATAGATTAAGTTAGCGCCTAATTGTTCTTTAAATACTTTAATAACTTGTTCTGGTTCACCTTTTCTTAATAAGCCATGATTAACGTGAACACATGTTAAGTTGTTGCCAATTGCTTTGATTAATAAGGCTGCACAGACTGATGAGTCAACACCACCTGAGAGGGCTAATAACACTTTCTTATCACCCACTTGTGCCTTAATTTCTTTAATTTGTTGTTCGATGAACGCATTCGCTAATTCCCTATTAGTGATACGTTGCATGTTTGGATCTCTAACATTTCCGCTCATATTATTCTCCTTACCAATGAATTTGTTCTACTCTATTGAATAGTTTTTTAATTTCTTCTGTAGGTTCTTCCCATTTCTTCATCAAAACTTCGAGTTGTTGATCTGGCACAATTGAAGTTTCTTTTCTTTGTTTGTTATAGAAACGAATTTGTTCAGCTGTGCGTGGGAATAAAACTAAAACATATTCATCGAATTCAGGATTCTCTTTAACGTACTTTTCTCTCAATACATTCAAGTCAGTTAAAGCATCTAAAATTACAGTGACGTCATCATACTTTTTCGCGTATTCATGAATTCTAAAAGAAAAAAGCTCCCATACTTCTTTTTGCTTAGAAAAATCCTGTGTCTGTCCAGTGAGTTCGAATCTAATTTCGTCACTAGAGACAATCAAAGTATGTGGATGAGCCTCTTGGTACGCTTTTGCCCATGTAGATTTACCACTACCAGGCATGGCAGATAACATGATAAGTGTTTTCATTTCTTCCTCCGATTCGGTTGAACGAAATCCTATCTATTACGAACTTATTTATAAATAAAAAAGTTCCTACGTGATAATCATAGTTATACGAGGAACGTTTTTACAAGTAAAAATTTATATTTTTAACAAGATTAATATAAACCTTCTTTATATTCACCTTTATCCACTAAGGCTTTTAAGGCTTTAACAACCCCTGGTTTGCCTTCTTTATAAGTAACACCAAACCACACTGATGGAGTGGATAGTAAACGCACAGTGGCTTTATTTTCGTGAACTAATTCATCAACGACTGTTGGAATTAAGAATTCTGACTTAGGAACGTTGATGTTTTCTTTTAACCAAACTGGGAATTTTTCACCTAAAGCAGGAACAAGATCTTTGTTGAAGCAGAATAAATTCATGGACACTAATTGGGATGGTTCAGTTTCAAAAGCTGGAGTACCATCTAATGGTTCGCAAACAACCTTATCGCCTTTAGCGTAGATACTTGATTCGATTAATTTTTCTAAATAGCCATTCTTATCTTGGAAGGCCACGCCTCTTTTAACCGCACCATTTTCAGTCATAGTGTTCTTTGCTTCAAAAGCAACAATCGCATATTTACCTTTACTACCTTGTGGTAAGGAAGCGAGATATTTATAAGCGACTTCATAAGTTTCTTTACCGTAGAAATCATCACCGTTGATAACGATGAAATCTTCCTTAATTAGGTCACGTGCTGCGTAAATTGCATGAGCGGTGCCCCATGGTTTCTCTCTACCTTCTGGGCATTTGAAACCTTCTGGAAGGTCATTTAAATCTTGGAAAGCATATTCCACTTTAATGATTTTTTCGGCTCTTTTGCCAATAGTGTCTCTGAATGCTTCATAGAAATCCTTCTTGATAATAAAGACAACACTACTGAAGCCGGCACGTTTTGCATCGTAGATGGAATAGTCTAATAAGAAATTGTTATAGTCATCCATTGGCTCCATTTGTTTTAGGCCACCAAAACGACTACCCATACCAGCGGCCATAATTACTAATTGCATAATAAAATCTCCTTTTGATGTTTATTTAAAAAATAATGCTGCAGCACCAATCTTACCTGAATCATAGCCTAATTCAGCAGGTACAACTTTAACTTCTGGCGTGGCTTTATATCCATAAAAACGTTCTTCAATGTATTTGTTTAATGGATCAAAAAGCGGCGCACCAGCATTAGCGATACCACCTGAAAGGACTACAACATTTGGTCTAAAGATGTTGCAGTAATTTAAAATACCTTCACCAAGATACTTGATGTAGTTATTTAAAACTTCTTTAGCAGCCTTATCGCCTTTAGCGGAGGCTTCGAACACTACTTTGCCACCCACTAATTCGATTTCAGGACTGATTTGCCACATTAATGAGCGTTTATTTAGACGCATGGCTTTTTTAGTTTCTCTAATTAAAGCGGTCGCAGAAGCATAAGCTTCTAAGCAGCCTTTTCTACCGCATGAACATTGTTCACCATCAACTTCAATCACGACGTGACCAAGTTCACCGCCTTTGCCTTGATTACCTTCATAGAGTTTGCCGTTAATGATGATTCCACCACCAACGCCTGTGCCTAATGTGAGCATAATAACGGTTTCATATTGTTTACCCGCACCAAACTTAGCCTCACCTAATGCTGCTGCGTTCGCGTCATTGGTTAATCTAATTGGATATGGGAGTATTTCATTCATGATTTTTGCTACTGGTAATTCATTCCAGCCTAAATTATTCGCGTAATTAACAATACCGTTATCCACATCTAAAGTACCAGGAGAGCCAATACCAATACCGGCAATCTTGCCTTCTAAATGTTGAGAAGCGATATATTCTTTCACTAGCGCCGCTAATTTTCTGATGGTTTCTTCACCAGGTTCGCCTTTAACAAAAGGCATACTGAATTTGTCATAGACACGGCCGTTACTATCAACCGCCGCCCCTTTAATTGACATGCCACCAATATCAATACCAATTGCAATCATAAAACCACCTAAAATTTAATATCGTAAAATACGAAGTTATTGTTGTTATCAATGTAACCAACTTCTTTATCTTTAATAATGATGTAACCATCATCATCGACATAACCGAGTTTTTTGGTGCCAAAAGAGATCTCACCTTCAGGGGTGATATCCGCAAACTTTTGACGGTTGATGAAAATACCTTCACGGTCGATATATCCGACCATTCTTTCGCCTACAAAAACGTTCTTGCCAAAACTCTCGACTATTTGCATACTATTTACCGTGTTTTTCCACAAAAGGACCGACTTTTGCGGAGTTTTCGACTTTAACACCATCTAAATTAGAGGAGATAATTTCTGCTTCATTACCGACTTCAACGTTGTTAAGAATAGTGTTTGGACCGATGGAGCAAGCTTCACCAATTTTAGACTTGCCTAAGATGGTTGTGTTGCTACGAATAACTGTGTCTTGACCAATTTCAACATCTGGTGAAATATAAGCGGAATCGATATCTTCAATAGAAACACCAGAGAGCATTAATTTTTGGTTAATTCTTCTACGCATAATTTTGGATGCATACGCTAATTGGACACGGTTATTAATGCTATAAACTTCCTTCATTTCTTCCGCCACGAAAACACCAACATGGTAATTATCTTGGATGAAAAGTTGGACTAATTCAGATAAGTAGAATAAGTGTCTGTTATTATCCACTGATAATCTTTCAATGTATTTGAATAATAATTCGTTATCAATGATACAGATAC
>CAMVBL010000058.1 GCA_947165725.1 uncultured Caryophanales bacterium | reverse complement strand
CAGAAAGACAACGGCGAATGGGAGCAGGTGGCTTCGGAAACCACCGTCGGCTACATTTTCGCTTTCCAAGACTTTGTTTTTATTGATTAATGTTTCGTATTCTTTTTGCGGAATAACGATATTTGATTCCACTAGTTTGTAGTCTTGAATAATCATGTCTAAGAATTTATCAACTTCTTCCGCATTATAAGCATTCGCATTAATGATTGGAAAAGTGTGATCCAAGATAGTTTTAGAGTTAAGAAAAAGCTTTACTGCCATATTTGCTCCATTTCTTATATAATATAAGAGAGAATAGCATAATTCAATCTTTTTTCTTTTGAAAAAAGAGAAATTAATGGTATACTATCAAAAGATTTTATGAAGAAATTTGAAAGATTATTAAAAGGTCATAAATCACTAGTCTTCCTAGACTTCGAAGGCACACAATTCTCGCACGAGATGATTGCCATCGGTGCTGTTCACGCTGTGATTGACCGTCATGGTTATATTAAGAAAAGTAAAAAACCATTTCGTATTTACGTTAAGGCTCACAATAGAGTGGGCAAAATTGTCACAGATTTAACTGGCATTACTGAAGATATGCTTAAGCAAAAAGGTGTCACCTTCTTTACAGCGATGAGTGAACTTAGAAAATATGTTGGTTTATCATTCAGAAAGTCATCTTTTATCACATTTGGTAATCATGATATGAAGATTTTATCTTCCTCTATCTCTTATAGCTTTGATTTCCCAAAAGAAATCGTTCAATGTATTCAACAAAACTACATTGATTTCAGTGCTTTTATCTCTGAATTTATGAGAGATGATAAGGGCAATCCACTTTCTTTAGTTAGATACTGTGATGCCTTTGGCGTTAAGCAAGCTGGTCCAGCCCACGATCCCGCAGTGGATGCTGAAAACTTAGCGTGGTTATATGACGCCACTATGAGAAAGAGCAATCTCTTATTAGAGGAATATAAGAAAGTCTTAAAAACATTCAATCACTTCCCAGTTCCTGTTGCCGCAGTTTTGAAAAAACTTGCCAGTAACGAAGATGTGTCATATAAAGAGTTTGAAGAAGAAATAAGAAAATATATCGCGTGATGAGATACCCAAACGGCAAAATTTATCAAAAGAAAGAAAGCGATAACAAAACTGAAAAAACTCATCGCACCCTTTTAAGTGCGGCAAACCGTGGTATGTCTTTAGAAGAAGATATCAATCTTTCTAATGACTATTATCGTGATATGGGTATTGCCCTCATTAATAAAAGGCCAACCCCTATCAACATCGTTAAAGTGGATTATTCTAAAGGTGCTAGAATTACTGACGCCTATTTTGAAAAGCAATCCACTACTGACTATAACGGCGTTTATAAAGGTAGATATATCGATTTTGAAGCTAAGAACACTAAATCAAATACCGCTTTTCCATTAAGTAACATTAGTGAACACCAAATTGTTCATCTTAAAAATGTTCTTAAACATGGTGGTATCGCGTTCTTTATCATCTCTTTTCAAACGAAAGATGAAATCTATTTATTAGATGCTTCTTTTGTCATTAACTTCTATGAACACGGCGATAGAAAATCTATCCCTTATGAAGTGTTCAAAAAGGATGCTGTTTTAATTAAACAAGACTACACACCAAGACTTCATTATCTTGACGCTGTAGACCAATTATATTTCAAATAATTACTTGCTTTTATATATGCATCTGTCGCTTATTTTGCAGTTTTCACATTTAGGCGAACGCGCCATACAATAGTATCTGCCAAAATGAATTAATTGGTGATGTGACTTAATCCATCTCTCTTCAGGGATGATTTTTTTAAGCTTTCTTTCCACATCAATCGGTTCATCATCTTTTTTAGCAAGATTAAGTCTTTTGCTAATTCTTAATATGTGTGTGTCCACTGGTAAATCTGGGATTTGGAAAATTTCCGCTCTGATGACGCCAGCGGTTTTGTTTCCAACTCCTGGTAAAGTCATTAATTGTTCTTTATCTGAAGGCACTACACCATTAAAACGATCCACTAAATCTTTGACAATGCCTTTAAGATTCTTGGCCTTATTTTTATATAGGCCAATTGGTTTAATGATTTCTTCAATATCTTCTAAAGGTGCATCATATAAAGCGGCCAGTGTTGGATATTTCTTAAATAATATTGGTGTAACCGCATTAACTGATTTATCAGTTGTTTGAGCTGATAACATCACTGCGATGACTAGTTCATAATCTTTAGAATATAAAAGTTCACACTTAGCAGTGGGTAATATTTCATCTAAATAATCTAATAAAGGCTTAACGTTAGTCTTCATCGTCTTCATCAAGCCATGGAGTTTTTGCGATACGAATGGTTTCTTCTAAGTTATTTGTCCAATCATCCTTAATAGATGTTTTACCTTCGGCTTCAAGTTCTTCTCTTTTGGCCCATGTTAATAATATTTTATCGACTGATTTAATTGATTTCTTGCCTTGACTGATAGCTTCTTTTAAAGCATTAATAATAACTTCATCAGTATAACCCATCGATACCCATTCTCTAATTGTAGAAACTTCTGTTGGGGATAAGCTACGTCCTAATTCTTGTTGGAAGTTTTCATAAATATTAGTAAGTTGGTCACTAATTGTTTTGTTATTTCTGACTTCATTTTCTTTAGAAACACTGATTTGAAATTCACGGTACAGTCTTTCCTTAAGTGGATTTAAGGAAGTAATGGTTTTACCATTTGCTGTTGTATATTCGATTAAACCACGCGTTAATAAATCAGCGAGTAATCTATCGATCTCTTTAATGTCTAGAGACATTTTTAAAGACAATAAATCCGCAGTCACGAAAGTATCACCATATGAAATAAGGTGATCCATCATTAGAATGATCGCTAATTGGTTCTCACTAATTTTGAGTTTTTTATAGTTTTCTAAAAGTAAGAAATGAAAATCTACTGCTTCACTAATCATGCTATTACTTTATCACACCCACTAGGTTTGCTATATCAAATTGTGCAAAAATATCCATTTTTTCTTTTTGATCAACGACTGTATCATCGATTTTATTCAATTCACTTCTAATCTTTGCGTCCGTGATATTTCTTAATAAATAAAAGTTATCATGCATTGCTTTTAACAATGATTCTTCAATTTTTAAATGATGAATTAAATGGAATCTAATTGCTCTTAAGATTCTAAGTGGGTCTTCTTTGATTCTTGTATCAGGGTTTCCCACCATTCTTAAGATATTATTTTTAAGGTCTTCTTGACCATTACAATAATCAATGACTTTTAAATCTTTATTCATATATAAGGCATTCACGGTAAAGTCTCTTCTTAGATAATCTTCTTTTAAATCTTTAACGAAGACAACTTTATTTGGATGTCTACTATCCTCATAAGAAGATTCTTTTCTTAAAGTGGTAATATCAAACTTTAATCCATCACTTGTCTTATATTTTAAGGAGCCGAATCTTTTAAAAGTGGCATCAGCGGTAGGTAAAAACGCTAGAATTTCTTCTGGTGTTGCTTCGCTAACAGCATCCATATCCGTTAATGGTTCGTTTAAAAGATAATCTCTAACTGTGCCACCGACGAGATATAACTGATAACCATGTTTGTTAAACTCATTTGCGAGTTCAATAAATGATACTAGATTCTTGTCCATGCTACTATTCTACACTTTTTACAAAAAGAGCACAAAAAAACCAGCGATTCCGCTGATTTTCTTTTTAAACTGAACTACGCGTTCAATTTGCCTTTTAAAGCTTTAGAAAGTCTGAAACTCACTGAACGTGATTCGGCAATCTTGATGCGGGTATGTTGTTTTGGATGTGTACCGTCACGAGATTGACGAGTTTTTGGTGTAAATACACCGAAGTTAGTGATGTTGACTTCTTGGCCTTCTAATAAGGCTTTTTCAATTTCACCGAAACAGATGTCCAATGCTGCACGAGCGTCTTTTTTGGATAAATGCGCTTCATCTGCAACAATTTGAACAAGGTCTCTTCTGTTGAATTTCTTCATGTTCAAATGCTCCCCTTTTTGTTGAAATGAATTAGCAAGATAATCCTATTTCTAGGTTAAGTATAACATCTTTTTCAAAAAAAGTATGATTTTTTTATAAACAATTAGAAGTTTTTTATTTAGATTGGTTCGTTCGTTTCTTCAAAACTATGCGAATTGGAGTACCGTCAAAATTAAATGTATCTCTTAAACGATTTTCAATATATCTTTGATATGAGAAATGCATGAAGTTAGGGTCGTTTACAAATAAAACAATTGTTGGCGGGGCGCTACTAACTTGTGATGCATAGAGAATTTTTAGTCTACCACCATTGAAGTTTGGAGCTTGATTCATAATTTGAGCGTCTTGCATGACCTCATTTAGCAAACTTGTCTTGATTCTTGTGTAGTATGCAGCATGCACTGTATCAAGTGTTTCAAAGAGGGTATCAAGTCTCTGTTTTTTAAGAGCAGAAACAAACACCACTGGAGCGTAATCTAAGAACTTATATTCATCACGAATGATTTTGACATAATCGGACATGGTATTAGTTTGCTTGTCCACTAAATCCCATTTATTAACAACGATAATAATGGCTTTATGTAGGTCTGTTGCATATTGGATAACGTGCTTATCTTGTTCAGTGATGCCTTCTTTACCATCGAGCACTAATAAAACAATTTCGCTTCTTTCAATAGCTTTGAGTGCGCGTATCGCGGAATATTTATCAATTGATTCATAAATCTTGCCACGTTTTTTAAGACCTGCTGTATCGATAACTAAATAGTTTTTACCATTTCTATTAAATGGAGTATCAATAGAATCTCTAGTGGTACCAGAGATATTACTGACGATAACACGATCTTGGTTCAAGATAGCGTTAGTTAAAGAAGATTTACCAACATTAGGCCTACCAACCACACAGAAGGTGACTTTGTCTTCTTCTAATTCTTCACTGTTTTCTGGTAAGTATTTAACGATTTCATTTAAGATATCGCCAATGCCAATACCATGTGCACCAGAAACAACATGAGGTTCACCAAGACCTAAGCCATAGAATTCTTGCGCGTCCGCCATATGGGAGCCTTCATCAATTTTATTAACCGCCAAAATAATTGGCTTTTTAACTTTTCTTAAAATGGTTGTTACCACTCTATCATCAGTGGTAATTCCAAGCTTACCATCGACCACAAACACTATCACGTCTGCCTCGTTTATAGCAATTTCAGCTTGCATACGGATTTGTTCTTGGAATGGACGATTAACGATTTCGATACCACCTGTATCAATTAAAGAGAAGTGATGACCAAGCCATTCACATTGGCCATAAAGTCTATCACGAGTAATGCCCATTTCATCATCGACGATGGCGTGTCTTTCGCCAATCATACGATTAAAAATCGTCGATTTGCCGACGTTTGGTGAGCCAACAATTGCAACGATTCCTTGAGCCATATATTTATTTCTTCTCCGCTAATTTTTGATCAATGATTTTATTCACTTCAGCGACGACTTCATCGATTGATAAATCAGAAGTATCTAAGTGAATCGCGTCTGGTGCAGGTTTAAGAGGGGCAAATGCACGATGAGAATCAATGTAGTCTCTCTTTTCTACATCAGCAACGATATCTTCATAGGTACAAGGGATACCTTTTTCTTGGTTTTCTAAATAACGACGTTCCGCTCTTTTTTCAACGGAAGCAACTTGGAAGATCTTAACTTCAGCGTTTGGTAAAACATATGTACCAATATCACGGCCATCCATAATAACAGAATCTTTTTCTGCCATTTTTCTTTGGAGTTCCACTAAAGCAAGACGAATATCTTTATAGGAAGCAATATATGAAACATTACCAGAAACATCAGTACCTCTAATTGGTTTACTGACATCAACACCATTACATAAAACAACATAACCTGGTTTTAATTCAATGTTTACTTCTGGAATTAAAGCGCAACAAGCTTTTTCATCTTGGCAATCAACACCTTTTTGTAAACAATACCAAGTGAATGCACGATACATCGCACCTGTATCGATATAGGTGTATCCTCTCATGAGCGCCACTTTCTTGGCGATTGTGGATTTTCCTGCTGCGGCAGGACCGTCAATAGCAACAGCAACTTTCATATTACTTACCCCCGAATGCGTAGACTGCAAAGATGATGATACCAACAATTAATAACACGCCTAATAAACAAATACAGGCGATAGTAATGTACTTTTTAGTAATAAGACGTTTAGGGGCAGCTTCGACTTCTTGATTATCGATTTTGCCTAAAACCTCTTCCAAAGGAAGAGTGGATGTTGTGTTCATCTTATCACTAACGATGCTGCTATTTCTTTCTTTAACAGACTCAGGCTCGTTATTAATTGATTTAAATTCGTTAATTGATTGACGATATTTTTTATATTTTTCTAATCTGGTTTCGCTCATAAAAAGTCCAATCACGTATATTCTAATTTAATTAGAATGCTTTTTGAATAGAAAATAACTTTTTGTGTTAATTTGTTCCCTCACTATTGAAAATAGATAATCAAAATATATATAATCAATGTATACAACCCAAGGAGGCATTACTCATGGCTAAGAAAAGAGTAAAAATTGATGCTGCTTCATGTATTATGTGCGGCGCTTGTGTCGGCTCATACCCAGATGATTTCAAATTCTCTGATGAAGGTCCAGCCACTCCAATTACAGGCGAAGCTGATGAAGACGCAGTTGGCGTATGCCCAGTTGGTGCAATCTCTGTTGAAGAGTAAAATACAACAAAAAACTAGGCCTTGATTGACCTAGTTTTTTTGTGCG
>CAMVBL010000057.1 GCA_947165725.1 uncultured Caryophanales bacterium | reverse complement strand
GCTAAAGAAGGTGAAGTCCAAAACCTTAACGTTATCGTTAAAGCTGACTCAACCGGTAGTGCGGAAGCTGTTAAAGCATCCTTAGAAAAACTCACTAACGATCAAGTTAAGATTAATGTTGTTAGAGCCAGTAGTGGCGCTATCACTGAAAGTGATGTCCTTTTAGCGGGTGCCTCTCACGCCATTATTTATGGCTTTAACGTGAGACCTGATGCTAAAACAAGAGCGAAAGCCCAAGAAGAAAAAGTTGAAATTAGATTACACCGTATCATCTATGCCTTAATTGAAGAAATTCAAGCAGCGATGAAAGGTATGTTAGCCCCAACCATGGTGGAAAAAGTCTTAGGACAAGCCGAAATCAGAAAACTCTTTAAAGTATCCAAACTTGGTACTATCGCGGGTTGTATGGTCGTTGATGGTGTGATTAAAGCCACTGGTGGTGTCCGTATTATGAGAGATGGTGTTGTCATCTACGAAGGTAAGCTTGCCTCATTACAAAGAGAAAAAGACCTAGTTAAAGAAGTCAAAAACGGCTATGAATGTGGTATGCTCATTGAAAATTTCAATGACATTAAGGAAGGCGACATCATTGAATCTTACGAAATGGTGGAACAAAGAGATTAATTATGGCCAATAAAGAAGAAAGAATTGCCGGTATTATTAGAAAAAGCATTTCTGAAATCATCACCATGGAATTAAAGAATCCACATCTTGGATTTGTCACTATTCCAGAAGTGAAAGTGAGTAAAGATTTCTCTTATGCTAAAGTCTACGTTTCCTTCATGTTTGAAAACGAAATCGAAGAAGGCATGAAAGTCTTAGAAAAGAGCAAGGGCTTCATTAGAAGCGGCCTTGCTAAAAGGCTTGATACAAGACGTTGCCCTGAACTCGTCTTCATCCTCGATGAAAGTTTTAAAAAAGAAGCGCGAATTACCGAGCTCCTTAATAAAGATAAAGAGAAGTAATTACTTCTCTTTTTTTATGCTTTCTTCACCATTTTAATATGTTTGATATTAGCCTCATAGAAGGTCTCACCTTCAGGAATGAAGCCCATTGCTTTATAGTAATCAAGTAGTTGATATTGAGCGTTAAAGTAAATAGTACAAGGGTTATATTCTTCTTCAATTTTATTTACTAGATAAAGGAAGGCATCTTTACCATAGCCATGACCGCGATATTCTTTAAGAACCGCGAATCTTTCGATTTTGAAAGTTCTATCGCCCATCATACGATAACGAATAGTGCCCACTGGTATTTCCTTATAATAAATTAAGAAGTGTTTAGCCTCGTTTTCTTCTTCTGGCACAACTTCAATATCATAAGGACAGTTTTGTTCACCAACGAAAACAATATTTCTAATATTTAAAACATTCATCATATCCATCGGAGTGGTGACTGGCTTTAAAGTTAAACCATCTTGATTAACTTGATAATAGATTTCCTTACCCCAAATATCTTCTTTTTCGTAGTTAGATAACATTGTTAACAAGTTATCTTTGGCCACTGGCCATTTCTTATAAAGATCTTTTAAGAGGTTTTTCATATCCTCTCTTCTAGTGTGCATATTCGCTGGACAACCTGAGGCTAAAACAGGAAGGTTTTCTTCTTTAACTAGTTTAATAATGTCACTTTCACGCACATGAATAAGTGGTCTAATAAAAGTGATATCCGCGCGTTCTAAATGCATTTTTGGGGCAAAAGAAGCGACACGTCCACCGAAAAGGGTGTTCATCATATACGTTTCAATCGCATCATCAGCGTGATGGGCAAAGCTCACTTTATTAAATCCAAGTTCTTTAGCGACTTTATTCATAGAGGCCTTTTTCATCCTTGAGCAGATTGAACAAGGAAGATGTTCTTTATCCTTTTGTTGGATTTGTAAAATGCGATACACTTCAGTGTTATCCACAACGAGTAACTTAAGACCAAGAGATTCACAGAACTTATTCATTTCATAAGGATTAAAATCTGGGAAGCCTAAATCTAACATCACTGGTTGGATGACAAAGTCAGTATGGGAAAACTTTTGATATAAACTTAAGGCATATGTTAAAGCGACACTGTCTTTGCCACCGGAAAGACCAATCATGATTTTATCCCCATGATTGATGAGGTTATACATTTGGTCCGCTTTGCGGATACAGGCTAAAACAGTCCTAATTGCTTTCATAACGAAATAATTATATTATTTTCGTGTGAGTTATAAAAGATGAAAGATGGATTCTTATTAATCGATAAAGAAAGTGACTATACTTCTAGGGATGTTTGTAATATCATCGCTAAGATTTTCGATGCGAAAAAAGTGGGCCACGCTGGGACTCTTGATCCATTTGCGACAGGCTTATTAATCGTGGCCTTAAATAACGCTACTAAAACGCTCTCTTATATCGAAGGTCAATATAAGACTTATGAAGCTACTTTACTACTCGGCACAAAGACCAGTAGTGGTGACCTCACTGGTGAAATAATTGAGACTCAAGAAGTGGGAAATATCACTAAAGAAGATGTTTTAAACATCTTTTCTTCGTTAATCGGTGAGTCTGAACAAACAGTTCCAAAGACAAGTGCGGTACATGTAAACGGCCGCAAATTATATCATTACGCTCACCTTAATCAAGAAGTCGAATTACCAAAAAGAACCATTTATATTAAAGAGTTAGAATTATTAGAATTCAATCTTCCAGTTATTAGATTTAAAACCACAGTTTCTAAGGGTACATATATTAGAACTCTAGGGGAAACAATTGCTGAAAAACTAGGGACAGTGGGACACCTCATTACTTTAAGAAGAACGAAGATTTTAGACTTAGAAGTTAGCAACGCTAAAACTATTAAAGAATTAACTCCTGATTGCTTAATTCAAACTAGTGATATTATGCAAAAATTCATCCCACTTATGTACTTACCAAATGAAGTTGAATTAAAGAAAGCTAGACATGGTGGAAAGCTCTCTCTTAAATTATTCCCAGAAACAATGGACTTATTCTGTGTCATTGATGATAAAAAAACCGCTATCGCTATTTATAAATATAGCGAATTAGGGTATTATGAATGTGTACGAGGCATAAATCGTGAAGATAATTGAGTTTGATATCAGTAATACTCCACCTAATGATAAAGACCTAGTTTTATGCTTAGGTTTTTATGATGGTTTACATTTAGGCCATCAAGATCTTATCAAAAAAGCTTTAGCGACAGGTCTACCAGTGGGGGTCATGACTTTTGATATTGCCCCAAGAGTGCTTCTTGGTAAAAAAGAAAATTACTGTATCACATCCACCTTCGATAAAGCGGACTTTCTTGAAGATATGGGCGTTAAATTCCTCTATCTCATGCACTTTGATAATGAAACATTAAAGGTCACTAAAGATGAATTTATCAATCGAGTCTTAAAGGTTCTTAATCCAAAGAAAATCTATGTTGGTGATGACTATAGATTTGGTACTGGTGGAGAAGGTAACGCTGAATATTTAAAACGTTTCTTTGATGTGGAAATAGTCCCATTAATGCGTATAAATGATATTAAAATATCTTCAAAAAAGATAAGAGAATACATTGAAGCGGGACAAATGGAAAAAGCTTCTTATTTATTGGGCAGAGATTATCGTATCAGTGGCACAGTTGTAGAAGGTCAAGGTAACGGCCATAAAATTGACTTCCCAACCGCGAATCTAGACCTATATTACCCATATGTTTTCCCTAAACAAGGTGTCTATATGGGTTATGCCTATTTCTTAAATCGTAAAAGAAAAGCAATCATCGCTGTGGGTACTCATCCCACAATTAATCAACTCTTAAAACCAATCATCGAAGTGCACATTATTGACTTCGACGAAGTTCTTTATGGTAGAGAGCTTTATGTTGATTTTGTTTCTTATATGAGACCTATAAAACAGTTCGCCTCCATGGATGAGCTAAGAGAACAATTAATAAAAGACGAAGAAAAAGCAAAAAACACTTTGCAATAGTGTAAAAAGAATATAAAATATTCATTGCGACTTTTCCCTAGGATAAACGAGTCCCTAACGTTATTCCCGGAGATAAGTTAAGAAAAGAATTAGGAGGGTATTTCAATGGCGTTAACCAAAGAAAGAAAAGCCGAGCTCGTTAAAAAGTTTGGTAAAAACGAAAAAGACACTGGTTCTATCCAAGTTCAAGTTGCCTTATTAACCGAACAAATCCAAGCTTTAACCGCTCACCTAAAGAAGAATCACAAAGATGCCGCTAGCAAACGTGGCTTAATGATTCTTGTCGGTCAAAGACGTAGTTTATTAGACTACTTAATCAGAACCGATCGTGAAGCTTATCTTAAATTAATCGTTGAATTAGGTTTAAGAAAATAGTTATTCACAACTAGGAAAGAAGACCGCTGAAAGGCGGTTTTTTCTTTTTTAAAAATAGTTTTAATCAAACATCCCATATTTATATTTATCTATTGATAGATGAGTAAATGTATACAAGCAAATATAAATATAGGGATGGTGAATCACATTACAAAATAATCTTTGATTATATCTAGATAAATCGTTAAAATATCTCTCGACAAAGCAAAGTCATTAAAACTCGGAACGGAATACCTCCTAGACTATAAGGCTCATGTTTGAAACTTATAGAAAGGAGGAAAGCACATGAAAGCAAATCTTACCGAAGTATTAAAACTTCTTAAGATGGCCTTGATATGTCTCTTGCTTGGTTTGTTGATATACTTACTAAAATAAAAAGAGCCCTAGACTAATCCGCCAAGATAGTTTGTTTAGGAGGCTCCGTTCTTATGGCTACATTATATCACGTCATCGCAATGTGTAAATATAGATTTCTAAAGCTAAAAGCACAGCTTTTTTATTTTTATCACATTTTTTAACATTAAATGTTTAACAAAGTTAATGACTCTAGTATAATGACTAAGGTTAAATTTTAAAAAAGAGGTAAAAAGATGAAAAGAGTATTCGAATTAGAATTCGAAGGAAAGAAGTTCGTTGTCGAAGCTGGCGAAATCGCTAAACAAGCTGATGGCGCTGTCTTAGTCAGATTAAACGAAACAGTTGTTCTTTCCACAGCGTGTTGCTCAGATGAACCTAAAGAAGGTGATTTCTTCCCATTAACAGTTGGTTATGAAGAAAAGCAATACGCAGTTGGCAAAATTCCTGGCTCATTCTTAAGAAGAGAAGGCCGTGCAGGGGAACATGCAACATTAACCGCGAGACTCATTGACCGTCCAATTAGACCAATGTTCTCCGAAGGCTTCCGTAATGAAGTCCAAATCGTCAACACAGTGATGTCTGTTGACCAAGACTGCACACCAGAAATGACCGCTATGTTAGGTTCAAGCTTAGCATTAGGCATTTCCGACATTCCATTTGATGGCCCAATCGCTGGTGTCTATGTTGGTAGAGTGAATGGCAAATTCATTATTAACCCAACAGTGGCAGAAAAAGAACAAAGCGATATCAACTTAGCCGTTGCTGGTACTGAAGAAGCAATCAACATGGTTGAAGCTGGTGCGGACCAAGTGAGCGAAGAAGATATGCTCGACGCCTTAATGTTTGGTCACGAAGCTATCAAAAAACTTTGCCAATGGCAAAAAGAAATCATTAAAGAAATTGGTAAACCAAAAAGAGAAATTGAATTATATCAATGTGATCCAGAAATCGAAAAAGATGTCACAGATCGCGCTGAAGCTCGTTTAAAGAAAGCCATTTCTATCTTTGATAAGTTAGAAAGACAAGATGCTATCGATGCTATCGAAAACGAAATCTTAGACGATTACGATACACGTAAATATGAAGATGA
Source organism: uncultured Caryophanales bacterium (assembly GCA_947165725.1). The sequence goes on along the minus strand of CAMVBL010000057.1, from coordinate 1,011 downwards.
AAAAACTCATCAAAAAGTCATGCACATGGTTAATGAAACCTTAGAAGGTCTCGTTGCTAAAGAAGTGCGTAGATTAATCACTGATGAAAAGATTAGACCAGATGGTCGTAAAGTTGATGAAATCCGTCCATTAGACGCGCAAGTCGACTTATTACCAAGAACTCATGGCTCTGCCATGTTCACTCGTGGTCAAACCCAAGTTATCTCTATTACCACATTAGGTGCTAAATCTGATGAACAAATCATTGATAACTTAACTCCAGAAGAAACCAAACACTGGATGCATCATTATAACTTCCCACCATATTCTGTTGGTGAAGTTGGCAGAATGGGTTCCCCAGGCCGTAGAGAAATCGGTCACGGTGCTTTAGGTGAAAGAGCGCTCTCCTACGTCATTCCAAGCGAAGAAGAATTCCCATATACAATTAGAACAGTGGCAGAAGTCGTGGAATCTAATGGTTCCTCCTCACAAGCCAGTATCTGTGCTTCCTGTATGTCCTTAATGGCCGCTGGTGTCCCAATCAAAGCCATGGTTAGTGGTATTGCGATGGGCTTAATCAGTAGTGGCCCATTAGATGGCAAACACCCATATACAATTCTCACTGATATTCAAGGTTTAGAAGACCACTTCGGTGATATGGACTTCAAAGTGGCTGGTACTGAAAAAGGTATTACCGCTTTACAAATGGATATTAAGATTAAGGGTGTTACCCGTGAAGTCTTAAAAGAAGCTTTAGCCCAAGCTCATGTCGCTAGAGCGCAAATCCGTGAAGTTATGGCTAAAGCCATTGCCGAACCAAGACCAGATGTTGGTAAATACGCTCCTAAGATGGATACATTCTTCATTGATCCAGATAGAATCAGAGAAGTTATCGGTACTGGTGGTAAAGTCATTAACGAAATCATCGCTCAATGTGATAACGTTAAGATTGATATCGAAGATAATGGTCAAGTCACCATTTACCATATGGATAGAGAAACCATCAATAAGGCTAAAGGCATGATTCAAGA
>CAMVBL010000056.1 GCA_947165725.1 uncultured Caryophanales bacterium | reverse complement strand
GCTAAAGAAGGCGATGAAGCTTTCTTAAAAGCGATTGAAAACGAAAAAGATGTCGGTGAAAAAGCCGAATAATTATAGGTAATAATATGCGACTCATCTATTTTAAGAATGGTCAAAAACATACTATTACATCCTCTAACGCTGATGTAGCAATTAGCGAAATTAGAAATGGTAATAGAACTATCGTTAGTATTACCGCTAATGAAGAGATTATCCTCGATAAAGCGGATGTCTCTTATCCATGCCACATCAACTACAAAGATATGTATTTCCTCAATGGTTATCAGTCTTGGACTGACACCAGGGAATATAGATTAAGAGAAAGACTCAGAAACATTAAAAAGAGTCCACACATCATCTCGCATATGTATGCGATGGATAGATATGGAGACGCTACTTTCTATAATTATTCAATTAGAAAGAGTCATGGCTATGATGTCTTCTACAGTAAAGGTAAATATGAATCATTCATCTTCAACCTCAACTATAAGACTGCCTACTTAATTATTGAATTAATTAAAGATAGAAGTTCAATCCACCTTATTAGTGATGTAAAAGGTCTTAAAGTAGCAAAAGGACAAAGTGTTAATATCTTTGACTACTGCTACTACGATAACTTTGAAAAAGGTTTAATGGCCTTCTGGGATGCTTTCCCAAAAAGAAACGTTAAGAAATTGTTTGGCTATACCAGTTGGTATAACTACTATCAAAACATTAACGAAGAAATAATCTTAAGAGATTTAGAAGCTTTAGATGAACGCTTCAATCTCTTCCAAATCGATGATGGTTATGAAACATTTGTCGGTGACTGGTTGGATGTCGATCCAAAGAAGTTCCCAAATGGCTTAAAACCAATTATCGATAAGATTCACAAAAAAGGGTTCAAGGCGGGCCTATGGCTCGCTCCGTTTGCCGCGGAAACCAAATCTCGCTTGTTTTCCGAACATCCAGACTGGATTAGGAAAGATCGAAGAGGGAGACCGATCAAAGCGGGAGGAAACTGGTCAGGGTTTTATGCCCTTGACCTCGACAATCAAGAAGTCATTGCTTATATCAAGGAATGCTTAGTCCATTACATGGACATGGGGGTAGACTTCTTTAAGCTTGACTTCTTGTATGCGGCGGCACTACCAGAGTATGAAAACAAGACTAGATGTATGGTCCAAGATGCAGCTTATCAGTTATTAAGAGACATCTTAGGTGACCGTCTCATCTTAGGCTGTGGTGCTAATATTATTAACTCCTACGAACATTTCGATTACTTACGAGTGGGTCCAGATGTGAGTTTAGACTTCGATGACGTCTTCTATATGCGTTTATTCCATAGAGAAAGAGTGTCTACGAAAGTCACAATTCAAAACACTATTTATCGTTCATTTATGAACAACCACTTATTCGGTAATGATCCAGATGTCTTCTTATTAAGAGATGAAAACATTAAGTTAACACTTTCTCAAAGAGAAGCTTTAAGCAAGATTAACGCTTTATTTGGTAGCGTGCTTATGACTAGTGATGACATCGCTAACTACGATGACACGAAGAAGAAACTCTTACAAGAGACATTCGAAATATTCGAAAATGCGCATAACCGTCGATATATTACCAAAGGTAATCTTATCCACATCAGTTATGAACTAAATGGTGAACTTAAACATTTCACTTATGATGTTAAGAAGGGAGTACTCCATAAATGATCGATAGAACAAGTAATATCTTTAATAACCCAATGAGTAAAAAAGTTATTAAAGGGGCGAATAAAAGCAAAGCCAAATACATTAAGAAATATGGCGACGATTCTAAAGAAGATTACAAGATTTCCTTTAAAGAAATTCCTACTTTAGATTTTATCGGTGCGAACAATATCGTTTTTGGTGAAGAAAACCAAAAGTTTGAAAAGAACGCCTTAATCGTTGGCAATATCAGAATGGGCTTTGGCCACTACCGCATCTCCATTGCAATGGCAAGTGCGGCTAGAGCGTTAGGCTATAAACCATATTGGTTAGACTTAGCTAGTTTTGACGCCACTGGTAGCAAGATGATTAGAGAACAAAACAATATGTATTCTTTAGCGTCTCGTATTAGTCAAAAATCTAAATTATTCAATAAACTCGTCTGGGAACCACTTAATAGTGAAGGTTTTAAAAAGATTAGCTATAACGCGAAAGATCAAAGAAACAGCGAACTATTAGTGCCAATATTCAAAAACATTGATAAAGATATCCCATATATCGCCACTCACGTTTGGCCAAGCCAAGCGGCAATTCACGCTGGTATGACACATGTTGTTAACGCTATTCCAGATAACTGGCCAATGGGTTTACACCTAAGTGAAGGGGCTATTCACACTGTTCAAACCCCATTTGCCTATTTCGGCTACAAGACCTTAAACGGCTTTGATAAAAAACCACTTAACGGCATTCCTGAAGATCAATTAAAGATGGTTGGTTGTTTCATTGACCATGAACTATTAGTTGATTTAGAAAATGACAACAAACGTCGTAAGGAAAGAATCGCTAATGGTAAACCATTACGTATCTTGATGACTGTTGGTGGCGCTGGTGCGGGTTTTGATATGTTCTTAGCGATGGTTAAACATCTCATCCCATATGTTAAGGAAAATAAGGTTACCTTATTCATTAACTTTGGTGACCACCTTGATGTCTATCACAAATTAGTTGATAAAGTGAAAGGCATCCAAACACAAAACTTCTTTAATGAATACACTAAGTTAACTTACTTTGTAAAAAATATTAAAGAAGGCGATGCTTCTGGAATCTACGCTATTTATAACAAAGATATCTTTGAAGCAGTTTATTCCACTAATTTATTAATGCCAGTGACTGATTTACTAGTTACTAAGCCAAGCGAGCTTGCGTATTATCCAATTCCAAAACTCTTTATGCGCCACATCGGTGGTCATGAAGTCTATGGAGCAATTAACGGCAGGGAAAATGGCGACTCTACTCCAGAATGCCCTACTGTTAAGGAAGTTAACGCGATGCTCGACCGTTTAATCAGTGATAAGGAATTAATTCCTCACATGTGTGACCAAATAGACGCACTCAAAAAAACTGGTCACTATAACGGTGCTTACGAATGTGTTAAATTAGCCGTTGGCAAGTAATGACATCCCCACTTATAGAAGATGGGGGGCTTCCCACTCAAGAACTCTAATGAATTCAGTATCAATGGGCTATCCCCGAGAGTCCCTCGGTTAAGGATATTTATTAACAAGATATCCAACTTGTTTAGACTAAGATTAATTAGAAGGATTAAGGACCATTCTTATTCCTTCTTTTTTGATGTTAATCGCTGCATTTAAATCACGGTTATGTTTTGTCCCGCATTCTGGACAGATCCAACTTCTTTGATGAAGCATTAGATCGCTTTTTCGATAGTTACAGCATGAACATAATTGACTACTAGGAAAATATCTATCAACTTTGATTAATTCCTTATTTAGCCACTTTAGCTTATAGGATAGGTAATTAAGGAAAGTCTCATATCCTAAATCAAAAATAGTAATTCCAAGTTTTAACTTATCTTTTCTTTCGCTCATTTCTTGTAGGTCTAGATTCTCCACAAAAACATAATCATAGGTATTAGCAAGTTTTCTAGAAACTTTATGAAGAAAGTCTTTTCTTTGATTAGCAATGTGTTCATGAAGATTTTTGATTCTCAATAATTGCTTTTGATAATGAGATGAATCTTTCTTCATGTGAGAAAGCTTTCTTTGTTCTTTTGCTAATTTAGTTAGAGAGTCTTGATAATAGGTCGGCATATCTAAATGGTTGCCATCGCTATCAACAAAAAGATGCTTCATGGAAAAATCTAGACCAATCGAGTTATTTGGATTTAGAGATTCCTTGATATATTCTCCATAGTCAAAATATTCTTCTTCCCCCATCAAGGAAACATAGTAGTATTTACCTTTTCTAGAAACACTGACCATGGTGAATTTAAATGATTCTGGTAGATGACGATGAAGTTTGACCTTAACTCTGCCTAATTTTGGGATTTGGATATCATCCTCAGCAAAATAGATTGAATTATTTATTTTCATGGTCATATAACCATAATCATTCTTTTTCTTTTTAAATGTAGGAAATTCAGCATTATGTCTAAAGAAATTCATATAAGCGTTGAACAAATGAACAACTGTTTGTTGAAGCGCGATAGAATCAACTTCTTTTAAATATGGAAATGTTTCTTTATATTCTGGAAGAAGCTTAATTAAATCATATTTCTTAATGGAATAGTTCTTATCAGCACTGTACGATTCAATACACATCGAAAGGAAGTCATTATAAACTTGACGACAGCATCCTAAAGTCTTCTCAATTAGTTCTTTTTGAGAAGGATTAGGATAGATTCTAAAACGATAGGATCTTTTAACTGTCTTAATCATAACGCACCTTTCGAAATATAAGAAAAGGGAAATAAATGCTAAATGCATTTTCATCCCCTACATCCATATTTCCTACTATTATTATATCAATTTATTGATATAAAAACAAGGTGATTTCAATACTTTTTGACAATCTTTTCCGTCAACTCGGTATATAACTACACTCAAATTCATCCCCTACTTATAGAAGATAGGGGTCTTCTTTGAGAATTAGATAAAAGAAAGGTCACGCCGCTAAAAGCGTGGCCATTTTTTATTTGGTAAAATCTTATCATTTTGCCATTTTTGTATAGTCTTTTTCGATTTGCATTTATTTATCAAAATCGTTCTATTACAATATTGCCGATTTTAGGAGGTTACTATGAGTGTACTTAGAATTGAACATGTCACTAAGGAATTCAAACTAACTTTACGTCAAAGACAAAAACAAAAAACTAACGCTAAAACATTAGTGGCCGTTAATGATTTGTCTTTTGAAGCAGTTCCTGGTGTGATATATGGTTTACTTGGCCCTAATGGTGCGGGCAAGACCACTACTTTAAGAATGATTGCATCATTAATCAAACCAAAAACTGGGGCGATTTATTTGGATAATAAAGAAATCAATGAAGATATTTATGCATATCGTAAAAAGATTGGTTTTCTAACTAGTGAACTTAAACTTGATGGTTTCTTCACTCCTGCTGACACCATTACATATATGGGTAAGTTATATGGGATGAGCGATGAAGAAATTAATGCAAGAAAGGATATCTTATTTAAATCATTTGGCGTTGATAAATTCCAAAATACCCCAATCAAGGATTTATCCACTGGCATGAAACAAAAGGTTTCTTTAGCGATATCTCTTTGCCATGACCCAGAAGTTATCATCTTTGATGAACCTACGAATGGCTTAGATGTTATTGCGGCAAGAGATGTTGAAGAATATCTCATCAATTTAAAGAAAGAAAACAAGATTATTATTATCTCCACTCACATCTTCTCTTTAGTGGAAAAACTTTGTGATCACGTTGGTATCATTATCAGCGGTAAGCTCATTAAAGATGCCCCACTTAAAGAGATTCAAAAAGAAGGAACTTTAGAAGAAGTCTTCTTCAAATTATATGAGGAGGCTAATATAAATGCGTAACGTGTTAACTATTTTCCTTAAAGAACTCAAAAGAGTGTTCACTGATAAGAGGATGCTTATTAGCTTATTCTTACCAGGTGTCCTCATCTATTTTGTTTATACTTTAATGGGCACAGTGATGACTAAAGTCGTCACACAAAGCAGTACAAAAGACACTAATTTCCAAGTAGCTTACACTGATAATTTCAATAGTTCTAAAACAGATGGTCAATTACCAAAACTTATGACTTATGTTGATGAAGTGATGAAGGCTAGTAAAAATAACAACACTGCCACATTCAAAGAATTCACAACTGGTGAATTAGAATCTTATAAAGAAGAATTAAGACAAGGTAAATACCATTTAGTGGTTGCTTTCACTGATGATTTTGAAAATAAACTCGGTGACGCTTCTGGTGCTAATGACATAGATATCTTCTATAACGGTGATTCCAGTGCTTCAAGTGATTTATATAGTTATGTTTCACAAGTTGTCAGTGTGGCCTACACTAACTACACTGTTAATAAAAACGGTGCTGTGAGCGCTAATGTTGGTGAAAAAGATATGATGGCAATGAAAATCGCAGCAATGATTATTCCAATGGTCACTATTTCTATCTTATTCTCCACCGTTATATCATTATGCCCTGAAGCTATCGCGGGTGAAAAAGAAAGAGGCACACTTGCTTCATTATTACTTACACCTATTAAACGTGGCGAATTTGTCGCAGGTAAAATCTTATCCTTATCCACGACTGCGATTGCCTCTGGTATTGTCTCATTTACTGGTTTGATTTTATCAATTCCTAAATTAATGGGGGGATTCAATATCAGTATTTCTCCATTAGATGGATTATTGCTCTTCTTATTAGTGGTAACTGTCTTACTCTTATTCGTCGCGATTGGTGTATTTATCTCCGCTTTATCCAATACTGTGAAAGAAGCGGCGGGCTATTTGTCACCAATTATGATTGTCTTTATGCTCTTTGGCATGGCTCCTTCGTTATTTGGCTTCGATCAATGGTATTTATCCTTTGTACCAATTCTTAACGTCTGTGTGTCTATTAATGCCTTACTTAATGGCGCGGAGAACTTATTATTGTTCTTTGGTCTAACAGTAGCGTCCACTGTGTTATATACAGGCCTATTAATGTTTGGGGTTACGAAGTTATTTAATAAAGAACGAGTGGTCTTAGGACAATAACTCTTTGCAACAAAAAAGATAGTCGAGCAATCGGCTATCTTTTAATTTTGTTTTAATTCTATCTTCTAGAAGAACTACTAGATGATGACGTTCTCGCGGTTTTGCTGACTTTACT
>CAMVBL010000055.1 GCA_947165725.1 uncultured Caryophanales bacterium | reverse complement strand
GCGGTCTATCTATTGTTTTCGGTTGCTTGCTTCTTTACCGTACATGAGCATTCTTCCATGGAAGCAAATAGAACATTCGGCTCGCCGTTTTGCGATTTGACTTTTGCCAATTCTCGAACTTCCGATTCGTGATTAGCGGCGTCTTCTAGGAAATTAAGCAAGGAGAAGACGCGATGCCAGGCAATAAAAGGACCAACAAGAATCAATGTGCCAAACGTGGACCACATCGCAAAAGAAAGGCCAGATAAACGCGGGGAACCCACTTTCATTTCTTTGGCGAATCTCCCTAATTTAGAGGCAAGGCGAATTTGCCAAACAAACGGAGCGATCATAAAGGTAGCCCAGCCTAATACGTACCAAGGCCAATAACGCGGGGTGGTCTTATAATCGTCGTATCCAATGACAAGGTGATTCATCTCTTGATCCACGCGAGACAAAACAACGCACCCATAGATGCCGAAGGTGATGAAATTCAAAGTCCTGAGTGCCCATATTGTAAAGGGATAAAGGCTTCAAAAGAAAACTCTTTGGCAACAACAAACCCTGAACTAGTTAAGGAATGGGATTATTCAAAGAATGGTGCCCTTTTACCCGAAAATGTGCTTAGAGCGTCGCACAAAAAGGTTTGGTGGATATGCCCAAATGGCCATAGTTATCAGTCAGTTATCGCCTCTAGAACACTGCAAGGAACTTCTTGTCCTATCTGCGATAGCGAAAAAAGAACATCTTTCCCCGAACAGGCGATTGGATATTATCTAGAAGCTTTTACCGAGGTTCTTTATAGATCAAAAATTGAAAAGACCGAGATGGACATTTTCCTTCCAAAACTAAATGTCGCCATCGAATATGATGGGTCTTACTTCCATAGCAGAAAAGGGAGCAAAGAAAGGGATGCCAAGAAAAATGAATTCCTTACAAAAAAAGGGATATTGCTTTTGAGAGTGGCAGAAAAAAAGAAGGGTCCTGTCGATTCTTCACCGAAGAAAACAAAATATGGGTATTTGCTCAATGTTTTGTATTCCCAAAACTACCATTTTATTGATGCGTTGATGACCGCCATTGGACAAATACTATTAGCGGAGAGGCAGGTTTGTTGCAAATTTGATGTTGATATCGATTCGGATAGAACAAAGATTATCGGAAGGTATGTCAACAACATAAAGGAAAATAGCGTCGCTTTTAAAAAACCTATAGGAATAAAGAAGTGGGATTATGACAAAAATGGTGATGTGAACCCCGAAACCATCCCTGTTAGTTCAAAGAAACGATTCTTTTGGGTTTGCCCCACTTGTGGTTACCATTGGCAAGGCGCAGTGGAAAATTTAACCGATACACTGACTTGTATTAAGTGCGTTCACGCAGACGAAAGGACATATGACGTTGAATCTAAAAGAGGATACTCATTGGCAGACTTGTTTCCATCTATCGCAAACGAGTGGCATCCAACAAAAAATGGGGATTTGACTCCTAAGGACGTGACCCCAGGATCAAACAAAAAAGTGTGGTGGAAGTGCTCCAAATGCGGTAACGAATGGGAAGCCATTATTAAGACAAGAACAAAAGGATATGGATGTAAGAGATGTTCGTACGAAAAGAGAACAATAACCACAACCAAGAAAAGGGGCAATATTTTTGATTTTTACCCCGAATTGCTCGAACAATGGGATTATGAGAAAAATGTAGGCATTGATATAAAAACAATTGCACCGACTTCTAAAAAAGAATATTGGTGGAAGTGCCCAAAAGGTCATTCATATCTTTCGAGCCCAGTTGTTAAAAAGGGCAGTCAAGGGTGTCCTGTTTGTTCAGGGAAAAGAACCGATAGTTCTAATTCACTTGCTTCCAATGATCCTGAATTAGCGAAACTTTGGGATTACACAAAGAATGCAGATAAGCCAAGCGAATATACTTGTAATAGTGGCAAGGAAAAGTGGTGGGTTTGTCCATCTTGCAATGCTTCCTTCTATAAAAGGATTCAACAGATGCATAAAGGAAAAAGATGCCCAATTTGTGGAGTGAAGTATAGAAAATAGGCTTCGATTCCTCCCATCCCCTTTGAAATGTATCAATGTTGTAGCGTAACCCCTTGCAAAAAGGGCTAAATGTATCAATATTGATGCGCAACCACACTTAAGAAAGAATAAATTGATACGATAGTATCAGTTTTTTTATTTTGTTGTATCGATACTTTTTCAACATTTAGTACCAAGGAATGAATGCCATCTTTTGTATTAAAGGCATAAAAAACTGAAGCATCTAGATGATAATAGGACTTAATACAATCGGTCCTGTTTTTTCTAAGTGCCAATGCACTTTGAAATAAATATAATTAAAAGTGATGAATCATGCGGAACAAAAAAAGAAAGATTTTAGCAGTTTTCTTTGTTTAATTCGTCTTTATTGATGAGGAAGCAAAAATGAGAACTAAAAAAGCTTTAACGCTATCGTTAATTATGTTGCCAGTTTTAATGACTGGCTGTAGCCATAATGACTTTTATAGTAGTCATAAGAGCAACGGAAATGATGATGTGGTGAGTAATCATGAACAACCATCAACGATTAACTCTAGTAGCCATACCATAACTTATGATTTAAACGATCAAAAGTTCCATATTGAATTAAGCGGTCGTGGTATCAGTGATAAATGGATAGCGGAGCAAGCTACCACTTATAATGTGGAAGTCGAAGTATGTGATTCGCTAACATTAGACATTTATTTTCCAATTTCTCATAAAGTTGATAATATCAGCGAGAGTGTTTTTAAACTCACGGGTAATGAAGAAATAGATGCTTATTCCATGTATAAAAATACCTATAATAATTCCATTAATTATAATCTTATTGCTTGCTCAAAATTTGAAACAAAACCAGTTTACATCCAATACGAGAATAAAACTTATACATTAAATATCAAATCAAAAGATCATGATATGTCTAGATATAGTAATGTAACCGAAAGTGACTTAAATGGTAATTTTAAAGCTTTCAATACGATGCTAACTAACATCAAACATCATGATTTTGTTACCCCTTATCCTGGTAGAGATTCTAACGGCAGTTATGGTTATTCATCATATTGGAATAGTTATGATTACACTCATCATTTTAGAGAGCAATATGACACTGATTATGTGCAATACTTACCAGATTCTGTTTATTATCCATCAAAGATGGATTTTCCATTCGAAGACATCGGTAATAAGTCTTTTGAAATACCTTATTCTAATAAGGCAATATCTGACTTAAAAGACGAGAAAATGGACATTCCATTATTTACTGTTGGCTATTTTGTTATTGATCCCGATTGCACTAATCCTAAAAACATCGTTAGGAGTATATGCTTCTATGGAATTAATAAAAAGAATATCGCTTTGAACCTTCCAAGTGCGAACACTAGTATTTGGCAACTTCTTCATAACAAATATCGCTTATTATCAAGTATTTATCCTGATTCTTATAATGAATATAGTGATGAACTTATTAACGTCAAACTCATTAAACCATTTGAAGATACAGTCTATGGCTTCTTTGAAGATGATGCTTACGTTTACATGCTAACGTGCTCACTAAATAACGATTTACTAAAACAATAAACGCTGACTAATTATTCTGTATAATAATCAAATATTTTTTTCACTTAAGAAAGAATTAATTGGTACTAGTTATCAGTCTTTTTATTTTATATAAAATATTCTAGTGATATAATCTATTTTTAGATATGAAGACATTTGATAAAGTGCATTTCAAAGGCATATTTAGAAAATACCAACAAAGAATTCTAAATAATGCGGATAGGTATCTTTTAAATGGCAAGATTAATATCGTTGCCGCACCTGGCAGTGGTAAAACCATTTTAGGTTTAGAATTAATTAAAAGATTAAATGCTCCAACGATTATTCTTTCACCAACAACCACGATTAAGTATCAGTGGGGTGATAGATTTAAAGATGGCTTTTTAGATGAAGGTGAAAAGGTTGATAAATACTTTTCTTATGACCTTCATGAAATCACTTTAATTAACTCCATTACTTATCAAGCTCTTCACTCCATCATGAATAAGCTTCCTTTGGAAGAAGATGGTGTGGTGACAGACTATAGTGACTTAGACATCTTTGAATTAGTGAGAAAATATAACGTTAAAACAATCTGTCTAGATGAAGCTCATCACTTACAAAACGAATGGCAAAAATCATTAGAGAGATTTATTGAACAACTCGGTGAAGATGTTAAAGTAGTGGCTCTCACTGCGACCCCTCCATATGACGCCAATAAAGCGGAATGGGACCGTTATGAAAAGGTGTGTGGCCCAATTGATGAAGAGATATTCGTTCCTGAACTAGTAAAAGAAGGGACGCTTTGTCCACATCAAGACTATGTCTATTTTAACTATCCAACGAAAGAAGAAACTGAAGTCTTTACGACTTATAAGAATAAAGTTTTAAATGCGATTAAAGAGTTTAAAAAACTCGATGTTTTAGAAAACATTCACGCCACAATCGTGGATGCTTATCACAATGATAAAGATTATTTCTATGATAACGCTGAACCTTTCATATTGCTTTTAGCAATCGTTGAATCTATTGGTATCACTGTTGAACCTAAAATCATTAAAAGTTTAACCGGTAAGAAAGGCTTACCTTCTTTATCATTAGTCTCCTATGAAAGAGCAATTACTTTCTGCTTAGAAGATGAAAAGATTACGACTGAAAAAGAAAAAGAACGCATTACTAAGATATTAAAAACTAACTCTGTTTTTGAAAGAAACAAAGTGAACTTCACCCTAAAAGAATCAATGAAGCATAAACTCATTAGTTCCATTGGCAAATTAGATAGTATCGCTAAAATTACTGAAGCGGAAACTAATAATATGGGTGAGAATTTAAGATTGTTAATCTTAACTGACTATATCAAAAAGGAATCAATCAAAGATTTATTTAACGATAATATCTCATTACAAATCAGTGTTGTCTCAATATTCGAAGCCTTAGTGAAATCTAATCCAAATTACAGAATGGGGATTCTTTCTGGTAATTTAATTGTGCTACCACTTGACTGTAAAGATCAATTCCCTGGTAGAAGAGTTAAATGTAATCAAATTGGTGACACTAATTATGGAGAGTTTACTTTCGCGGCTTCTTTACATAATAAAGATAAGGTCGATTTAGTGGCTAAACTCTTTGAAAAAGGTATTATTAACATCATCATCGGCACTAAATCATTATTAGGTGAAGGCTGGGATTCACCATGTATCAACACCCTAATCCTTGCTAGTTTTGTGGGCAGCTTTATGCTCTCTAACCAAATGCGTGGTAGGGCGATAAGAATGGATCGAAAGAATCCAAATAAAGTCGCTAATATTTGGCATTTAGCGACAATAGAACCCGAATATATTTTTGAATATAAACACTTCGAATCATTAAAACTTAAAAAAGAAACGGACTATAGCAAGATTACCTCATATGATTATGAGGTCTTACAAAGAAGATTTGATTGCTTCGTGGGTCCTAACTATGAAACAGGAGAAATTGAAAGTGGTATTGAACGCTTAACAACCATCCTTCCTCCATATAACGAAAGTGGCTTTGATAGAATTAACTACTTAATGCTTGCTCAAGCCGCGAAACGTGATGACACAAATAGTAAATGGAATATATCTTTAAAGAAGAACTTCAAAGTCACTGAAGAAATCTCTATTCCTCGTGAAGTAGTGATCCCTCCTTTTGCTTATGTTAACGTCATCGGTTTAACACTCTATGGCTTAATGGATACCCTTTCACTATTGGGCACTGGCATTTCTTTAGGTTCATTACTTACCGCTGTACGTGCTTCTGATTCGCTAGGAGCATTAATAAGTGCAATCATTATGATTACAATGATTGTCATTATGATTGTCTTCTCTGTCTTCTTAAGCAAGGTTATTCATCTCGCGGTTACTCATTCGTCCCCTAAAAAGAACATGGCATTTATCGCTAAAGCTTTGCTTAATACTTTACAATACTGTGGGCTCATCAACGATAGAGCCACACTTAATGTCTTAGGCGATGAAGTCCTCATTGGCATTTCATTAAAAGAGGCTAGTAGATATGAACAAAATCTCTTTAATGAAGCGATTAATGAAATGTTCTCACCAATTGATAATCCTAGATACTTATTAATCTTAGAAAAAAATGGTCATTTAAAATATGAACATTCATATTCTTGCCCATCTATTTTAGGCAAGAAGAAAACTATGGTGGACCTCTTTGCCACAAATCTCATTGGTAAAGTAGGTACATTCAAAGTGGTCTACACTAGAAGTGATGAAGGTAGAGACCTCATCCTAAAATGTAGAAAGAGATCAATTCTCAATGAAAACGATAGAATGACCCAAAGAGCGTTAAAGAAAAAGATTAAAATTGCTTAAGCAAAATAAAAACGGATGGCAACTAAGTCATCCGTTTTATCTTTTTAGAAAACTATTTCTTTTCTTCAAGGATTTCAGCGCGGCGAACTTTGGCTAATTTAGCAAGTTCCATTAAGGCCTTACGAGCACGGCCACCAGCAGCTTTGTTACCCTTTTCAACGAATTTTTCGTTTTCTTCGACGAAAGCTTCGTAAGCAGCTTTAATTTGTTCAACTGTTGACATTGTGTATGTTTTCCTTTCTCTATTAATTTATTACAAAAACGCCTTCTAAGACAATATTTATTGGTTTTTTAGTTGAAAATAAGACAAAAAAACATTCAAAAATATGACTTCTATGCTATTTTTACAAAACATCAATAATTCTTCGATATAATCTTGTATACTTTTAAATATCTCATTAACAATATATGTATCCAAGGGATGCGTTATTGATTGACCCTGTGGT
>CAMVBL010000054.1 GCA_947165725.1 uncultured Caryophanales bacterium | reverse complement strand
CTATAAATGATGAGGTTTGTAGAGTTGAATCTAAGATTGAAGAAATCATGACTATTTTAGATTCCCCTACTGTATCGATTCCTGGAGTTGGGCTTATGTCCGCGGCCAGTATAATCGCTGAGTTTGGTGATCTGTCTAGATTCGCTAATGCAGATAAGATGCTTGCATATGCTGGTCTAGATGTCGGAAGAAGTCAATCTGGAACTGCTGACTATAAAGGCAAAATGGTCAAGCACGGTTCTAGTTATCTCAGACAAGCACTAATGAATGTTGTCGAGACTATGATGATTCACGCTCCTACTTTTTACGACTTCTACCATAAGAAGCGTGACGAGGGCAAAGCACATCGCGTTGCCTTATCTCACTTAGCTCGTAAACTAGTAAGACTCATTTATAAGTTAGAAACAAGTCACACTCGTTTCGACTTAACTAATTCTAAGTAATCCCTGGTAGCAAGTGATTACTTTGTAATCTATAAGAGAAAGTTCCACAAAGAGAACTGTTTTCGTTATACAAATCAATATTTCTCTTGATTTCTAATAGTTAATTACCTCTATTTGATGCAATCAAGTTACTTCATAAATGAAGAATAAACAATGACAAGGTCAAGATATTTGCTAGGCATTCTTTACTTAAAGTTGAAGAATGCAAATAAAAAGTCTTACAATATTAGGTGATATGGATGTAGAAGCATTAGTACTTAGTATCATTATCTTATTAGTCGGTGCCGCAGTGTTTATTGTTGGCATGAACATGATGTCCTCAGGTTTAAAGAAATCAACAGGACGTGGTTTAAGAAAATTATTAAAGAGGATACGTGGCAATAGATTTGCTTGTTTTGGTATTGGTACCGCTGTTACGGCTTTAATTCAAAGTAGTGCCGCTACTGGCGTTATGGCCATTGGTTTTATTAGTGCTGGAGCGATGACCGTATTTCAAGGCGTTAATATTATTTTAGGTGCATATGTTGGCACAACTGTTACAGGTTTAATCGCTTCCTTATCTTCTATTTCTATTTCTAAATATTTTGTTATCTTAGCCGTTATCGGTGTCATCTTGATGTTCTTTAAAAAGGAACAAATTAAAAACATTGGTGAAATTTTAGCGGGTTTAGGTATTTTATTCTTTGGTTTAAATACCATGGGTGATGCCATTAGAGGTAACGAAGATTTAATGGAGGCCATTAAAACATTCTTTGAAGTCGTTAAATTCCCATTACTTCTTTTAGTTATCGGTGCTTTAGTAACTGCCCTATTACAATCTAGCTCCGCTTCTATTGGTATTACAGTAGCGATGGTTGCTTCTGGAACATTAGGATTTGAGCAAGCCGTGTATATCGTTTTAGGCGCCACAATCGGTACCGTCTTAACTCTTTTAATTGCCACTATCGGTGGAAATGTCAATGTTAAGCGTACAGGTGCAATTGTTTTAATCATTAGAATTATTGCCGCTTTAGTGGCTTTAGTTATCTATTGGCCATTAGCTCAATATATCAACGCTGGTTTCCACGCTGTATTTGGTGATAACAACGCTCTTGCTTTAGCGGTGTTCCACGTTATTTATAACATCATCTTCATGTTAGCCGCTTTACCATTTGTAGTGCCATTAGAAAAATTAACTACTAAATTAATTAGAGATAAAGATGCTGAAGAAAAGAAGAAAGCGATTAAATATATTGATAAACACTTATTAGACACTCCTACCATTGCTTTAATGCAAGTGAAAAGAGAAATTATCAATATGATGACTTTAGCGCACGAAAACTTTAAATTAGGTTTTAATCGCATTCTTAATCAAGATAATTCTAAAGACAAAGAATTAATCGAAACAGAAGATAAGATTGACTATATCAATAACCAAATCACTTCTTTCTTAATTGAATTATCAAATAGATTATCAAGCAACGATGAAAAAACAGCGGGTAGTTATTTCCACGTTGTTAACGATATTGAACGTATTGGTGACCACGCTTATAACTTCTATGAATCATCATTAAAGATGGTTGATAATGACTTATCATTCTCTGATACCGCGAAAGCGGAATTCCAAGAAATGTTTAATGTTGTTGATCAGATGTTTAATTTATCTTATGAAATATTCCATGACCGTTCTGAAGAAAACTTAAAGAAATTACATAATTTAGAAACTAAAACTGATGAATTAAAGAATCAATTAAGCAACGCCCACTACGAAAGAATTCAAAGCAATAAATGTAAGATTGAAAATTCCCCATTCTATACCACTCTTGTTAGTGAATTAGAAAGAGTCGCCGACCACTTAGTTAATGTTGGTTATTCCATCGTTAGCCCAACTGGTGATGACTTATTTGAAAAGAACTAACTATTTCGATAATTTGTCTTATAAAGCGCCTAGTAAAGGTGCTTTTTTATTTTAAAAGACTATACTAGTAGCGTTATAAGGAGGTAGTACTATGAAGAAATTAAATGTATTACTTGTTATGTCAATGATTACCATGATGGGTCTTGTTGGCTGTAAAAAACCAACCCCAAAGCCAAGTGACAGTGACGTTACTTCTGAGTCAAGTGCACCAGATGTTATTACTCCCGTTGATTTAGCGAAAGTTAAAACCAATATTGAAAACTTAAAAAACGCCACAATGAAGCAATATACGGGGATGGAAGAAACCGGCAAAGAAAGCCTTGGTGAAGGTTTACCAGATATCGATACCTTTGAACTTGGAGAAAGTGTTGGCATTGCTAAAATCGATGAAAAAGGTAACTTTTCAATCAAATCTACCAGTAACTTTTCTAAAGGCTACGCTAATTTAAGTGGTCTTGCTAAAGAACTCGGTATTTCTAGAGATGCTTTAGTGCAAAGATTAGGTTCTGAAGTTAAATATGTCGATTTAGAAAATGACCGCGCTATCGTTTCAGAATATAAAGATGGCACTGAACAATACGAATGGTATTACGAAGCGGAAAAACAAAGAATTGAATATGACGTAGAAAATGATCGATGCGAATATGTGCTTGATCATAATAGTGAAGGAGATTTTCTTAATGAAATAAAAGAAACTCTTACTCTTGTTGTTAATTCTGGCGTTTTAGATAGAAAAACAAGCACTATTAACGTTAATTCTTCTTCTATTCCTGATCTCGCTGAATCGGGTATAGAGAACCTTGCTTTATTTGTTGAAAACAACTATCCAAAGAGATTAAGCGCTAAGCAAGAAGGAATTAGAATTGAATTTACTTTAAGTGACTTTAACTCCACCACTGTAGAAATTCCTAGTGGCAAAGTTCCAGAAAAATGTGACCATCAAAGTTCAAGAAGTTACGAACAATTAGGTAGCCAACACAGATTATACTGTAATAGCTGTAATAAGTATCTAGAACCAAAAGAAGATCACGCATTATTAAGTAACGCTAACCATAACTATTGCACTCTTTGCAATAAAATAATTAACACCGAAAGCGCAGAAACAGAAAAAACATCAGTTGAAATAAACGATAAACCAGAATATTTCATTAGTGCGCAAAAAGCCAAAGATAATGGAAAATACTATGTCTCTTCACGCGAGTTCTCCTACAAAAGTGGTCGTGATACATTAGTGAACACTACTGATTTCTATGCTGTCTATTGGCCAAATGAACAACTTTTACTCACTAGAAAGCAATATGAACCAAGAGATAATCGTTTTGAATATTTAAACGCACCAGAAACATTACAATATTCTTGCTACACTGCAACAAAATACACATTTGAAGTATTTAAAGATATTAAAGTTAGTGAATATCCAGCTATTGGCGATGGCACATTCTCAAAAGATACCTATTACGCTATTAAAAATAGTAATCATTTGGCAGCCTCTTTAGAAGCATATTATATCGAAGTTCTTCACACTAATGGACCAGAAGTCCGTGAAGATCTTGGTAACTGTGTTACTTATGCTGAATCAAAATGTACAGTATGTAATCTTAAAACTAATTCTTATTACTATACTGACCACGAATACGATATGAGTAAAGCCACTAAAGTTTCAGTTGATGATTGTCATTATCAATTACTTTATGAATGTAAGAAATGTCATAACAAAGGTGACGCTAATAACTATAAAAAGATCGCGGATCACAAGAATGCAACATATCGCTATTTAACTAGTGAACAAGGCGCATATCTCAAATTGAAATATGATATAAACGCCGTTAATTCTTATCGCTATGTGGAAGTAAGCTGTCCAACATGTAAAGAGGAAGCATTATATGAGTTCAGCGGTGGTTTATATAACGACCATCTTAAAGATTTGCCATCAAGAGCAAATTATGTCTACACCATTAAAGGTGATGAGGTAACAAGAACTTATGACAAATACATCAATATCCCACATACACCAGATAAATACGGTATTTGTAAATATTGTGGTGAAGGTAGCATTGTTGTTACCGTTACTGAAGGCGTGAAAGTATTAGTTTCCTATTCCTTTTCAAGCGGTACTGATGTTTTGAATTATATTATCGTTTCAGATCAAGGCTTTGCTTATGATCACAGCAACATTGAAACTATTGAAGGTAATAAGAGAAAAACTACATATTATGCTGATCAAGAAGGTACACAAGTTATTTGTAGCTACATTACAACAAATATGTACGGGGAATACTTAGAAATCTTTGATAACTCAGGTAAATCTATTTATAAAGTGGAAAAAGGCCAACCATTACCAGAGATTAACTAATTTATTAACCAAAAAGAAAAGGGCTCGGAATGAAAACCGAACCCTTTTTTATTTAATCTTTCAATTATGCCTTAATGGACAATTTAAAGACGTCTAAGCTTGGGAATGTTTCCGCTAATTTGATAACGAGAACGTTTTCACCAGCTTTAACATTAACATCACCTAAGACAACTTCACTCATTGTGGAAGACCAACCTTCTGGTGCTGGGAAGTTAGCTTCTTCAGCAGGTGTAAAGGCTTCTTCATTGAATGTAATGACCATCGAATCTTTGAAGATGAATGGAGCAGCTGTACCACCCCAGCTCATTGGAGCACTACCAACAACTGATAACACCATTGTGCTAGCGGCTTCAGCTGTAAATTTCATTGTCAATGTGACTTCGCTTGCTCGATAGAAGGAGACATAAGCACCACCACTATGAACAGCGTTGCCACCAAAACCACCTTGACCATCTTTAGAAATATGAGCGCCATCAACACCTTCTTCGGTTAATAATTCTTCAGCGTTTTCAACTTCTAATAAGATTTGACCGGCTACTGGTGCAGGTTTAACTGTGATTTCTACTCTAACGGAATACATACCATCTTTCGTGACTGTGATGTTAACAATGCCAGTTTTAACACCTGTAACAAGACCGTTTTCATCAACTGTTGCGGTTTCTGCGTCAACAGAAGCATAAGATACACCAGTGATTTCAGATTCGATTTGCACTGTTTCACCTTCAATGACTTCTAATTTAGCTTCTTTAACTTCGATTTGTTCTTTAGCAACAGGAGGCACTAATACGATTTTAGCATCGCCAGCATAGACATGAACTTCATTTAAGAAGATATTTGTGTCCGCTAAGAAAGTGAATTCTAAAGTATTTTCGCCAACGACTAAGTTATATTCTCCAAGTGATAATTCGGCGAATTCAAGAGAAGCACCAAATTGACCAGCATGTTCTTCTAAAACGAACGCAGATAAATCCATAGCGGTGTCGTTTAATTTGATACTCATCACTTCAGATAACGTGACAGCAGAGCTATTACCCATATCTAATACGAGTTCGGCTTTGTTGGCTTTATCAGAAGTAAATTTAACTGTTTCTTTATCACCTTCACCGAAACCACCGATGAATGTTTCTGGATTTTCTTCCTGTTGACCCCAACTCCTATTTTGAGAAATTGGATTCCAACCAGCGATTTGTTGCATGGCAAACATGCCACTGCCCATTTCCCACCAACCATCAGCGGAGAAGTGATCAGCATCAGTTGTTAAATCAAATTTAGCGTTAACTTCAGGTCTCACAACGTTAATTGTGGTTTTAGCAGGATCAAAGCCTTCTTTTGAAGCGGTAATTGTCGCTGTACCAAATTTAATAGCGGTTACTAAACCAGCATCGCTAACACTGGCAACTGTTGGATCACTTGATTCCCATTTAACGCCTTCCTGGTCGGCTTTTAATTGCACTGTTTGACCAGCTAATAAAGTTGTTTCGCCTTCAGCGGTAACTACGATGTCTTTTAAATCAACTTTAATGGAAATAGTGCCTGATTTATATCCTTCTTTAGAGGCTGTAATTGTGGTGCTACCAACACCAACAGATGTAACTAAACCATTTGCATCGACTGTCGCTACTTCTGGTTTTTTAGATTCCCAAGTAACACCATCAACCGATGCTGTTAATTGGACTGTTTCGCCTAAGATAAGTGTTTTCTTATCATCTTTAGCGGTGATGATAATTTTCTCTTCTTTACCAGGGGTTACTTGGCTAGTAGGAGTATCTTCTCCACCTTCTTTTTTCTCACCACCATTACAAGCAGCGACACCAAAAACTAACCCTAATAAAGCAAGGGGTAAGAGAATTTTTGATTTTTTCATATTAAAGATCCTTTCTTTTGAAAAAACGTAACGATAAGGCAACAAAATAACTGCAAGCAAAAAAGCTCTAGTTAATTTCATTAAGTCCTTTATCTAGTTATATTATAGCCGTTTTTATAACGTTTAGATAATTTTTATTAAAATAAAAAAAGCCCGGAAATTTCTTTCCGAGCAATTTGTTTAGATTATATCAAACGATTATGCAGTTGGAAGCAATTTAACGAAGTCAATGTTTGGTGCAGTGTCAGCAGATAAACCTTTAATTTCTACTACTAAATCACCAGTAGCGATTTCAATATCACCAATGACATAATTTGTGAATGTACGACCAGAAACTTCAATTGCAGGAACTGTAACTGGAGCATTATTCACTTTGATTTCGATAACAGCAGAGAGGTCGCTAATATTGGCTGTACCATATTGACC
>CAMVBL010000053.1 GCA_947165725.1 uncultured Caryophanales bacterium | reverse complement strand
AAAAACGGAACAGAGGACGATTAATCGTGGTACCACCTCTATTTAGATAACTCTCACAAGTTATCCCTTAGTGTGTCTTTGACACTTCGCTATTTCGGGCGAACCCGTCATTCCCTACTAAATGGTTCAGGAAGCAGCTCCAGAATGTATTCCCCTTAACTAGTCTATGGTCTTGCAGCAACCGGCCACTCTCTAGAAGACATCATTAAGCGTACTTGTTTCCTTCAACGCTTTACCAAGTAAGTATATCAAAGCAGTATCTTAAAATAAAGATACATATTGAAAGCATAATTGATTATATATAAATTCTTATATAAAATATAAAAGTTAAGATATGGACAAAAAGAAAAACAAGCAGCAAAAAGTACCAAAAGCAAAATTGTTTTCATTCAAATACATCCTTTATGATTTAGTGAAATGGTTTGGTTTTTGGCAAACAATGATTTGGTACCGTATCAAAAAGATCTACGATGGACCAGAAGCTAAAAAGAGAATCAAAGGTGGGGCATTCATATCTTCTAACCATGTTGGCTTCTCTGATCCATTTATCCTACTAACAGCGTTCTTATCAAGAAGATTACACTTCGTTTTTATGACTGAATTGATTAAGAATAAATTCACTGCTTGGATATATAAAAATGTCTTCTTATCTTATCCAATCGATAGAGAAAAGCCATCTTTATCAACGATGAAGTTTTTAAGTCAATATGTCGCAAATGGACATGTCTTAGGTTTATTTCCAGAAGGCCATATTAAAAGAGATGGTGAAGTTGATGCCTTTAAAGGTGGTATCGTTTTAATGGCCTATCTTTCTGGTAAACCAATCATCCCTGTTTATCATCAAAAAAGAACTAGTATTTGGCATATGACTAGACTAGTAATTGGTAAACCATTTGATGTTAAAGAAAAGATTGGTCCAGTGATGAATCAAACTAAACTAAATGAAGTCGCTAATGAATTATATGAATATGAGTTACATCTCCAAGAGATGTGTGAGGCAGGTAAAAAATGAAAATCTTATTAAAAAATGCACGTATCCTGACAATGAAAAATGATCAAATCATTGAAGGCAGCTTAGTGGTCAATAATAACCGTATTGCCTACATTGGTAATGATTATCAAAGCTACGGTCCTTTTGACCGTGAAATTGATTGTAAGAAAAATCTTTTAATGCCTGGTTTTAAAAATGCTCACGCTCATAGTGCAATGGTCTTCCTTAGAGGCAAAGCGGATGATGAACGTCAACACGAATGGTTGTTCAATACTTGTCTTCCTAGAGAAGAACATTTAATTCCTGAAGATGTTTATGCTCTTAATAAAGTGGCCTACCTAGAATATTTAACAAGTGGTATCACTGCGATATTTGATTATTATTTCTTCATTCCAATGATGGCTAAAAGCGCTGAAGACTTTGGTATTCGTTCGCTTCTTTTAGGAACATATGAACATGGTGTGACTTCTTTAGAACAAGAAGTGAATAATTATCGTAAATACAATGAAAATAAAGATAGCCTAGTTAGATTCTGCGTTGGTTTACATTCAGAATATACCGCTGATGAGAATAGAGTTGCTAAAACAAAAGAAGCAATTGAGATGACTCATAGCCCATTCTTTACTCACATTAGTGAAACTAAAGGTGAAGTAGAAGGATGTATCCAAAGACACAATATGTCTCCTGCTAAATATTTATATGAAAACGGCTTATTTGCTTATGGTGGTGGTGGTTATCACTGCGTCCACCTCACTGATGAAGAAGCCAAAATCTTTAAAGATAACAATTTAACAATTGTGACATGTCCATGTAGTAATGCTAAATTAGCGTCAGGCATTGTTCCAATCACAAAATACTATAATATGGGCATTAATATTGCGATTGGTACTGATGGTCCTGCTAGTAATAATGGTTTAGATATGTTTAAAGAAATGTATCTTCTAGCATCTTTCAATAGACTTCAAACGCAAGATGAAAAATTCATCCCTGCATTTGAATTCTTAAAGATGGCTACAGTCAATGGCGCTAAAGCAATGGGACTTAAAGACGCTGATGTTTTAGATGTTAATAAACTCGCGGATATCATCATGATTGATTTATCAAAACCAAACATGCAGCCACTTAATAACATCGTCACTAACCTTGTCTATGCTGGCAGTAAAGATAATGTCATTATGACAATGATTAATGGTAAGATTCTTTACGAAAACGGAAAATATAACATTAACGAAAGTATTGATGACATCTATAAAGCGGCAAATGCGGCTAATGAGCGTTTAGAAAAAGCAGCAAAAAATGAATTATAAATACATTTTTGTGATAAGATAATTGTATGGCGTTAAAAAAGGGTTTTTGTACACATTGTAAAGGTGATGAAGATTTACGTATCTTTGATGTTAACAAAGATGCGGAGGTTTGCTATTGCCCGCATTGTATGGCCGCGATGCCTCCAAAAGAAGCTATCGCTAACTATAATGCTTTAATCGCTAACTATTTAAAGCATGCTTCAAAAGCCTTATTTGATTCCACACAGTATTTAGAAGCATATCAAACATTTGCTCATATTATTGATCTTAATGAAACCATCAAAGTGGCACACTTTGGCCGTATCATTTCTATGGTGCATTTATCAACTTTAAGAAAGAGTAAAATTGAATTTGCTTTATCTCTTCATCGTCAAGAAGCACCTAAATGGTGCCACTACGCTGAAACAGTGGAAGAATATTATCATTTCTTATTGCTCTTACTTGATGCTTTAGCAAGTTATGAAACACGTATCAAAAAGAGAATTACCACACATGGTATCTATTATGATATGGATTGTGTCATTCTTTATTTACAAAGAATCAAAGAAATTAAAGACTACAAAGAATTCGTCGCTCAAGAAGCTAAATACTTTGTCGATAACGGCAAAGAACAATTTAAAGACATCATTGGTATGGTTAACGTATCCATACATGCCTATGAAGAAGCCTATAACGATAAATATGTCACCGCGGATGGTTATACCTATCTATTCGCTGGCTTTGATAGTAATGGCTTACCGTTAGTGAGTATTAAAGACTCCAAACCAAATGTTGACTTACGTCGTCATAAAATTGAACTATATCCAAAGGATAATAAAAAGAGCAAGATTAAGGATGAAATCTATCCTAACAAGCTCCCAATGTTCCGTTTGTTTATGGCCTCTATCCCTGCCGCTTCATTCTTATTTACATTAGCGATCGTGGGTATTGTTTTCTCGTTTATTATCACTAGTAGTGTCGCTAAAGCATTCATCCTTTTGGCAGCGGCATTAGCAATTCTAGCTGCCTTAGTATTCTTTACCCTACACTTCACGTGGAAGAATGCACTTAAGAAGAAGTATTATAACGGAATGAATCCATTTATTCTTAAATAAGTTAATAACTTCTTAAGAGCTTTAGCACGGTGGCTGACCGTGTTTTTTTGTGCTTGGCTCATGGTGCCAAAGCATTCTTTAGTTTCATCACTAATAAAGATTGGGTCATAGCCAAAGCCACCTTCACCCATTTTTTCAGTGGCAATAGTGCCTTTAGCAATACCTTCAAAGATTAAAGGCTTATCTTCAACATTAAGCAAAACGATATCACAAACGAATTGTGCGCTTCTATCATCTTTATCTTTTAAGTCTTCTAAGATTTGGGCAATAGCCTTATCATGTCCACCCATTTCAGAAGCATAACGCGCACTGAACATGCCTGGGCGGTTATTTAAAGGAATGATTTCTAAACCAGAATCATCGGCGATAATAGGAAAAGATGTGACTTTTTGCACAGCTTTGGCCTTAATAAGAGCGTTTTCAGCGTAAGTCTTACCGTTTTCTTCGACATCTCCAACTTTAAGTCCTAGGTCATTTAAACCATAGACAACGATTTTATGCGGTGAGAATATTTGTCTCACTTCTTGTAATTTGTGTTTATTTGTGGTGGCTAATACAATTTCGTAATTCATGAATGTATTATAACAAGTTTTTATTTATAATAAAGAAAGAGGTGATAAATATGTTTGATGTACCGTACGAAAAAATGGTTTGTGACTCTGACCTTGGCGATGGTGGACTTTATTTCTACGAAGAATATATGGAATGGGTCTTAAGAA
Organism: uncultured Caryophanales bacterium; assembly: GCA_947165725.1. The sequence goes on along the minus strand of CAMVBL010000053.1, from coordinate 2,883 downwards.
ATTCCAACAGTGGTTTTAAAATCTACTATAAAGATATTCAAGATGTAAAAATTATTTATACTAGGAAAAAGGTTGTGACTGTCTATATGAATAATGGTAGTCATAGAAATCTCTATTTATATAAAGCGGACACTCTTAAGCAATTAATCCATGAAGCAGTTGATAGAGTCAATGGTGTAGTGGATAATCAAACTCCAACCGAAGTGGCCGAACCAAAAGAAGAACCCGCTGATGATCTTAGCAAGCTTGAAAGATTAGCGAAACTCCATGAATCAGGCGCTCTAACCGATGAAGAGTTCGCTCAAGCGAAAAAGAAAATATTAGGCTAAAAAAAGAACAGGTTATAAACCTGTTTTTTTCATGTCTGGAGCAAGTGACGGGAATCGAACCCGCATAATCAGCTTGGAAGGCTGATGTTCTACCACTGAACTACACTTGCGTAGCGAGAATGATTATATATCATCCTCACTTAACTTTTCAATAAACTATTGATTAATGAAAGCTAATAATTGGTTTTTGTTTTGATAGCCCATTCTGACATCAACACGTTGACCGTTTTTAAAAAGCATAAGTGTTGGGACAGCTTGGATACCAAATTGAGCGGCTACCGCACCAACTTCATCAACATCAACCTTTAAGATTAATGTATCAACTTCTTCACTTAATTGTTCTAAAACTGGTGAAAGCATCTTGCATGGGCCACACCAAGTCGCAAAGAAGTCCACTAAGACGGTGCCTTCTTTGATTAGTTCATAGAATTCATCACGACTACTCACATGTTTTAACATAGTTAATTCCTCCCTATATTGAGAATACGATCGCCGCGATAGCAGCGATGATGGCCAAGTGTAATGGATAGTAGAGATAACTTCCATACTGGAACCATTTTTTATTATATCCGCGAGCTCCACTATAAAGCAAAATAAACGCTCCGCTAATAATTGAAATCAGTTGTACGTGGTAGATGACGCGCACGTAGATGTATTGCTCCATGATATTATTCACTAAGAAATAAAGAAGAGTTAATACCGCTAAAATAAGCGCGGAAACAATATTAACAGCAATCTGTTCAGTACGTGTGCCTTTATATGTATCTGCATCAATACCAGAAGTATTACTTTGGAACTTAAAGAACAATCTCACTAATAAATGCGCTAGATAGAATCCAATAACTAAAGCAATGCCAAACCAGCCATATTGTGTGCGTAAGAAATATGGAAACCATAAGACTTCCCCATAACAGCCACAATCATCGAATGTGGTGGCAATAAATGAGGCTATGCCATATGCTAAAGGTAAGATTGCAAGTAGTTTGACATACCATCTTTTATTCATTAAACAATAGACTGCTAATACACCTAAAAGTAGGTCAAGAAAAATAACGCCTTCATAACGTAATCCAAGATTGAGTTCTGCTAAGAATGGAATGGTTTCTGTGGCCACAATAATAAGCGATATAGCGCTAGCCATAATGCCTAATCTTAAGGCATATTTTTTAAAGTTTTTCGTATGCAATACACCTTCTGTGGCCATAAAGCAGAAAAGTGGTAGAGCAAGTCGACCAATATAACGGCAAGGAGTGATATCAAACATCACACCAACGTGATCAACAGTCATAGTTAAAATGGCAATTATCTTAAGCCAAAAACTACTTAGTAATAAAGGAAAACCACGTTTCTTATCCATTATCTAGCCACCATGATCATGATTATCGCAATTAAGTTATAGCACGCATGAGCGGTTATAGAACAAGCTGGACCACGTAGTTCATAGGCTAGTGTTAATAACAAACCTGATACCAAATAGCTTGGTAAAGACCATAACTCTTCAACGATGTTTTCGACATCAAAAGTGAAGTGAATCATCGCAAAGATAACCATGGTGAGAATAAGGGCTAAATACTTATTAATTCTTCTTAAAAATGAATATAGACCAACACGGTATGTTAACTCTTCACAAATAGGGCCAACAATACCCATGATAAAAATGCCAATTAGAGGATAACTTTTTGCTATGGACTCAACGCCTTGTTGATTAATATTGTCAGCGGGTGTATGCCAAATAGATGTTAAAGCGTTAATCAAGACACCTGCGGCCATAAGAGTGATCGCAAAAGCAAGACCATATATGTAATCAATACCGTTATTGAATTTGCTAAGGAATAGCTTTCTTCGACTGAGAAGAGGAACTGCTAATAAAGCGATGAGCATTGTGAGATAAGTAAGAGTAAATAAAAGCGTGCTCTTAAACTGTGTGTCAGAGGAATCAATCATTCTAATAAAAAATGCATAAAAGAATTCAGTAAAGAGCATACCGGCATAAGCAAAACCGATAATAAACATCGCTATTTGGCAAATTGGGTGTAAAAATACGGCTCTTTTTGGGACTCTATTAAGCTTATATAATTCATTACTGTTATGGCACTCTGGACACTTTTGAAGTGTCGGATCGTGATAAGTCTCACAATTAGGGCATTTGATATCTTTAAATAACATTTACTTTCATTCCTAATGAAAAAATTATACACTAAAAACAGACGTAATTATAGCAATAACTTTTTCAAGTTATCGAAAGTATTCTCCCTATGCAAATAAATGTTCAACAAATTACCGCTTACTTCAACATTGCTCTAGTAGTGCTTTTTCTAGTCTTTATCGGCGGCACTCTTCTTTCGGCATTGAGGGGCTTTAGACGCGGTGTATGGAAATCCACTCATAATATGGTTTTCATGCTCACTCTTATTATTATTGCCTTTGTCACCTTGGATCCTCTATGCAAATTCGTTGAAGGATTTGATTTATCTAGATTTATCCACGGTTCCTTATTTATTAGGCAACTTGAAGATGGTGTAGAGACAATGGTGTACTACATTCCAGTTACCAC
>CAMVBL010000052.1 GCA_947165725.1 uncultured Caryophanales bacterium | reverse complement strand
ATAACTTTACCTTTATAGTAATTAATTGTTTCTTCGGTGATGACTTCTTGTTCTTTACGGAATAATAAGTCTTCGATATCAAAGTCTCTTAACGTTCTTTTGCCATTAGTGGCGGATTGCATGGCGGGATAGTCATATGACTTAATCTTGAATCCAGCATTCTTATAGCGTTCATAAATAATCTTTCTTTCTTCCATACCAACAGAAGTAGGAAGAGCGATGATGACTTCTTGCACATTATAGTCTCTTAATAGACCAGGAGCGTGTTCATCATCATATATGACTTCTTTACCAAAGATTTCTCTACCTAATTTTTCTTTATCGTTATCAACAAAGCAAACTGGATAATATGTGGAGTTTGGATTATCTAAGAGTTCTTTAGCTAAACCAGTACCAACACCACCACCACCGATAATAGCGATTCTAATTTTATCGACTGGATCTCTATCATCTTTGCTCCATCTGGCTCTAGCAAAGATATTAACAAAGCCAACCATAAACTTACCAAACTTAGATTTACGGTTAACGGAGATATATAACCATCTATAAACCATACGGACCGCTAAAGAAACGGTTGTGCATGTTAAGATGATAAATGTGACAACAACAAATTCTAGTGGTTTTTCAAAGATTGGAACAAACTTTTGAATGCAGAAATAGATAGGGAGAGTGATTGTATCCGCAATCATAACACGGATATAAGAACCAACACCACCGTATCTCCAAACTTGACCATACACTCTAAGTAAGAATCTCGCCGTAATAAGGATTGGCATTGATATGGCAAAATGGATAAGCACATCTAATGCGTCTTTTGGATCTTCAAATGGGCGTCCACCTGAGCGCGGGAAAAAAATAAGAGCGAATACCACGACTGTGGCGTAAATTAAAATATCATAGAACACCAATAACCCTCTAATAGGGAATAAGGAGTACCTATGCTTTCTACTCTTTAATGTTTTACTCATAACTATTTATTAATGATATTTGTGATGATATTTATACCAATAGGAGCGGTCACTAGTCTTCCACACATCATGAATTCCACTAGGACGGTTCTCTTGTGGAGATTGACTTTTTTAATTTGAGTTTCTAGGCCCACTAAAGGTCCGTCTAAAACTCTAATCGTTTCACCTTCTTTAACTTCGATGTTTGATATTTCAGTAATGCGATTGTTATTCACACTATAAAGGATATCAATCATACGAGATTCATCTTTATCTAGGGGTACAAAGTTATCTGTGTCTCCTTCTCTTCCTAATATCTTTTGGAATCCTGGAGTGAAGTACAACTGTTTAAATAATCTTTGGACATCATTAGTCTCCACAAAAATATAGCCAGGGAAGCATCTTTCGACGACTTCGCGCATCACGCCTTTGTATTTACGGAATGATTTACGATAGGGAGAGAAAACGTCGAAAGAAGCATCGTCTGGCTTATTCTTTAAAATGTCCTCGATGGCTTGTTGTTCTTTTCCGGTTTTGACTTGAATAACGTAATACATAACTTAAATAACTCCGTTTTTTAGGCATGCTCGTTCATTAGATATAGTCCAATAAATATACCTAGAAATAAGATGACTTCTATCCCCTATAAGAGTGCCACAGGCTTCAGGTTAGTAAGATAGATGATGAAGGTGTAGAGATAAAGTATTAAAACTTTATTGCGTGCCGCTATTATAGAACGTTTCTTTGAAAATATGCAACTCTTGGCAGAAAAAAACTAGAATCCATGGTTACTAAACCAATATTCTAGTCAAAAATTTGAAATCCAATAAAAGAATGTAAGGCATAAGATAAAACCTTACTTAGTTTCTTGCTATTGATGTCTCCCCTAATGCTGAACATAATAAGTTGCAAGACGTATCTATAAAAGCATCCTACACATTTATTATACTTAATAAAACTTTTTAGACAATCAAATAATCGTATGCACATAAAAAATGGGCGCATAAGGCCCATATATTATACAAAAGTTAGTATGTGTATAAGTCTATTCTTCCACAATCTTACCGTATCTTCTATCTCTAGTAGCGTATTCCTTTAGGCATTCTTCAAACTTATCTTTAGTGAAGTCTGGCCAATATGTTGGGGTGAAAATAAACTCAGAATAAGCGAGTTGGTATAGTAAATAGTTACTTAAACGTTGTTCTCCACTTGTTCTAATCATTAAGTCAATTGGAGGTAAGTTGTAGGTATATAGATGATCACTAATTATTTGTTCATCAATATCATTTATATCTAACTTATTTTCTTTCACTAATTCCGCGATTTCTTTCGTAGCTTTCACTAATTCTTGCCTACTTCCATAATTAAGCGCGATGTTAAAAACATAGTTATTGTTATCTTTTGTCTTATTTAATGCTTCATTAACTGTTTTTTGAGTGTGTTTAGGGAGTCTAGTGATGTCCCCCATCACTTGGACCCTAACACCATCACGCATTAAATCAGCGATATTGTCTTTAAAAAACTTATCTAGATATCTAAATAAGAGAGTGATTTCACTTTTTGGTCTATTCCAGTTTTCCGTAGAAAAAGCATATAAGGTCATACAGTAGATATGATTAGCCTTAACAGCATCAAATATTTCAATAATTCTTTTACAGCCTTCTTCGTGACCTGCTGTTCTTGGTAAGCCTCTTTTTTTAGCCCAACGACCATTGCCATCCATGATTAACGCAACATGGTTTATTTGATTATTAGTCATAACTACTTGTTCCTTTCTTCTAGATAGTTCTTTATCTCATTGATTGTATTTAACGGAGTGGATGTCCCACTAGCGATAACTGCGTTGTTATATTTAATATTTAACTTCTTACATTGTTCAATGTTTTCTAATAGATATATGGCTTTATTTAAATGTTTCTTTTTGGCGACTTCATATAACTTCATAGTGTTAGATGATTTCTTACTACCCACTATTATGATTGTGTCTATATCATCCCCTAGTTCATTGATGGCCTTTTGTCTTAACAAAGTTGCATCACATATTTCATCAATGATATTAGGATTTTTGATATTCTCTTTGATCTCTTGATGGATATCACTGAGTTCTAAAAACGATAATGTTGTTTGATTAATGATTAATGGATTATCAGTTTTGACTTTAGAGTAGTCAAACTTCTCATTAATATCATAGAACAACACATTATCATTTTGTGTTAATGCGGCGTTAGCTTCTGGATGATTACGTTTACCAATATAGATAGTTTCTTTACTACCTCTTATGGCATTAAAGCATTCTTTAACTTTAGGACATGTCGCATCAAAATAGGTCACACCCTTAATAGATAAGATATCTTCATAGACATCAGGATGACCATGAGCAGTAAATATAACAATATCCTTACTAGTGAATTTCTTAAGAACCTCTAATGGATTCTTATTAGTTAAATCTATTGTCCTAATACCATAGCTATCTAATTCTTTAGTGACTTCTTCATTATGGACAAGCAAACCAAAAACATAGATATTCTTATCTTTATGTTCACTAGCAACTTTCTTTGCTAAATTAATAGCGTTTATCACACCATAACAATGGGCTATTGGTTTAAGTAACTTAATCATAACTAACGTAATTATACATTTATTCCAAATGTTTTGGCATATTACGTAGTTGTTTTAATATTCAATTACTTTTTTATGTAATCTTTCAAACCCATCATAATTATCAATCATATAATCTTCGGCAACATCATCAGGTATTTCAACAATCCTTAGTTCACTACCAGTTCCACTAGCGTCATCACCAAGTTCTTCAATAACTTCAATTAGAATGGGATCAAATCTATGCTCTTCATCCAAGATAAGGCATCCTTCGAAATCGTTTTTACAAAGAGAGCATGTTACTTTGTCTCCATGATTCACGGTTGAATAAAAATAGAATAATGTCAGTCCGCCTTTGATGAATTCATTAAGGCTTTCTTTAACATAAACAAGGCCATTTTCTGAATCGTGGCTGCCTCTATAACAATACATTTGTTTTCCAATCTTTTTGGCGTATAAAGAATATCCGCTAGGTGAAACTTGGAACATTCCATAACTTTTATTCAAAATAACTTTTTTCATATATAATTCCTCCTTTTAATTAAGGCACACTATCTCTTGATATAAACATGTCTTCTTATCACTTATCTTTCTATCGAAGTGATAGTGGCCAAAGAACCAGTGCTTATAGTCCACTACTACGTCAATAAATGATAATTGATCAGTACATATATCTCTTTTGAAATAAAACTCTTTCATTACTGTTTTAGTGTCACAGCAATGCGTAATAACGTAGTCCACTTTGTTGTTAACTTTTTCTAGATTACATATCGCATTATCGATATCGTGCTTATTGATTTCTTCTTGAGACCACCACGAGAGATGAGGAGTTCGATACATCTTATCAATTGAACACGCTCCTCCTAGACATAAGAATGTTTTATCTTCTAGTGTTATTATCTCACCACGTAACACATGGAATATGTGGTCGTCTAAATGATGCATTAATGCGCCTTTATATTCCACCAAAGGAGCTTGTTCTAACATATCAAAGTTTTCATGATTACCATCAGCAAAGATTATTGTGCAACCAATATCTCTATATAGTTCTAACATGTATGGAAATGATTTAGGTGACCAGCAGATACCTGCGTCACCACAGATAATTAAATAATCATCATATGAAAGATTCTTCTCTTTTAACGCGAGAAGCTTTTTATAATCAATATCTCCATGTGTATCGCCTGTAATATAAATCATTTTTGTTTTCTCATCTTTCTTAATAAAGCATCTAAATCAACCGGCTTATAATCTATTCTTTCAGCAGATACACATTTGCAATTTGGATAATCATCCATGGATGAATGATTATTATGAACGTGACCAAAGAAATATATATAGTTTTGTGCAATTAACGAAGCATCTTCAAATGGCTCATGCATTAATATGACACCGGGTTCCACCATCATTGGTTTTCTGGTGGCTACTTCAAAACCACATTCAATATAATCCTTTGGTTTCCTTGTGTCGTGATTACCCATGATAAGAATCTTTCTTCCTTGTAGTTGTCTGGCCAATTCTTTAATAACATTCATTCTTCTAGATAAAGTAAAATCTCCGAGAACATAAACTAAGTCATCGTTTTTCACGATTGAGTTCCATAGCTTTATTAGATATTCATCCATTTCTTGAGCGCTACTAAAAGGTCTGTTTTCATATTCAATGATATTAGAATGACCAAAATGCGTATCTGCAATTAAATACCTTTTCATAGAACCTCTTTTATTCTGCTTCTTATTAATTCTTTTATTCCTTCATCTTCAACAATGGTTATTTGTGTAACTCTCTTTCCCATATAATTCAGAGATGTACCTATGTGATAGAATAGTTCATCATCGATTATTAAATATCTATCATGATATCTACTATCAATTCTTGTTTCTAAAGGACCGTACTTTTCAATGAATATTTCCTTATCGACCGATTGAACCTTTGATAACCCAGACATAATAATTGTTAAAGGAATATCTTTATTTTTATATTTCATTAAGTCTAATGTTCTAACATCAGTATAGGGATCAATTAAGACAATCGAAGCTTTGGCAGTTTCCACTAGCCTTGTCACTACAACAGCCGCTTCAAACATTTCTCCATCAAGAAACACCATGTCCTCAACAAAAAGATGTTTTTCTTTTTCTTCAACTTTCGTCAATCGATACTCCATAGAATCCACTCTACAAAGCAAACCTAGGTAATTCTCTTTTGTAATAACTGCTCTTTCTTTATTGATAACATAACCTTTAATTAGGTAAGATTTGAGAATGGAATTGGCCCATCTTCTAAACGCTATTCCGTTGTTAGATTTGATTCTATATCCAACAGCGAGCACAACATCTAAGTTGTATAGCTTTGCTGGTCTATGATTAGTTCTGTCGGAATTTCCGACGGAAGTCATTTCTTCCAGCTCGCCTTCATCAAAAATGTTATTTATGTGCTCAGTGATGGTAGAGCGAGATTTTCCAAACAAAATCGCAATTTGTTCTTGTGTCAACCATACCGTTTCTTCTTCTGGCGAAACATTTACTTCTAATTCAACGTTACCATTTTCAAATTTTATAATTTCATATTCCATGATATAGCCTCCATTTTTTGTTCTTTCTAGACTACATTCTCATAAAGAAAAAAGTGAGTCAATAGACCCACCAAAATTGCCTTTTAATATTATATTAAATAATAAGTAAGCTATATCTACGTAGAGAATAATATAATATTTAAAGGCAAATTTTTTAAAATTTTCCTTTAAAACAGTTAGAGGATTGCAATGTGCAAATTATGCACGTTGCTTTTCTTATTTACTTCGTGTGCACTTTTTGCACATGAGCTTTTGAACCATTGCATTTTTTGTAACAGTTGCGTTTTAGTTTTGTCGGCATTTCCGACGGAAGTCTTTTAGAGTAGCTTCTTCAAATCGTCAAAGGCGATATGTAGATTATTAACTTGATCTAAGACATTACCATGTTTAACGAAATCATTTGGTATCGCTAGGACTTTGACTTTACCTTGATAGCCTAATTCATTTAGATAATTAAGCACGTATGAGGCAAAGCCCTCTTTCGTGCCATAAATGTCATAGATAACTATTTGTTTCTTATTAAATAGTGACTTTAATACTTCTTCATCTATTGGTCTAAGGAACATTGCATTAACAATTGTGTAACCTGGTATTTCTTCTACGAGATGTGCCACTACTGGACCATAAGAGATAATTGCGGTATCACCATCATTAGTTTCTACTTTCCATTCCCCTAGTTTAACAGGACGTGGTTCATGATTATTCACAATTGGAGTGATGTCTTTAGGATAACGGATCGCAAGTGGATGATGATAATCAGTGGAGAAGTTAAATAAATCAATAGCTTCTTCCATATCTTTGGCCATTGCAATAGCGATATTAGGTATAGACATTAAGTACGCTACATCATATATACCTGAATGGGTTTCCCCATCTTCTCCAGGGAGGCCCGCTCTATCGATAAGGAAAGTGACATCGCTATCAAGTCTAGCAACGTCATGGCTAATTTCATCATAACTACGTTGTAAGAAGGTACTATAAAT
>CAMVBL010000051.1 GCA_947165725.1 uncultured Caryophanales bacterium | reverse complement strand
AAAAAAGCGCTGGCGGATCTGACGGGAATCGAACCCGCGGTCTTCTCCGTGACAGGGAGACATGTTAACCGCTACACCACAGATCCGTGTTAACGCGCTTTATTATTATCATAGAAAAATAAATTAATTGCAATAGTTAATTAATCAAAATATTAAAAAAACGCCGAGACATTTCTCAGCGTCTTTTTAATTACATTAAAGATTAATAATTTTCGACTCTTAATTCGAAATATGATTGTGGGTGACCACAAGCTGGGCAAACCTTTGGTGCTTCTTTACCAACATGGATATGACCACAGTTACGGCATTTCCAAACGACGACGTCTGGAGCGATGAAGATCTTATTGGCTTTAACTTTTTCTAAAAGTTTAAGATATCTTTGTTCGTGTTCTGCTTCGATCTTAGCGACTAAAGCAAACTTAGCAGCGATTTCCATAAAGCCTTCTTCTCTGGCTTCTTCCGCCATCTTCTTATACATGTCAGTCCATTCGAAGTTTTCGCCTTCAGCGGCCGCTTTTAAGTTTTCAACGGTGCTTGGGACTTGACCATCATGTAAGTACTTGAACCACATCTTAGCGTGTTCTTTTTCGTTTTCTGCTGTTTCTAAGAAAATCGCAGCGATTTGTTCATAGCCTTCTTTCTTAGCTTGGCTTGCAAAGTATGTGTATTTGTTGCGGGCTTGTGATTCACCAGCAAAAGCCATTTCTAAATTCTTTTCGGTTTTACTACCTTTTAATTCCATATGTATTGTCTCCTATATAAATAGTTTATGGCATTAATAATAATTAATCAATTTGTTTGCTTGCTAAATTTTTGTTTAATAGCAGTTTCTAATAAACTAATCAAAAGCATGAAAATAATTGCGAATAAAGAATAGGCAAAAACCCCAGTCAAATTAGTGGGGTCTTCTTGTCTCACAAAGTGGATGACACTACCTAAACCATTCTTCGTAAAACCAGTAATAACTTCCGCCATAATTTCTAGTTTAAAAGATAAAGAGAAACTAGAAGCAATACCGACTAAAATATAAGGAATAGATAATGGGAGTTTTATGAATAAAACTCTTTGGAAATAGCCCGCTCCATCAATCTGGGCAGCATAGTCAACTTGTTGATCAACTTTTCTAATACCGCCCGCTACAGCTTCGTAGAGGATTGGAAAACAAACAATAACGACTACGAAGATAGGGGCATTTTTGGGGGCTACCATGACCACAAATAGGAAGACTAAAGCCACAGTTGGTATGCTTTTAATCGTGGTCATGAGTGGCTTTAGGAATGTATGTACTTGCGAGTGATTACCCGCAGGAATGCCAATAATTAAGGCAAGGGCAAATGATACCGCAAAACCAATAAGCATTCTTAAGAATGTATAGCCCAAACATTGATAAGAATAAGGCTTGGTTAATAAAACACCAAATTCTTGGAATGTCGCTATTGGAGAAGGGAATATCCCGTTATTGGTATCAAAGCATGCTGAAAGAATAAACCATAGGGCAATTACGAATAATGTGCCTAAGGCGAAGAGAGTATATTTATTAGAAATAAACTTCTTCATTAACTCCCTCAATATTGAAGAGCTTTAAGAAATTTTCAACCGCTGTTTTATTTTCTTTCGCGGCTTTAAAACCTAAGCCCATACCGTTGTTATTCTTAGTAACATTAGCGGCGGCAGCTGGCGCAATACCGTAAACGGTATTAGCGTTCTCAATACCTTCTAAAGCAGTATTAAATGTCTCTGGATTAGCGATGACTGTTTCAATGTCGCCTTTTAAAGAATCTAAGAAAGATTGAGCGGTTTCTCTAGCCACTGATTTCTTAATGAAAACAGAAGCTTGGAATAAATCTAAGCCATTGCTCTTTTCTTTATATTTAGCTTGGATATCAGCGTAGACCTTAACGTTTTCTTTCTTGGATAAGACGTTTGTTAAAACAGGTTGAGCTAATAAGACATAGTTAGGAACAACATTGTTACCTTCAGCATCAACGAATGATCCTGAGGTTGCTGCAGCGGCAGCATCACTAACGGCACTCACATAAGAAATGTTAGCGTCGTAAGTATCGCCATAAACGTAATGGAAGATTTTGTCTGGGACATTACCTTTTTGGAATAAAAGGATTTTGTCATTAGCATCGAGTTCGTTGTTAGTGTCGTTACCTAAACTCACAAGATAGAAATTACCAAATGTGATTGTCGCGGCAATTTGGTATTCAGCTTTCTTGTTGATGATGGCTTGCATACCAGCATTGGTTGGCAAGACAACGACATCTTTCTTACCAGCGACCATCAAAGGTAAGATACCTTCCGCTGGGTTAGAGTTAGTTTCAAACTTTTCAACTTTGGCATAGTTATAGAACGCTAAAGCTGGAGCGCCGGTTGGGGCGATGATACTTAAAGATGTACGATCATACTCTGGTGCCTTTGACTCAGAGTTAGATGCAGCTGGTTGACTGTTGCAGGCTACGAGCATAAGTGCGGCAGCCATGAGTGATATATATTTTTTCATTTTTAGATTTTCCTCCTTGGTAATTATAAAATAATTCTTTATAATAAAATGTGATGTAGGTCACACAATTATTATGAAAATACCACTTTTACAAGTTTTAACTAAAAAAGAACACAAATTAGTGAAGGGTTACCAGGTCACCAAAAACAGTGTTATCAATCATGAAGGTGATCTCTGCGAAAACATAGGAGTCATCATTTCTGGTAAAGTCGATATCGTTTCTTATTCCTTTCAAGGCAAAGAACAGATTCTTAACTCTCTTAAAGCGGGAGATATTTTTGGTAACAACTTAATCTTCTCTAGCGAACCTATTTATCGTGGGGATGTCATTGCTAAAGAAAAATGTGTTATCGCTTTTATCAATAAAGAGAATTTAATTTATTTATTACAAAATAACCAAGAGTTCTTAACTCTCTATTTAAGAGCCCAATCTGACTTTGGTAAATCTCTTAACGCGCGCATACAATTATTATCATTTACTAATGCGGAAGAAAGACTCGTTTATTACGCAAGTAAAAACGACAATGTAATTGTCTTTAAAAATGTCACAACATTAGCCGCTCAAATTGGTATTCAAAGAGAAACTTTATCTCGTTTATTAACGAGTCTAGTGAAGCGCCATCTCATCAAAAAAGAGAAGGGAAAAATTACTTTCTTAAAGAAAAGGCGCTAACCTACTTGTTAACGCCGTGGATTTCTAATAAGTTTTCATAAAGAGCTAATCTAGTAGCTAGGCCAACACCGCCAGGAACTGGAGTTTGAAGACCAACTGGAAGTCCTGGGATTGCGTCACCCTTTAAACCATCTTCAGTTCTAGAGATGCCAACATCAACGATAACGGCATCTTTTTTATAAGTGAAGCGATTATCTAAAAAGCCAGCTTTACCAATCGCAACGACAATAACATCTGCGTGGGCGATATAGAAAGCCATATCTTCAGGAGTGGTTTTGCTATGCAAAACGGTCACATTCATATTCTCTTTAAGAAGGAGTTTTGCCATTGGTTTACCGACAATATTACTACGGCCAATAACAACAGCGTTTCTTCCTTGCATAGGAATCTTTTCAAAGTGTAAATAGTTAATAATACCTTTTGGGGTACATGGAACAAGAGAGGATAATGGATGGAAACCATCAACATCTTTTTTAGGATCAACCGCTAATTTAATGACTTCTTCATCGATTCCTTTTGGTAAAGGCATTTGGACGATAAAGCCATCATGAACATCATCTTTGTTTAATTCATCGATAACCTTCAATAATTGTTCTTGAGTTGTTTCTAAAGGTAACTTAATTAAGTCTGCTTTGATGCCTAATTCATCAGCATCTTTAAGCTTCCCGCGCACATATGCGCAGCTAGCCGCGTCTTCATTAACTTGGACGATAGCGATGCATGGTTTTCTTTCTAAACCCGCTACTAAATTTTTAATCTCTTCCTTACGAAGAGCAACGTATTCTTTGATAGTCATATTACTTTACAATTTCATTCAATTCTTTCGCATTGAATTGTCTTAATTTGATACCAGCTAATTCAAGCATTTTTCTACTAGCTTGAACGCCAACTGTGTCAGCGTATTTATTTTCTAAATAAATAATTTCCTTAATGCCCACTTGTACGCATGCTTTCGCGCACTCGTTGCATGGGAATAATGTGACGTATAAGCGACAGCCCTTAAGCGCGCTTCCGTTACGCGTATTTAAAATCGCGTTAAATTCTGCGTGACAGACATAGAGATATTTAGAATCTAAGCCTTCACCTTTGTTCCAAGAGAGTTGACTTTCATCAACACCTTTTGGCATACCGTTATAGCCGATAGATACGACCTTATTATCGTCATCGACGATACATGCGCCTACTTTTGTATTGGGATCCTTGCTTCTTAAAGCGCTCAAAGAAGCGATACCCATAAAGTATTCATCCCAAGAAATATTATTGTGTTCCATATAAGAATTATTATAACGATATTTGATTCTAAGGCAACTTAATATTACAATATTAATACTATGGCAATTGTTGGTATTGATAAACTCTCATTACTAGATTACGAAGACAAGGTTTCTGTGGTCTTATTCTCCCAGGCTTGTAACATGCGTTGTCCGTTTTGTCATAACGGTGCAGCGGTATTAGGCGCGAGCAAAGAAGACGAGATTGACTTTGATGAAATCTTAGCATTTTTAAAGACCAGAACTGGCCTTGTAGATGCTGTTGTTTTCAGTGGTGGTGAACCAACAATGTTAGAAGATTTGAAGGTTAAAATCAAAGCGGTTCGTGACCTTGGCTTTTTAATCAAGCTAGACACTAACGGTACTAACCCAGAATTACTTGAAGAATTACTTGATGAAGGGCTATTAGACTATGTTGCCATGGACATTAAAAACTGTCCTAATTTATACGCGGAAACATGTGGCCTAAAGTTCATCAATGTCGATAATATCAAAAAGAGTATTTCTCTGATTATCAATAAAGCTCCTGACTATGAATTTAGAACAACCTTAGTCAAAGAATTCCATGAAAGAATGGACTATGATGCCTTTAAAGATTTAATCAAAGGAGCGAAGCGTTTATTCTTACAAAAGTTTGTGGATAGAGAGGGCTGCATTAAAAAAGGCCTCCACGAAGTTGACGTAGTGGAAGCCAGTAAATTAAGAGATTATCTTTCTGGATTTATTCCAGAAGTGAATCTACGCGGTTATTAACGCTTAAGCATCAAATATTTATCAATAAAGACGCTAGCAACTGAAGCATCGCCAACAGCGCTTGCTACTTGACGGACGTCTTTTTTTCTTGTGTCGCCTATGGCGAATAAACCAGGAAGAGATGTTTCCATTCTTTCATTGGTAATGATGAAGCCGTGATCATCAGTTTCTACTAAGGACTTGAATAAATCGTTTTGTGAAACTTGACCGATAGCGACGAAAACGTTATTAGTTGGATATTCATGAATGGTGTGATCCATCGTATTTTCAAAACGTAAACCTGCTAATTCGTTTTGTCCTAAATAAGCGACAAGATTCATGTTGTGAGTAATGTGAACGTTATCTTTTTGTCTTAAACGATCCACTAAGATTTGATCAGCAAAGAAGCGGTCAAATAAGGTGAAGACATAAACATTAGCACTTGTTTGAGCAAGCATTAAAGCGTATTGAAGAGCGGTATTAGCGTCCCCGATTAAATAGACATCTTTATCTTTATAGAATGCGCCATCGCACACAGCACAGAAAGAGATACCTTTACCAATGAATTCTTCTTCATTTGGAAGACCCATTTTACGATGCTTAACGCCATTAGCTAAGACAACAGCTTTTGCTTGATATGTATGGTAATTAGTGGTGACTTCAAAAACGTCATCAACCTTTAAGACTCTTTGGACTTCTTCGAGTTCAAATTTAGCGCCTAAATCAAGGATTTGCTCAAAGAGATTACCAGCAAAATCTAGACCAGAAATCTCTTTGATACTTGGAAGATTTTCGACACGAGGAGAATTGGCGATTTGACCACCAAAATTCTCTTTTTCTAAGATTAAGACTGAGCGACCGGCTCTGAGTAAGTTCAGAGCCACACTCATCCCTGCGGGACCACCGCCAACAACAATGACATCAATCATATTAGTTTAAACTCTCGATGTAGCCTTTGATATTGGAAGCGTTCTCGAAGACATCGTTAGTGCCATCTTCTTTTGGAACGATTAATGTTGGAGCTTTTCTGACACCAAATGCTTTGGTTTGTTCAGCGTTTTCTTCAGCGTCAACAACACTATATTTGATACCAGCTTTGTCTAAAAGCATCTTAGCCATCTTACAGTTTGGACATGTCTTTGTGGCGAATAATAAGATTTCATTGCAAACGGCTTTTTCTTCTTGTTCGTCTTCGACTTGACTACCTAAAACGTCAGTGATTTTATGTGTGAGTTTAGATTTCGCAGGTTCATAAACTTTACGGTGTTGGAATTCTTCTGTCTTACCATCATTCCAGTTTTGGACTGGTCTATAGTAACCAGTAATACGGGAATAGACTTCAGTTCTCTTACCACATTTTGGACAGACATATTGTTCACCAGTGATATAACCGTGGTCTTTACATACGGAGTATGTAGGAGACATTGTGTAATATGGGATGTGGTAGTTTTCTGCGATCTTTCTAACAAGATTCATACAGGACTTCCAGCTTGGTAACTTTTGACCTAAGAAGCAGTGGAAGACAGTACCAGAAGTATATAAGGTTTGTAAGCCATCTTGGATATCAAGAGCTTTATAGATATCTTCTGTATAGCCAACTGGTAAGTGTGAAGAGTTGGTGTAGTATGGTGTTCTACCATTTTCAGAAGCGGTAATGATATCTGGATATAAAGCTTTATCGTGTTTCGCTAAACGATAGGCTGTAGATTCCGCTGGGGTGGCTTCTAAGTTATATAAGTCACCATATAATTCTTGATAGTCAGAAAGTTTGTTTCTCATGTGATTGAGAACATCTTTTGTGAATTGGATGGATTCTGGATTTGTTAAATCTTTTCTAATCCAACGAGCGTTTAAGCAAGCTTCGTTCATACCGACTAAACCGATAGTGGAGAAGTGGTTATTGAAGTTACCTAAATATCTCTTTGTATATGGATATAAACCAGCTTCCATTAATGTGGTAATGGT
>CAMVBL010000050.1 GCA_947165725.1 uncultured Caryophanales bacterium | reverse complement strand
GTTTTCTGAAGCCGCTAATTTATGGATAATTTCATCATTTACTTTGTAAGTTTCAATATCTTGACCAAGTTTTGGTAAACCAATACTAGTAAATATTGTTTTAACGTTACCGTACTTTAAGGCCATTTCTAAATTCTTAAGTCCTTCCATTAGGAAAAGACCTTTTTCTTGTCTAGTCTTTTTAAGTCTTAGACTAGCGACATCTTTTATCTTTTGATTATTCTTAGAAGTGATTTCGAGCATATTAGAAAGCAGCCTTTATTAATTTCTTTCTTAAGATATCATAGTCAGGACAATATTTATATAACAAGCGATAAAATTTATCGCTATGGTCATAGACAAAACAGTGTGTTAATTCATGCATCACTACTGAATCAATAATCTCTGGAGAATAGTAAATGAGCATCATTGCATAGGTGATGGTCTTTTTGCTTCTATTATTAGAGCCATATCTAGAGCGCATTTCTCTAAGTTTGACTTGATAAGTAGGTGCATTCATCAAAGACGCAAAGTAACTATTTCTTTCAGTTAGATACTTTAAGAATGCTTTCTTAAGTTTCTTATGAAGTTGTTCTCTATTATCAAAAGAGATTAGTTCATTATTGAAGACTACTGAGCCAGGAAAAGTTAAAGGAGTCTTTTGACCAAAGAGATAGATATAATCATCTCCTTCGCCTTGTTCTTTAGCGTTTCTTTTGATTAATTTATCCGCATATTTATCTAACCCACTTTTGATTAAGTGCATTGGTGTTAATCTATGACAACTAATAAAGAACGCTCCATCCTTATAACGGTAATGGATATTTCTAATTCTTTTATAGGTGATATTGACTACATATTCCTGATTGTTATGTAAGTAGACAAATGATTTATTCATGTGATTATTGTAAACCAAATCATAGATATTATTAAGCATTTGTGCTTAAATATGAGCGTATGGAAAAGATTTTGATATCAGCATGTCTTGTGGGCGATAACGTTAAGTATAACGGTGGTAATAATCTCACCCCTAAACTTGACGCTCTTTTAGAGAAATATGAACTCATTCCTTTCTGTCCTGAAGTAGAAGGTGGTTTATCTATACCTCGTTCACCAGCGGAACGTGTTGGTGATAAGGTTATCAATCAAGATCATGAAGATGTCACAGATCAATATTTAAAAGGCGCTGAATTAGCGTTTAATATTTGTTTATTTTTAAAGATTAAGAAAGTAATTCTCAAAGAGAAATCTCCTTCATGTGGATCTAAAATCATCTATGATGGTAGTTTCTCTCATAAAGAAATATCTGGTATGGGAGTAACCGCGGAATATTTAAAAGAAAAAGGAATCGAAGTATATTCCGAAGAAGATATCGATTCCCTCTTATAACAATATTTAAGAATTAATAGTTTGTGTCTTGGCGGTGATAATTCTCACCAAGTTTTTTATAATACGCTTTCTCAATTGTGGTCCATCTGACTTTGAGAATTGGAACAATATTGATAAAAGCTTGGAAGGCTTTAATGTAGCTCTTTTCATCTTGTTTCTTCAAGAAGATAGAGGCTAATCTATAGACTTCTAAGATTTGTTCAGTGAGATCATTACTATGTTTAGTGTAGTGATAAACTTTCTTACTAGCTTTAATATCAATACCTAAAGAAAGGAAGAAATGTAAGCCATCAACATATTCGTCTAAGACGATATCTTGTGCTTCACTTGGTTTATTCGACCAATATTTGAAACATCTAGTCGCGTTAGCAAATTCCCCAAATTCCACGAGAAGAGCAAGAATTCTTCTACTTCTAGTTGTTTCATAAGTAATGTGATGATTAGAAGCGATTCTAGCGTCTAATTCAGCTTGTTTTTGATATAAATTTGATAAATCTATGGCCATAATTATTTAACCTTCTCTAAGTGCCAAATCTCTTCAGCGTAACTCTTGATTGTTCTATCACTTGTGAAGAAACTTGAATTAGCGATATTCATTAAGCACATCTTGTTCCAATGCTTTCTATCTTGATAGAGTTCTTGAATCTTTTCTTGTGCTTTGGCATAGGATTCAAAGTCTGCGAGGATGAAGTATTCATCACGTTTATTCATGATTTCATCAAAGATGATGGTGAATTTATCATGACGGAAACCAGACCAAGGACCATTGAATAATGAATCTAAGACTGCTTTGACGCGGTGATCGTTATTATAAATATCCCATGGATTATAGTCACCCTTAGCGTAATGGGCTTCTACTTCTTCACTTCTTAAACCGAAGATGACGTTATTTTCTTCTCCACCACGTTGGACGATTTCAATATTGGCACCATCCATTGTGCCTAAAGTAATTGCCCCATTCATCATGAGTTTCATATTAGATGTACCACTTGCTTCTTTACCAGCAGTACTAATTTGTTCACTAACATCAGCGGCAGGAATAATAAGTTCGGCGAGAGTGACACCATAGTTTTCAATAAAAACTACTTTGAGGTATTTATTTGTTTCTTCATCGTTATTAACGACTTCGGCAACGGCGAGGATTAGTTCAATAATCTTTTTAGCGTACACATAGCTAGGCGCGGCTTTCGCCCCAAAAATATATGTATGTGGGTAGATTCTAAATGATGGGTCTTCCTTCATTCTTTGATATAAGTAGATGACATGGAAGATGTTTAAGAGTTGACGTTTATAAGCGTGAAGTCTTTTAATTTGGACATCAAAGATGGAGTTAGGATCAACTTCAATGCCGTTATTCTCTTTAATATAGTTGGCTAAAGCCACCTTATTAGCGTATTTAATATTGCCAATGGACTGTAAGACTTTTTCATCATCTTTGAATTTTTCAAAACCTTTGATTAAGTCCATATTAGTAATCCAATCTTCCCCAATACAACTATTGATTAATTGCGTGAGTTTTGGATTAGCGTTAACAAGCCATCTGCGATGGGTGACACCATTTGTCTTATTGTTGAACTTTTGTGGCATATAGTTATAGAAGTCTTTAAAAGTGATAGTCTTTAAGATTTCAGTGTGTAAAGCGGCAACGCCGTTCACAGAGAAGCATGTATAAATGGCTAAGTTACACATATGGATTTGACCGTCCTTAATGATGCTCATTTGATATCTAGCGTCATTTGGGACATTATTGTTGGCCATTTCAATTGAGAAACGACGGTTTATTTCTTCAATAATCATATAGACACGTGGGATTAAATCTTGTACGTATCTAACTGGCCATTTTTCTAAGGCTTCTGGCATAACTGTATGGTTAGTGAACGCCATAGATTGGGTAACTTCTTCCCAAGATTCATCCCAGCCCATATTGTATTCATCCATCATGATTCTCATCATTTCTGGGATGGCTAAAATTGGGTGAGTGTCATTGAGTTGGAAGACATATTGTTCATGAATACCCTTAAGGGTACCATGGTGTCTATAATAGGAACAAAGTGTAGATTGTAGACCCGCACTAACAAGGAAGTATTGTTGTCTTAATCTTAAGATTCTACCTTCTTCAGTGGAATCATCTGGATATAGACCATGACATAATTCTTCTAAGCCATTGCAGTACTCTTTAAAAGATACACCTTTTGGTAAAGGATCACTTGTTGGTTCAGCATTCCATAGTCTTAATGTATTAGTCACATGGTTACGATAACCAACGACTGGCACATCATATGGAACGGCGCGCACATTTAATGTGTTAGCGGTTCTAATACCATATGTGCCATCTGGCTTAAGGTAAGTTTCAGGAGTGCCATATAATTTCACTTCAACAGCGTATTTCGCTCTTCTAACTTCCCAGACGTTACCATTAGTTAACCATTGGTCAGGTAATTCAACTTGTTTACCATTGACAATTTTTTGACGAAAAAAGCCATAGCCATAACGGATACAGTTACCATGACCAACATAGCCTAAAGAGGCAATACTATCTAGAAAGCAGGCCGCTAAACGACCAAGGCCACCATTACCAAGACCAGCGTCACTTTCTTGTTCTTCTAGTTCATGGATGTTGATACCATAATCGGCTAGGCCTTCTTTAACTACATCATAAATACCCATGTTTTGGAGATTGTTGACTAAAAGTCGACCAATCAAGAATTCCATGGAAAAATAGATTAATGTTCTTTTACTATCAATTGTTTTATCGTGAGTTTTACCCCAGTCCACGTTAGCGTAGTCTCTAACCATTTCTCCTAAGACTGTATATCTTTCAGAGATGTGACTGTTTTCTACACTGACGCCATAACGTTCGACGAGACGACGAGCATATTCTTCTTTAAACTGTTGTTTATTTTCAAACATATAGTCACTCCTTATTTTATTTTCTTAAAGATACAAGCACCAAAGCTTGCAAGTTTGATGTTCATATGGGCTGGTAAACCTTCAAAGCTACCTGGTTCACTATCAACAGGTAAGCCATTATATTGGTTATCCCCGCCATAAACATCTTTATCCGAATTAAATATTTCCTCATATGTACCACTTTCCATAAGTGGAATGCCGTACGATTCATAATAATTAGTGGTCATATTAAAGACGAAGACTAAAACATCGTCATTAACTTTCCTTTGGAAAGCGTAGATACTATCATTCGCGTTATCCACCATTAGCCAGTGGAAGTGTTCTGGGTTATGTTCTTCAAAATACATCGCTGGTTCATGTTGATAGATTCTATTTAAGTCTCTCATTAAACGAGACACACTATCATGAGCAGGGAAGGTCTTTAAAACCCACGGTAATGATTTATTTTCATCCCATTCATCAAAGGAAGCTAATTCATTGCCCATGAAGTTAAGTTTCTTGCCAGGATGAGCGAATTGATATGTATATAAGTTTCTAATTAAGCAGAACTTTTGATAATAGTCGCCCCACATCTTATTGATGATGGTGCCTTTGCCGTGTACGACTTCGTCGTGAGATAAAGGAAGCATGAAATTATCACTATAGAAATAAGCCATAGAGAAGGTGATGTTATAGTGTTCCCATTTCTTATAAACTGGGTCTTTTGAATAATACTTTAATGTATCATTCATCCAGCCTAAGTCCCACTTATAGTCAAAGCCAAGACCACCATATTCTGTTGGTCTAGTAGTACCTGAGAAAGCGGTACTATCTTCGGCGATCATCATCACACTATCATGAGCGATATGAAGTTTAGCGTTTAATCTCTTAATGAATTCGACCGCACCATCGTTTTGACCAATTGAAGAATCACCGTTGTAATAAATGATGTTACTGACAGCGTCCACTCTCACACCATCAAAATGGAAATAATCGACGAAATAATTCATCGCACTCATTAAGAAACTTCTCACTGGGTCTTTACCTAAATCAAATTGATAACTACCCCATGGTGAGATTCTCCATTTATTAGAATATTCATATAAATATGAACCATCATATTTCGCTAATGCCCATTTATCAGTGGCAAAATGCACTGGGGCAAAGTCGATAATGCAACCAATCCCCGCTTGATGGAGACGGTCCACTAAAGACATGAGTTGGAAAGGATTACCATATCTGGAATCTACAGAAAAGAAGCCAGTTCCTTGATAACCCCATGAGCCATCAAATGGATATTGAATTAATGGCATAAATTCCACATGGGTAAAACCTGCTTCTTTAATATAAGGAATAAGAGTATCCGCTACTTCTTCATAAGAAGGTTGATGACCATCTTCTGCTTTACCTTTCCATGAACCTAAGTGCATTTCATAAATGGACATAGGTTTATCAAAGTTTCTAGTTCTAGCTTTCATCCATGGATCATCATGCCAAGCGAAATTTCTAATATCGAATAAACGGGAACAAGTTCCTGGTCTTAATTCACTATAAAAAGCATATGGGTCGATTTTATCGACATACTTACCTTTGGCGTTTTTAAAATGATATTTATAGCATTGATAATTCTGTAATCCTGGAATAGTTACTTCCCAGACACCTGAGTCATCAATCTTATTCATTTTGTCTTTACCGACATCCCAGTTATTCCATTCACCGATGACAGAAACATCATCCGCCATTGGAGCGTATAAACGGAAAGTGACATAGCCCTTTCCATCTTTTTCAATAAAATGTGCACCGAAGTAGTTGTGAGCATCGATGCATTGACCATTGAGGAAGTCGTATAATAAACCAAAAGCCATAAGAAAGTCCCCTAATATTTAATTATAATTAAAAATGAAAATAAATAAATTGAAGATTGAAAAAACTTTTCATAGAAAAGAATCGCCATCTTAATAATGGTTTTAGTTTTTTATCTATTTTTTAACCTATTTTTCAGTGTTATCAACGCCCACTGTGACCTTTGTTTCTGAATCTGGCCACATGACGCCTTCAGTATAAGTAGAGACTTCTATTGTATTAAGACCAATATTGTCTTTATTCCAATCATCATACCTGGTCCAGCGGATAGCGAAAGTATAGCTTTCATATTCGCATTCAACTTGGAATTTATCATAGATATTTAATTTCTTTTTGCCTTTTTCATATTTAGTGTTACTAGCGCTTCCACCACGTAATATCCACTTTTTAAAAGCGCCACCTTGATAATAGTCACATAACGCCACTATTTCATCCCTTAAAGTTGGTATTTCATTCTGTTTATTTTTCGAGAAAGTATCAAAGATATCATCAATTTTCTTTTCATTAATCTGAGTAATCAAAGTTTCAACTTTCTTAGTCATAAACTTTTCATCGCTAGAGGAAGTACAAGATGATAATAGAAAGACAGGTAATAACGCAAAAAGTAATGAATGTTTCATAACTATATTTTTATGATTAGCACTATCAAAATCAAGTTTTATTAATTCGCTATTCTAGCAAGAATTAGCAAAAACACATTAATTCATATAATGAATTGAAACAAAAGGATAACTATGCCATAATATGTAGTGCTTTGAAAGGATATTATTATGGCTAAAGTAATGACAATTAACTCTGGTAGTTCTTCATTGAAGTTCAAACTTTATGAAATGCCAGAAGAAAAAGTTTTATGTTCTGGTAACTGTGAAAGAATTGGTTTACCAGACGGTATTTTTACAATTAAATATGGTGATAAAAAGGATGTCACTAATCCAGCATTCCCTAATCATGGTGTTGCCGCTCAATTAGTGGTCAAGTCTTTTATCGAAAAAGGTATTATTAAAGACTTTAATGAAATTAAGGCAATTGGTCACCGTATCGTTCAAGGTGGTAAGTACTTCAGTGCTTCTGCTTT
>CAMVBL010000049.1 GCA_947165725.1 uncultured Caryophanales bacterium | reverse complement strand
ATTTGATCATATCGGCGGAAACTTCAGCGTTCCATTGAAGTTCACCATTGAGGTTGGCAACTTTCTTCCAGAAGCCATTGGTCTTTTGATAGAAGTCTTTATTAACGAAGTCGAAGTATGTATCGCCATCATTACCTAAAGAGTTGGCTGGACGACCATTACCAGAGAGGAAGGATGTGCCGTCTTTACCATCGACGCCATCTTTGCCATCTTTGCCATCTTTGCCATCAAGACCATCTTTACCGTCTTTACCATCGACGCCATCTTTGCCATCTTTACCATCAGCGCCATCTTTACCGGCTGGGCCTTGAGGACCTTGTTCACCTTGTGGGCCTTGAGGACCGATGTCACCTTTTTCACCTTTTTCACCTTGAGCACCTTTGATGTTGCCAGCTGGTTGCCATGCGCCACCAACTTTAATAAAGAGGTCCCAAGTTGAGATATTGACGAAAACGTCACCATTTTTACCATCTGCATCAGAAGGGTTTCTTGTGTCCGCTAAGAGTGACGCACCGTCGGCGCCTTTAACAGACTCTAACCATTCGTCATAGGACATTGTGCCGCCGGCAGCTTTGTACAATTGATAAATTTGTTGTTTTTCATAAGTGCCAGCTTGACTGTTGATTGCAGCGTTTGGACCTTGGAAGTTGCAGCCTGTTAAGAGCATGCCAGCTAATGCCAAACCTACAAACATTTTTGAAGTTTTTTTCATAAACTGTCTTTTCTCCTTTTAAAGATATAAATTTGCCTACAATAATATTTCAATGTTCAACGCATGACAATAAGAAATATTTATAGATTTATACGATGAAAAGTAGCGATTTTTATGACAATTTTGATAATGAAAAAAAGACAATCGTGATAAAAAATTATTCCTATTTATTTATAAATATATGGTCAAAATTACTATCAAAGTGATAGAAGTTTTTAGTGGTCAAGAATAACAAAAATAAATGTTACAAATAATAAAAAAGTGTAAACAAATGATAGTCACACTCTCAATTTAATATTTATCAAAATATTCGTTTAAATGCTTTAATCGCAAGGTTTCATAATAAACGCATCAAAAAACTATTGCAAGAAAATAATGCAAAATGAGGTTAATTATTTTTATTGCTGTTTAAGAACTCTAACAATTCTTTTTCTCTTAAAGGCTTGGTGAAGTAGTAACCTTGGACGAAATCGATCTTCTTATTTTTAGACATTGCTAATTGTTCTTCATTTTCAACGCCTTCAATGACGATAGGGATTTCCAAACTTCTGAATAAGTTAACAGCAGCGTCAAAGAAGACCTTTACGTTTGCAGCTTCTCCTAATAAGGATTTATCTAGTTTAGCAACACTAAATGGTAGTGTGATGAATCTCGCCATATTGGAGTAGCCACTGCCGAAGTCATCCATCGCAAACTTGATACCGTGTTGGCCTAAATCGTTCATAAACTCTCTGGTCTTAGTTGGATATTTCACCGCGATTGTTTCAGTAATTTCAAGGCAAAGTCTATTTGGATCAACGCCATACTGGTTAATTGTCTTAAGGAATCTTTCGCTTGGATTATTAAAGAATTCCGCACAGGAGATATTAACTTCTAAGCTTTCGATTTCTGGATGTCTTTGTAAGAACGCACATGTTTCGTTTAAAACAAAGAAGTCAATTTGATTAGCTAAACCAAAGCTTTCAGCGATTGGAATGAATTCGCCTGGACCGACATAACCTAATTCGTCGTTATCAAGTCTAATCAATGCTTCGCAGTGATTAAAACACTTATTTTTCATATCAAAGATTGGTTGATAAACCATATATAAACCAGTCTTTGTTTTTAAGCAGTTTTCTAAGATATCTCTAATTTTTCTATCTCTATTAACACGTTCCATGAATTCTTCACCTAATTCAATGCAGTTAGAATCTTTAAAGTTAATCGCGGAGAGTGTTCTAGTGATGAAGTTATTGTATAAATCGGAATTATAGAAGGCTTTGTTATTAACAAAATAGAAAAGATTAATAGTGAGAACTACTTCGTTACCTTTAACACGTACTGGCTTATCAAATCTCTCTTTAATCGCATTAACCATTTCTAATTGTTCTTTTTCATTTCTTAATAAAACAACGAAACGTGAAGAAGTGGTTCTAAAGATAAATGATTTCTTATTAACGCCTTCGATGAACTTTCTAACGATAGAAACAAGTTCGTTAGAGGCGACAACCCCAAACTTCTCGGAGAACATACCAAAGCTTTCAATATCAAAGATGATGTAGTATTTTCTTTGCTTTTCAAATCTTTGGACATTGATGTACTCAATAAAGGCTTCGTTATTAAATGCCTTTGAGAAACGGTCAACCTTAACGTCAGGATCACAAACAGAAACAACTGCGAGCATCACGGAAAGAGTAAATGATGTGCCAGAAAGAATGACATGTGGAACAAGGGTTTGAATAATTGAAGCGGTCGCGACAATACCCATCACACATAACAAGGTGCTTAAAACTTGCTTTGGTAATGATTTTCTAAGCACGATTGTGTAAATCAAGGTGGCCAAAGTATTCATGCCCCAGTTAATGACATACATCAAAATAAAACCGGGTCCTGGGATCATATCATAGACGCCGGTTTCACTATTTAACACAAATGAAAAGTTTAGATGGTGGAGACAGTTGGTAAACATGAAAATCGCCCCAATGGCTGATGGGATAGTGGTTAATAAGTAAATAGGGGAATATTTTAATGATTTACCAATGGAATATAAAACATACGCAAAGATGAGATAAGACTCCACGTATTGCATAAAGAAGAATAACTGCGCAACTGCTTCAACCCATTTGATTGGAACAACATTAGAATGGTCTAATAAAACGCAGAATAAGATACTTAATGATACGTTAACGACAAGAGTGATAAGAGCGACACCAAAGAGGCGATAAGTAGATACAGGGAACTTCTTTCTAGCATAGTATGCAATCGTAATTGCCACAAGGAACACTAACGAACAAACTTCGAAATAATAGTTAACGTGTAAATTACTTGGGAGAGCGCCGATTGATGATAATAATGTCATAATACTTTTGTATTTTAACAAATAAATTTCTTATATCAATGCCAAACTATTTTGTTTACTTTTTCTAATTAATTTTTACTTTTGAGCCAATATAATTTATGTCTTGATGTAGTCAAATCTTTTTGCATAAAAAACGATAAAGAAATATTTTTAAAAAGTTAAGAAAATTTGATTAAGAAAAAACGATGGAAATGGTATCAATTTTCATTGACTATTTTTAATTATTTGTAACATTTAGTTTTCTTCTCGTTTTGTTAGTGGTTTTTATCAAAACAGCCAACATGGAATATAAAATTCCAAGAAAATATTTTTATAGAACTTTTTAAGAATAAATGAGAAAAAATCACAAAACCCGCTTAAAACTCTTAACAAAAAATAATGCAAAAATGTTTGTCATGCACGCGTTTTCGTGTATGATTTATAGCCAATAGGGGAAAAGAGTATGAAAAAACTAAATAAAATCACAATTACTCTAGGCGTCTTCTCTTTGTTATTAACTGCATGTCAAGGTACTACTGTTACGAGTTCAAGTTCAAGCTCAAGTTTGAGCTCTAGCACTAGCCAAGCACCAAAAGAATATACGGTCACTTGGAAAAACTTTGACGGAACTATCTTAGAAGTTGATGAAAAAGTCCAAGAAGGAACTAATCCAAATTATAACGGACTAGATCCTGTTAAGGCTGCTGATGAACAATATGACTACACATTTGCTGGTTGGACTCCAAGTCTAGCGCCAGTCACAAGCAACATAGATTATGTCGCTACATTTAAAGAAACACTTAAGAAATACGAAATCGTTTGGAAAAACTACGATGGCAATGTTTTACGTGTCGATGAAGTCGAATATGGTAAAACTCCTACCTATAGTGGTGCCACCCCAACAAAACCACAAACAGATCGTTTCTCATATGAATTTACTGGCTGGACTCCAGAAGTCGTACCAGTCACTGGTCCAGCGCAATATACCGCGACTTTTGAAGAAGGCCCAAGAAAATATACAGTCACTTGGATGAACTACAATGGCGTCATCTTAGAGACAGATAACAATGTACCGTATGGCACGGTTCCTACTTATGATGGCGCTGAACCACAAAGAATTGGTGATGGTCGTTTTGACTACGCTTTCAAAGGCTGGTCCCCAGAAGTTGGCCCTGTGACAGGTGATATTACTTATGTCGCAACATTCACTTCAAACATCAAAAGATATACAGTCACTTGGTTAAACTATGATGGTTCAACGTTAGAAGTCGATGAAAATGTCGCTTATGGTTCTATTCCAACATACGATGGTGATAGACCAACAAAACCAACAGTGGGTGGTTTTAAGCAAACATTCTCTGGCTGGTCTCCAGAAGTGACCGCTGTGACGGGTAATCAATCATATACCGCTCAATTTGTTAACGGTGACCCAGTATTTAGCTTTGATTTACTCGATTATCAATTACAACCAGGTGCTAAAAAATCCGATCTTCAAGGTGCGCCTTGGATTAACTCAAACCTCAATGGTCAAATTAACAAGATTAAAAAGCCATCCTTGAAAGACGACTTCTATGCCTCTGTTAACTATGAAAACATTCTTTCTGGTGATGGTGGTGCGTTTGGTAGATCTGATTATTTTATTAATCAAGCCCTAAATGATATTTTCTATGGTGACGAAACCATCAATAACGATATTCTTTGGGCTTTTGGTAATTTAGCAACCGAAGGCGATGCTCCAGGTGCCGCTAGCTATATATCTTCATTCAATTTAGAAAATTATTTAAGCAGCAAAGATGCATTTACATCAGCTGCGCCACTTTTCACAATCAATAAAGATGGTGATAGTTATGAAATCGGTGTTGATGATGGCTACTTCAGTGGTAACTACAATAGTTTATCTATGATTTGGCTTTATAGCACATATCAAGGTGGTGAAGTCTTCGCTCAAGAATTATTCAAAGTCCTTGATATCTTAGATAACGCTTTTGGTGTTTCCACAAGTGAAGCTGAAAGAAATGCCGCTGGCGATATTGAATATAATTTCATTAGTACTGCTTATTCCCACTACAATGGTGGTGCAACTGGTTATGAAACCAATGAAATTCCATGGGCTCCTCTTAAGAGTGCTTTATTAGATTTAGGTGTTGCCGAAGATGCTACGATTTGGATTCCAAATCACTATGATTCTGTCTTCTACAATATCTATGAAAATTATGCTGTTAATAAACGCGCAGCATTAGAAAACCTTATTAAAATAAGAATTGAATTTGCTTGCCGTTTCCTCGCTGGTATTTACAATTACAAAAACCTCAACGTGAGCCTAACAACAATGTATAGATATTCTAATGGCCTCATGTTTGGTGATGAAGCTTATATCCATTACTATGATGGCGATCGTGCCTTAACAAAAATAGCGACCGCAGCGTTCCCAATTCTTTATGAACAATCATATCTTGCCACTCAAGGTAGTGAAGTAATTAAAGAGAAAGTCGCACAATTAATCACTGACATCTTAGGTGGCTTTGAAGAAATCTTCGCGGAAGAAACATGGCTTGGCTATTCCACAAGACAAAGAGCGATTAGAAAAATCCAAATGATGAAATTTGAATCATGTTATCCAGATTTCTATAAAAACTTTGTTGAAATTCAAGACGATGATCTAGCAACAGTTTCTGGTGCTACCTTGTTAAATCGCTACCGTTCTGCCTATGTTGACACTATTTTCGGTGGTATTCCATTGCCAAGTAATGAATGGAGTATTATGCCAACATACACAAATAACGCTTTCTATAGTCCAACAACTAACTCATTCGTTATCCTTAACGGTCTTGTTAGAGGATTCTTATATAGCGAAGATGTCGAAGTGTTATATGGCACATTAGGTACTGTTATCGGTCATGAAATTACACACGGCTTTGATAGCAGTGGCTCACAATTTGATGAATATGGTAGACAATCCAGCTGGTGGACTGAGACAGATTGGAACAAATTCCAAGCCAAAGTGCAAAAGATGGTCAACTTCTATAACAACATCACTCTTTATGGTGACACTAAAGCTATTGGTGAAAAGAACAATACCGAAGCAACCGCTGATATGGGCGGCATGAGAGTCATGTTGCACTTAGCTAAGAAGATTCCTAACTTCGACTACGACTTATTCTTCAGATCATATGCTTATGTCTGGTGCAATGCTCCATTTGGTATGGATTACGCTCAAACCCTTAGAGAAGATGAGCACCCATTCCATTATTTAAGAGCGAATGTCACCTTAGCTCAATTCGATGAATTCGTTAATTTCTATAACATCCAACCAGGCGATGGTATGTACATTCCAGAAAACCAAAGAGTTAAGATTTGGTAATTATAAATATATAATAAGATAAGAGCGCTCACCCGAGCGTTCTTTCTATAAAGATTTATGTTAAAAAGAAAAGAAATATTAACCACAAAAAACCTCGTCTTAAAATCAATTGAAGATAGTGATAGAAACGATGTCTTTTCTGTGTTTGAAAACGCTCTTGTTGGTAAGACATACATGCTACCAGTTTTCACTGATGATGCCGCTAGAGAAAAGTTCTTTGCTAGGCTCAAAGAAAACACCCAAAAAAGTGAGAGATTTTGCTATGGGATTTATTTGAATAAATCATTTATTGGTCTTCTCAATGATGTAAATGTGGAAAATGATGAGATAGAAGTGGGGTACTGTTTGCATCCAGATTATTGGAATAAAGGCTACGCTACTGAGACATTGGAAATTGCAATAAAAGAACTATTCAGAATTGGCTATAAAACAGTGGTGGCGGCACACTTTATTGAGAATCCCGCCAGTGGTCGAGTGATGCAAAAATGTGGTATGAAAAAAATCGAAAAAACCGAGGTAATTGAGTATCAAGGGTCTAAGCATCCGTGCATTTACTACGCTATAACCAACAAATAATTTACTAATTTATTTATTTGTAAACTTTATGAAAAAATTGCCCTTTTCAGGGGCGTTTTTATTTTTTACCGCTATTTTGGGCTATTTTTTCCAATCTGAGTTTCTCGTGAGGGCTCTATAATATGCGCATATATACAAACACTCTTTACATATGAAATTTATAAATGTAAAATATTACCAATTTTTTAATGGAGGCATTTTTATGAAAGTTAAGAAATTACTTACATTGTTACTTGCCACCTCTATGTTAGTTGCTTGTGGTACTCAAACC
>CAMVBL010000048.1 GCA_947165725.1 uncultured Caryophanales bacterium | reverse complement strand
CCAAAGTCGTGGTAGACATCAAGAATGAGTTTAGTAACTTCTTTAAAGACATCACCGATTTGAGTTGGCATACAGAAGATATGGGAGTCATTTTGATAGAACGCTCTTGTTCTTTCAATGCCAGTTAAGGCACCTGAAGCTTCAAAACGGAAGTCAGCGGCGATTTCCGCAATCTTTAATGGTAATTCACGATAAGAGTGCAAAGCACTTCTATACATGACCATATGATGTGGGCAGTTCATTGGTCTTAAGACATATGATTCATTATCAACATCCATCTTTGGGAACATATCCTTTTGGTAGTGGGCCCAGTGACCAGATGTCTTATATAATTCAACGTTACCTAAACATGGAGTTAAGACGTGTTTATAGCCTAAGGCTATTTCTTTATCCATGATATAGTCGCTTAATAAGCGTCTCACTATGAAACCATTTGGCAACCACATTGGTAAACCTTTACCAACGAGGTCATCATACATGAAGATGCCTAATTGTTTACCTAAGATACGGTGGTCTCTTCTCTTTCTTTCTTCAAGAATTTCGAGCCATTTATTTAAATCTTCCGCGGTATACCAAGAGGTACCATATATTCTTGTTAATTGCTTATTTTTACTATTACCTCTCCAGTAGGCACCTGCTAAAGAAAGTAGTTTAAAATGTTTAATGAGTCCTGTGGACATAATATGCGGTCCACGGCATAAGTCTACAAAGTCACCTTGTTTGAATATAGTGATACTTTCATTAATCTCTTTGATTAATTCAACCTTGTAAGGATTGTTCTTAAAGAGTTCAAGAGCTTGCTCTTTAGAGAGTTCTTCACGAACAATTCTTAAATCTTTTCCTGCTAATTCTCTCATCTTCTTTTCGATGGTAGGAAGATCGTTTTCGGTAATGACATCTTCACCGAAATCGATATCATAGTAGAAGCCATTTTCAATGGCCGGTCCAAAACCAAATAAGGCTTTTGGATAAAGTTCAGTAATAGCTTGCGCTAATAAGTGAGAAGTAGAATGGTTTAATACTTCTAATGCTTCTGCACTTGTTTTTTCCATTTCAATAATGGAACCATCATGTTGTTGTACTTTCATAATTTAATTCTTTCCCTCCGCAATACAATAGCGGGCTTATCCTTTTTAAAATAACAATTATTGGAGCATGTCGATTAAGTCTCTTAATCCATGCGTATGTCTATGTTTCATTTCAACGGCTTCGTCGATTGGGTAATCAACGATTTCGTTTTGCTTAATACCAACAATTCTACTTGTTGGTTCTTTATCACATAAGATTTCGATAGCTCTAGCGCCAAATCTCGCGGCTAAGATTCTATCGTGAGCGGTTGGAGAACCACCTCTTTGTAATCTACCGAGAACTTCAGTTCTTGTATCAAAGCCTGTTTCCTTAGCGATTTCACCCGCTAATTCGTTAATATCTAATAAGTTTTCACTGACGATAATAATCGCGTGGCTCTTATTTTGGGCTTTCATTTTTCTTAATTTACGGAATAAGACTTCCTTCTTAAGTGGATGTTCGACACAGATGACACCTTCAGCGCCTTCTGCTAAAGCA
The DNA here is from genome assembly GCA_947165725.1 of uncultured Caryophanales bacterium. The sequence goes on along the minus strand of CAMVBL010000048.1, from coordinate 5,695 downwards.
GCAAACATTGCTAAATCACCACAATGACGACCCATAACTTCAATTAAGGAACAACGTTGGTGAGAACCAGATGTATCTTTAAGTTTATCGACACAATCACAAATTGTGTTAAGCGCGGTGGCAAAGCCAATTGTTTCATCAGTGCTACCGACATCGTTATCAATTGTGCCTGGAATACCAATACAGATTACGCCATGTTTAGATAAGGCTTGTAAACCTCTAAAAGTGCCATCTCCGCCGATACCAATTAAAGCATCGATTTCAAAGTCTCTAAGGTTATCCGCTGCTTTCTTACTCACAGCTTCTTCTTTGAATTCTGGAATACGGGCACTTCTAATAATTGTGCCACCTCTATTAATGATATCTTGGGTGAAGTCTTTATTAACTTGACGGATATCACCTTCGACTAAACCACGTAAGCCATCATAGACGACATACATTTCTTTGCCTTGATATAAACCTGCACGGATACAAGCGCGTAAACACGCATTCATACCTGGGGCATCACCGCCACTTGTTAATATTGCAATTTTTCTAATCATGACTAGTTTCTCCTTAATAATAGTTATTATTACGCCTAACATTATATACTTAATTTTATAAATGTCGTTGTAAAAACTCTTTTTTCCACAAATTTTAATGTGGATAAGTTTTAAAAAAGTGTAATTATTTAACTTATTTATATATGAATATATAAATGTTTATACACATGATGTGGATAAGTATGCGCCTAAAAATGTGCATATCTTTTTCATTTTACTTTTGCTTTTTCTATGTGTGATAATAGCGACACCAACATTGAAAGACTCCCTTATGAAAGTATTAGCACACCAAGATTTCCTAGAAGTAAGATTAGCCTCTCTCATCGCGGATTATGACCGCGATACTTTGAGTAATCTCTACCAACCAATGATAGGCTTTGAGGCCTTATCTTTATACATGACACTTTGGAGTGAAGCTAATAATGAAAGGGTCTCACCATTATGTACACACGAGCAAGTATTCTTGCGTATGAGGATGCCCGCTAGTGCGTTTGTTGATGCCAGAAGATATCTTGAAGCAGCGGGTCTACTTAAGACATTTGTCAGTGAAGGTGAAGATTTCAAAATCTACCATTACGAACTATATGCTCCTAAGTCCCCAAGTGGCTTCTTCGATGATACATTACTATATGGCATGTTAATCAGAAGTATCGGTGAAAGTAATGCTTCTAGACTTAAGAAGATCTACTTATTAGACGCTAAACAAGACTATGGCACAGAAATCACTGCGTCATTCGCAGAAGTCTTCCATCCGCAACTTGATGACGAAGCCTTCGTAGAAGCGGCTGATAGCAAACAAGTAGTCAAAGGCCGTAATAGAGGCAAGATTAAAGGACAGTTCAATTATGAAGAGTTCTTTGATTCCTTAAAGGAAATATCGCAGCTCAAAGAATCAGCCTTCAGAAAAGAAGAAATGAAGGAAGTCGAAAGACTTGCCACACTCAATGGTGTGAATGAAAAAGATGCGGCAAATCTTGTCAATCAAGTCTATGACTTGGATAAACCAAAAGGCCAAAGAATTGACTTTGATAAATTAACAAAGATCATGCAAGAGGCAAGTAACTACAAATACCGCTATAGAGGTAAAGATGTAGATGAAGGACCAAACCTCAATACTGGTAATAGTGATCTTGCAAAGAAGATCAATCTTATGGAAACTAAAGCGCCAAAGGATTATCTAGCTTACTTACAAGATGGTACAAAACCTGCAACTGCGGATATTAGATTAATCAATGATTTATCTAAGAACTACCATCTACCAAATCCAGTCATAAATGCAGTTGTAGATTATGTTCTCACAAAAGCGGATAACGTTCTCTCAAGAGCCTATGCTGAAAAAGTTGCAGCCTCTCTTGTTAGAGAAGAAGCTAGAACCGCAGTCGATGCGATGAACTATTTAAGAAAGATAGATAAGAAAACGCGCGGAAAGAAAGTAACAAAGAAAATGGTGCTCCCAGTGGAGAGCATTAAACCAGATAAAGAAAATACCACTGATAAGTCCAAGACCAATGATGATGGTGACTGGGAATTAGAGTGGGATAGATTAATGGATGAATTAAATGGAGGTGATGACGGTGGAAAGGCTTAAAGTAAACAATCTTAAAATCACAGCAGATGATTCTTTACTAGATCAAATGAAAGAAGTGATTCACCAATGTCCAAAAGCAATCAAGTATTGCAAGAACTTAGGAATGAGTGATGAAGATATTGATTCTAATGTAATCAAAATCTATGATTTTGCAAGAGACATCAATTACTGCTCAAATTGTCCTGGACTAAAACAGTGCAAGAAAGAAAATGCTTACTTAACAAGTAAAGTCACATTTAATAACGGTGTCGTGGAAACACAGCTTATTCCATGTCCAACACTTCTAAAACGTGTCAGTTTTGAAAGGCAGTTCCTCATTCAAGATTTCCCAGATGAATGGCTTGATGTCACAATGCCAGAACTTGATAGAACTAAAGGTAGAACAAAAGCCACTGTTGTTTATAACAAGTATATCAAGAATGAAGAAACTAACTGGATCTACCTCACTGGTGGTATGAGAAGTGGTAAGTCATATTACGCTGCAGCGATAGCTATCGACTTAGCAAAAAGAGAAATTAAAGGTAAAGTTCCAATCTGCTTTATGAACGCTTCAAAACGTATTCTTGAATTAAGTGACTTAAACAAGAAAAACAATGAAGAATTCAAGAAAAAGTTAGAACAATACTGCACAGTGCCAGTCTTAGTTATCGATGACTTTGGTCATGAATTCAAAAATGACTTCATTAGAGACGCGATTGTCAATGAAATCATCTCATCACGTTATAACAAAAGACTCTTCACAGTCTTTACTAGTAACTTCACATTAGATGAAATCGAAGTGCTCTATGAATGCAATTCTAAAGCCGGTGCGATTATGTCTAAACAAATCGTGAAGACAATTAGATCGATGTGCGGTCAAGAAGTGGATTTAGGCGACTTAGCAATTTATCAATAATCGCTCTTGTATCATTTCTTAAAATAGATAAAGTATCGTTATTATTAACGATAAAGTCTAAATCTAATCGATGTTCTTCGAACAAATTATTCTCATCATTAATGCGCTTTAAAAAAGCGCTTTTTTCTTTATCTCTAAGATTGAGTCTTTCAATCTGAATCTTCTCATCAATATCCACACCAATGATGACATCAAACATGTCTTGCATCTTGGCTTTGAATAATAGTGGAACTTCGGCCACTAGTAATGGAGACTTAGAATTCTTAAATGTTAATTCAATTTCTTTCTTCACTAATGGATGAACAATCTTCTCTAACTTTTCTAAATCAGCGGGATGCTTTTCGATATGATCTCTAAGGTTATCAACGAATGATTTTTCACCTTTAACTTTAAGACGTTTGTTAATGAGATTTTGGACATCATTTTGAGTGTATAGTTTATGAACAATTTCATCAGAAGAAATAGTGCAATAACCACCTTTAACAAACTCATCTAAGACAGTGGATTTACCTGAGGCAATCTTTCCTACAATTGCTATTCTAATCGGCGCTCCAAGCTTGATTTGACACTTCGGACAATAGGTGGTGCCACGGCCATTTACGGCAATAAAGCGCATAAAAGCGTGACGTGAAACACACTTTTCACCTTTTCGGCCATAAGCGAGGAGTTTTGTTTGGAATTCTCCTGAGATGTCTTTACCAGGGTGATAACTCTTGATTGTGGAGCCACCCGCTTTGATCGCTTCAGTGAGAATTCTCTTTGATTCTTTGATGATGGTTTCCCATTCATTTTTAGTGATAAATTTCGCTGGAGTCAAAGGATGAATTTTACTAGCGAAAAGGACTTCATCAACATAGATATTTCCTAAGCCAGTAATAAGAGTTTGAGTAAGTAAAGCGGTCTTAATAGGAAGACTCATTTTTTGGCACTCTTTTACTAAGTTAGAAACATCATCGACTTCAAAAGGTTCTGGTCCTAATTTTGCGATTTCTTTTTCTTTTAAATAATTATCTTCATTAGACATAATCATTCTGCCAAAAGATCTTGAATCGTCGTAGCAGAGCTTATGCCCATTATCAAGATGGAAGACAACACGTGCGTATTTAGTGTTTTCTTCTCTCTCTAATAACTCAATATATTTACCTTCCATTCTTAAATGGGAGATGAGTACTTTATCATTGGTTAAATGGATAAGTAAGAATTTACCACGTCTAGTAATATTTAAAAATGTTTCATTCTTAAAGAATGAAATAAACTCCTCATCTAGACCATTAACGATACTTTTTCTTAAAACTTCAATAGCAATAATCTTACGATCTTTAATAATCGGTAATAAGACATTTTTAACTGTTTCTACTTCTGGTAATTCTGGCATAATCTTTAAACCTATTTAGCGGAATACCAATCTCTACCGAAACCGCCATCAACTTCTAATGGCACATCGATAAGTAAGGCATTCTCCATAATATCCTTAATTAATTTATAAGCAGTTTCTTTTTCTTTCTTAGGCACTCTAAAGATAAGTTCATCGTGGATTTGACAAATCATACGAGTTTCTAACTTATTATCAAGCAAAGCTTGATGTACTTTATTCATCGCATATTTAATTAAGTCCGCAGCGGTGCCTTGAACAGGAGCGTTCATTGCCGCTCTTTTCGCGGATTCCCTGACGTTATAATTCGCGTCATGTAATTCTCTTAAGTATCTACGTCTTCCTAATAGTGTAGAGACATAACCATCTCTAGTGGCATCAGCGACAATACGTTGGAAGAATGTGGCCACTTCTGGATATGAACTATAGAAAGAATTAATAATTTCTCTAGCTTCTTTTGGACCGATTTCAAGTTGCTCTGCTAACCCCCAATCAGAGATGCCATATACGACCCCAAAGTTAACGGTTTTAGCCTTTCTTCTTTGTAATGGTGTTGGTTCTCCTTGAAGGTTAAATATCTTCTTAGCGGTCGCACTATGAATATCTTCGTGAGAGAGGAAGACATCTTTTAAGCCTTGGCAGTTACTTAAAGCGGCCAAAACTCTGAGTTCAATTTGGGAATAGTCGAGAGATAAAATCTCATAATTTTCATCTGGATAATAGAAGGCTTTTCTAATGAGTTTACCTTCTTCATCACGAACAGATATATTTTGTAAATTTGGTTCAGAAGAAGATAATCTTCCAGTAGTGGTAAGCGCTTGATTGAACTTCGCGTAGATCTTACCATCTGGATAAATATGCTTCTTTAAACCTTCGACGTAAGTAGTAATTAATTTGAAATATTTACGATATTCTAAAATCTTGTTAACAATAGGATGTTCATTAGCGATTTCTTTTAAAGAATCAACAGAAGTGGATAACTTCTTATTCGCATAAAGACCTAATTTATTAAATAAGATTTCACCGATTTGTTTAGGGGAAGCAATATTAAACTTCTTACCCGCTAAAGCGTAGATTTCTTCTTCTAACTCTTTAGCTTTCTTTTTATATTCATCACCAAATTCATCCAATACTTTAACGTCAATTGGGAAGCCTTCAATTTCCATATCCGCTAAGGTATCAGTCAGTGGTGTTTCTAATTCTTGATAAAGTTTTAATGATTCAGTTTTCTTAAGTTCTTCAGTCACTCTAGAACATAATTTCCAGCTAAAGAAAGCAATCTTACCAGTCTTTTGACT
>CAMVBL010000047.1 GCA_947165725.1 uncultured Caryophanales bacterium | reverse complement strand
TAATTAAAGGACGCATAAATCTATAGAAGAAAGTTAATAATAAGATACGGATGTGAGAACCATCGACGTCAGCATCGGTCATGATAACAATTTTATGGTATCTAATCTTGCTTGTATCAAATTCTGGATCAATGCCACCACCGATAGCGGTAATCATGTTACCGATTTCAGCATTAGCAAAGATACGTTTAGCTTGAGCTTTTTCAACGTTAAGAATCTTACCACGCAATGGAAGAATGGCTTGCGTTTCTCTATTTCTACCGTTTTTAGCACTACCACCAGCGGAATTACCTTCGACGATATATAATTCACATTCTTCAGGATTTTTACTTGAGCAATCCGCTAATTTACCAGGTAATGTGTTAAGTTCAAGACCGCCTTTACGACGGATTTCTTCTCTAGCTTTTCTCGCTGCTAATCTTGCATTAGCCGCTGTCACAATCTTCTCCATGATTATTCTAGCTAAGCGAGGATCTTCTAAGAGGAATCTATTTAATTGATCACCAACGATTTGAGAGACAATCTTACGAACTTCAGAGTTACCTAATTTTGTCTTTGTTTGACCTTCAAATTGTGGGTTTGGGTGTTTAACAGAAATAACACATGTTAAACCTTCGGTAATATCATCAACTGTTAAGTCATCTTCACCATCTTTTAAGAACTTGTTTTGTCTTGCATAGGCGTTAATGACTCTTCTAATTGCATCTCTGAAACCTGTTTCATGCATACCACCTTCGTGGGTATGAACGTTGTTACAGAAAGAATAGACGTTTGATGAATAACCGTCATCATATTGCATTGCGATTTCAGCATAAACATGGGCTTCACTACCACTGGCTAAAGTAATAGGAGCGGTGCCTTCGCAATAAATAACTTCGTCAAATAATCTTGTTTTGTGGTTATTGATGAATAAGACGTATTCTTTAATACCACCTTTGTAGCAGAATTCTTCATGAACTTTCTCAGGAGTTCTAGCGTCTTCAACAATAATCTTAATGCCTCTATTTAAGTAGGCAACTTGTCTCATTCTGTCACGAATGATTGTGTAATCGTAAACAGTTGTATCTGTGAAGATTGTTGCATCTGGTTTAAATGTAACCGTTGTACCATTTGCTTTTGGATCACAAGTACCAATTTTCTTTAAGTGTTCAACAATTTTGCCACCGTTAACGAACTTAATGTAATAAACACCACCATCTTTATGGACTGTGACTTCACACCATTCAGATAAGGCGTTAACAACGGAAGCACCAACACCGTGTAAACCACCGGATACTTTATAACCGCCACCTTCACCGAATTTACCACCAGCGTGTAAGACTGTATAAACAGTTTCAACACCGGATAAACCAGATTTCTTAACCACATCAACAGGGATACCACGACCATTATCAACAACGGTAATTGTGTCGCCTGAATTAATGGTGACTTTAACTTCGGTACAATAACCCGCTAAGGCTTCGTCGATTGCGTTATCAACGATTTCCCAAACGAGGTGATGAAGACCTGCACTTGATGTAGTACCGATATACATACCAGGTCTTTTTCTGACGGCTTCAAGCCCTTCTAAGACTTGAATGTTACCTGCGTCGTATTTTGCATCAGCTTTTTCGAGTTGAGCTTCTTCTTCGTTCATCTCTGAGACATTAACTTCAGGAATTGGAGCGGTTTCTGGAGCTTTTGTCTCTTCTACGACTTCTTTCTTTTCTTCTTCCATTAGAAGACCTCCTTTTCTTCTTGTTTTATTAATAAGTGATTACAGTCAGGAATATCTAATTTCGTGGCGGTAATGAACACTTGATTAAACTTTCTTAAAAATTTGATTAGTCTTTCTTGATGATTTTGATCTAGCTCACTCATCACGTCATCAAGAACAATGATTGGTTTTTTATCCTTGTCTTCAATTAAGAAGTAAGGACTGAGTTTTAATGCGAGAGCGGCAATTCTGTTCTCACCTTGACTACCAAACGTGGCAATATCACGTCCGTTTAGGCTGATAGAAATGTCTTCTCGATGAACGCCTATGGAAGTTTGCTTATGCTTGAAATCGCCTTCCTCAGCGCGTTTGAATGCTTTTTTCGCGTTCTCATTGAAGTCAGCATCATAAGGCACGAATGGGTAATACTTAACTTCGAATGTTTCTTTAACGCCTGTGAGCGCGCGCGTTATTTTATTAAGGATATCGTTGATATCCTTGACATACATCTGTCTATAAGAGATGATTGAACCCGATAATTTCACTAGCATTTCTGTTGTAACATCGAGTAAAGTCCGATCTACTTTTTCACTTTTAAGTAAATCATTTCTCTCTTTAAGTACTTTGTCATAACGCGAGATGTAATCTAAGTACATTGCACTCTTTTTAGATATAGAAATATCTAAGAAATTTCTTCTATCTCTTGGTGGACCACTGAAGAGCATCACATCTTTAGGCTGAAACAAAATGACATTAACGCATTTAGATAGCTCAGATAACTTAGAGATGTTTTTGCCATTTATCAATATTGCGCGTCCATTTTTCGTAATATTGACTTTAATCTTTCTAGTTAATTCTCCTTCCAAGATAGTCGCATTAATCTCCGCTCGTTCATGATTTCTTTTGATTAATTCACTATCATCATTAGCCCTAAAGCTACGACATAATGATAAGTAGTAGATTGCTTCTACAATGTTTGTTTTACCGACAGCATTCTCGCCAGTAATCACATTCAAATTGTTAGAGAAATCAAAATTACGATAAGAGTGGTTACGGAAATTTTTGAGGCTGATGTTCTTGATCTGCATGTCTAATCGATTAAAAAGGACATATTACGGAACTGAATGACATCGCCATGGTATAATTTACGACCGCGACGATTTTCTTCCTCTCCGTTTACCAAAACAGCGTTTTCACTAAGAAAATATTTTGCTTGTCCACCAGTATCAATGATACCTGTGAGTTTAAGCAAAACACCAAGTGTGATGAAGGTTTCACCTTCTTTTAATTTAATGCTTTTTTGGGCCACAAAAACTCCTGTATGTTTATTATAGAACATATAAATTAAAAAGGGAATAAATTATTCCCTTATTTTGTAATATCTTTAGAATAGGTGTTTTTGGCCTAATATGTACGGATTGGAGTGACAATTTGGACGACCGAGTCATCTGAAGCATTTTCAACCACAAATGGCTTCATTTCGCCTACAAATGCAAGTGTGACATCTGCACTTCCGAGAGCTTTAACAGCTTCAATAACGAATCCACTGTTGAAGGAGATGTGTAAGTTTTGGCCAACATATTTGAAGACATCAATTCTTTCAACCGCAGAACCAACTTGGCTGGATTTAGCAGAGATCTCAATGCTATCTTCACTCATGGATAAATCAACAATGTTCTCTCTATCAATAGATAAGATGTTTGCTCTTTCGATAGCCTTCATTAAATCATTAGCGTTAACTTCTAATAAGTAGTTAGTGACCTTTGGAACAATGTTCTTTGTATTTGGATAATCACCCGCGATCAATCTAGTAGCAACAATAGTTGTACCAATGGTGAACAATGCTTTCTTATCGCTAAAAGCGATAGTAACTGATTCTCTACCTTCTAAAAGGTGGTCAACTTCATTCATCATCTTAGCAGGAACATTAGCCACAAATTCAACACCAAGAGGAATGCTTAATGTCTTTCTAGCCATACGAGCAGAGTCTGTTGCAGTAGCGGTTAAGATACCATTGCTAGCTTCAAGATTTAATGCTGTGAGGATTGGACGTTGTTCTTTTAAAGATGCTGCGAATGTTGTTTGGCTAACTAAGATATCAAAATCGGCTCTAGAAAGAGTTAATTCTGTACCGTTAGCTTCTAAATCAAGGTCTGGATATTCGTCAACCTTAACGCAGTTTAAACTATATTCAGAACGGTTATTGCTATTACTGATTGTTGCAATTGTGGAATCAATAACATCTAAAGTGATTTCTTCAGTATCCATCTTTCTGATCATTTCCACCAATAATCTAGCCTTAATTAAAACTGAACCTTCTTTATAGTTTCTGATGATATCTTCTTCACCTAACTTATAAGGAACTTGAGTCTTAATAGAAATGTTTTCATCAGTACCAGTAATGAATAAACCTTTTTCGTTTAGCTCTAATTTAAAATTTTCTAAAACTGCTTTAGCGTTCTTATTAGAAATCGCTCTTGAAGCAATGTTTAGGCCTTTAAGGAATTCTTCACGTTTAATTGTAAATCTCATACTTATTCTTTCCCTTTTTATATATTTATTATATTAATAATAATTATTGAGTCGGTGGATATTGTGGATAACTCAAGAATTCTATCTTAGAAATATTTTACCACAGTCCACTTTAAATTGATATATTTTATTTTTAATAAAATCAATTAGACTTTAGCTTCTTTTGTAAGGTGTTGATAACCGCTTTTAATGACTCGTCAGTTTTCAACATACTTTCCACCTTCGCGATTCCGTTCATCACAGTGGTATGATCACGACCTCCGAAAGTGTTGCCAACTTTAGTTAATGGAATATCTATATTAATTCTTATTAAATACATAGCGATGTGTCGCGCTAAGGCAATTTGCCCTGTTCTCACCTTACCGATTAACTGTGATGGAGCGAGATTATAGTAATCTGCAACAACATTAATAATCTTTTGTTCAGATAACTGTGCGGCGACGTTTTTGATACCGGTAATACTCTGTACAGCTTCAATCGCAACATCGAGTGTAATCCTCTCAACTTGTTTCATAGAAGTGACGTAGAAAATTAACCTATTAAATGCACCATCTAATTCCCTAACATTGCTACTGAATTTCTCAGCATAGAAGTAGAGAACTGCTGGGTCGAAATCATCAACATTAAGACCTTCGTTTTTAATTTGTTTTTCAAGAATCTTCACACATGTATTTGTGTCTGGATTGTTGATTTTTACGGTAAGGCCCTGGCTGAATCTGGTAATAAGACGATCCTCTAATCCTTTTAGTTCATTAGGCTGTCTATCAGATGTAATAACAATTTGCTTATTGCTGTTTACCATCTTTTGATAGATGTAGAAAAACATCTCTTCAGTTTTAACCTTATTTTCGAGGAATTGAACATCATCGAATAAGAGCACATCAACAGTGGAGAAGAAGTCTTTTAATGTTTCAGATTCCTTTTCACCTTTGACGAATTTTACGTATTCTTCAACGAAGTCATTCGCGTCGATATAAAGAACTTTCGCTCCTGGTTTACTGACATTTTTGATGTAGTTACCAATAGAGTGAAGTAAGTGAGTTTTACCTAAACCAGAATTTGAATAGATGAATAATGGATTGAAAACTTTACCTGGATTTTTAGCGATCACAGTGGCCGCGCGGTAAGCTTCATTATTAAATTCACCTTCAACAAACGAATCGAAAGTTAAATTACTTTTTAATTCTGCATCCTTAAAGAAGACTGGTTCTTCACTAGATTTTTTAACAGTTCCTGGTTGATTGTTGCTTTTAGCAACATCCTCTGGAAGAACGAATTTAAAATTACAATTTCTTTCAGTGACATCGTAAAAAGCTTCTTTTACTAAATCTATATATTTAGAAGATAACAATCTTTGGGATGTGAAATTCTTCACCATGACTACGACTGAGTCACCTTCAAAACTGTGAATGAAGGAGTCGGCGAAGAAAGTATCAAATATTTGCCTTTCTTGTAGTCTTTCATCAATGATTTTTAATGTTTGTTCCCACATTCGGGCAATTTCTGATACTGAGTTATTCATAACGGTCACCTATTTCGTGTCAACTATTATAAAATAATTCACATTCGTTTTGTATGAAGATTTCCACAATTTTAAGTTTTCCACATTGAGAGTGTTTCTTTTTGTCCTTTAAGGGAGTTTTCCACATTTCCACATCTTTGTTTTTGTGGATAAGTTTTCCACTTTTCAACAGCCTGTGGATTTGTGGAAATATCCAAAAATCATAGCAACTTATCACATAAAAAATATGTAAAAATCCTATTTTGTTTGCATTTATTAATAAATGTTGTTAAACTCTTACCGCTATGTAATAGGAGGTTTCTTTTATGAAAAGAACATATCAACCAAGCAAAATTAAACATCAACACAAAGCCGGATTCCGTGCTCGTATGAAATCCGCAACTGGTCGTAACGTTCTCGCTCGTCGTAGAGCTAAAGGCAGAAAAAAATTAGCTGACTAATTTAGAGGAAAATTATGAAAGTTATTAATCGTATTAAAGCAAGTGATGACTTTGCTCTAGCGATTAAAAAAGGTAGAGCGCAGCGTAACCAATCGTTTGTTATCCACTATCGCCCAAATGAATATGCATATACACGAGTGGGCATTTCTGTTTCTTCTAAGTTAGGTAACGCTGTTGTTCGCAATCTCATCAAAAGACAAATTAGATCAATGTGTGATTCGTTGATCGACTACAATTCTCAATCATTTGATATTGTTATCATTGCTAAAGCAAATTTCCTTAATCGTTCGTATGATGATAACAAACAATTATTGCAAGAATTATTAAAATTTTAAGATAGGACTTATTAAATGAAAAAAAGAACAAAACTACTCACAGGAGCATTGACAGTTCTTGCTGGTGTGCTTCTTTTATCTAGTTGTACCGCTTCATTTTGTTCAGAAACTGATAAAGCTCATATCCTTTATGCTTTTGATTACGGCGTTAGTGATTACTATCAAACCGAAGTTGAAGGTTCTAAACCTGTTTTCGAAGGTAACACAAACATTTACTATAAGGTAAAAGTTCCGACTAATAACGCTAGTGGTATTGGAAGAGCGAATAGCGAAGCTGTTAAAGCAGGTCTTCAGACTCCAAGTAATATTTACTTCGAAAAAGTAGACCAATATGTTTTAGACAACGCTTTAAAATCATATAAAGGCGCAACATATGATAAAACAACAGTTACTTTTGTTGAAGCTATTAACGCTTTAGATCAATTTGGTTATCAAAAGTTCTCTGGCGAAAAGCTTTGGGACAACTGGACTGTGATGAACAAAGACATCAAGAATATGACTAGTGATCCTGCAAATGGTATTACATTAGATGATGTACCAACCAATGACTATTTAACTTTGTACAAAAATGGCTTGAACACCATTATTTCCTCATATCGTTCATGCTTATCCATTAGTTCTGACAAATATGGTTATTATGGCTATGTAGATGGTGCTGAATATCGCAATAGCGCACCATTTAATGGAGAAAATGGCAAAGTTGGTGTCCAAATCGAGAAAAAAACATGGGCCAATGCCTGGAATGTAAATGGTAAATTCACATTCTTTGAAGGCTTATTAGTTTATCCAATCGGCTGGTTAGTCGAAACATTTGTTAGCTCATTTAAAA
>CAMVBL010000046.1 GCA_947165725.1 uncultured Caryophanales bacterium | reverse complement strand
ATCCGTTATTTACAAGATGTTTCTTATAACTTTGTTTTTAAGAAGATGTATGTCGGTGGGCATTCTAAAGGTGGACGTTTAGCCATCACCGCGGCTAAACGCTTAAATAAGAGATATAAACTCTTAGGGGTTTATTCTTTTGACGCTCCTAACTATCCACAGAACTGTTACGATACGGAATATAAGAGTATCTTACATTTATTACGTGAATATACACCTGATGAATCAATTATTGGGCGTTTAATGAATGAATATCGTGAAAAGAAGATTATTTCATCTTGTAATGGTCTTTTACTCCAGCATGACGCTTTTTCATGGGATATTGAGGGTCATGAGTTTGTGCGTAAGCAAGCTTATACGCCTCGATCAACACATATTGTGGATACGATGAACTACGCTCTTAATAATTATGATGAAGAAATGAAGAAAGACTTCGTTGATGGGATATTTGATTTCTTAACTAATATTGATGTTGAGAAATTACCTAATGAAAGAGAACTATTACCATTCTTTGCTAAAAGACTTAAGCTCATTAGGGATGAATGGAAAAATACACCGAAAGAAAAAAGAGCGGTCTTTAAGAAGATGCTCTTTAATCTCTCTAAGGACTATTTATTAAAGAAGAAGGATTAGTCTTGAAGAATTGAATCTTCCACTTCTTCTTTTTTCTTCCTCTTAAGGAAGTCTGGTTTTTTAAGTCTTACTATTAGAAGGACACCATATAGGGAGCCCGCGAGTCCTAATAATGTTAAAATAATATAGAAGACTGTAATACCAGGTCGACCAGCATTAATGGTTAAAATGAATCCCACAAGACCCAAGATTAAAGCAGCCACACCAGTAATAGGTAGTAAGAAACTTAAAATCTTATTTTCGATATAAATAGCTCTTTGTTCTTTTTGCTCTTTATCGAGCACTTTTTTATTCTCGTTCATACAAATATATTATCACTATTTAATAAATTAACAAAAATTTTATAAAAGCGGAACCGAAGTCCCGCTTTAAGATTTGTTTTATTTGGACAAGAGAGGTCTATTTATAGGAACCTTTATTGACCATTTCGTTTTCTGTTAACTTGCCTTCGGCATAGCCTGGAAGCATGATACCACGGATCTTTTCAAGTGTTTCTTCTTCAACACCCATAGCCTTTAATAAGTTATCAGCATTGTAACGAAGTGTTTTGTCTTCTTCGAATTTATATTCGAATTGTTGGCCATCTCTTTCAAATGTATAACCTGTTACAAAGAGATTTAAGAATTTTGGCATATGAGCATTTGTGGAATTGTGCATATGGCATCTCTTGTTATTTGTCAAGGTTGTTAATTCGAAGTCGATGATAGCATCAGTATAACTGACACCTAAGATAGCGTTAAGTAAGAAGCCAGTAACACCAGTTCTATCCGCACCACCCCAGCAGTGGAAATAAACGTGTTGTTTATCAGCTTGGGCATAGTATTCAAAGATTTCTTTGACTAAGTTTCTACCAGCGTTAGCGGATTCACTCTTTCTATTTTGATCAGTGATGAAGTTATGGAAGGAATTAATCGCGCATCTAACGTATTGCGCTTTGCCATTGACGTTACCAGCTTCGGTAACACTATTTAAGTCAGCGTTGTAGTTAGGAGCTTCCCATTCGCCTTCCCAGTTTAATGGGGATTCCGTCATACTTCCAGAGCCTGATTTTGTTCTTAAGTCTAATTCAAGACCGATGTTCATAACATCTTCTTGGACTTCTTGAGCGGCATCAGTCCAGTTAGCGTTATGACGGTTACCACCATCGTTGAAGTCTTTTGGTGCCATTTCACCACCACGGAAGATTAAACCTTGGTTTGTTTTAACACCATAGGAAGTATCATAACCACCAATATCACGGACGTTAGAAATATCGCCCATTGTAATCATACGTGGATAGTCACCAGTTAAGAAATTCTTCATTTGTGAAGCTTCTTCACCTTTAACCAATTGATAGTAATATTTGGTACCACGGAATAAATTTGGTAATTTGGCGCTAACACCATCAGCTGCGACTGGAACTTCACGCTTATCGCTTTGGTCTTGTTTGCTCCAGAAGACAATCTTGGCATCTTTGAAATCTTGACCTTCAGCAGCTTCCCATTTTAATTCGATTGGGACATTATTATAACCTTGGCCACGTTTTAACATCGTACAAACGTCAACACCACCTGTATGATCATCATCATAGTTGCTTTGTGAATCGGTTGTTTCTTTGTAATCAGCGGCTTCTTGCCATGTCATATTACAATTAAGTCTATCAACACGAGATGGATAAGTAATAAAGGCTTCTTGTTCCTTCATTGCATCAACGTAAGCTTTAACGTGTTCTGGAACCATAACGTCATTTTCAAGTTTGGCAAAATTCACTTCCATTGTCGGAGTCACAACTGGTTGGAATGATGGTTCAGTTGATTTTCCACTGTTAGGACCAGGATTGTTTTGACATGCGCATAAACACATGGCCATGACAGCAGAAACTAAAAGATAACTTTTTTTCATTATAAAATCCTCTTCATTTCTAATTGCCTATAGTTTACAAAAAACTATTTTTACTTTCAACAATATGCCAAATATTAACAACAATGTCGCACGCTAATCAAAAAAAGACCCATAAGGCCTTTTAGTGCGTAAATGAATTATTTATCCGTTATGGTCTTGGATTATATGAGTATAACGCTGTGACATTGAATGAGTTAAATGTAGCAGGATTACTACCATAGAGTTTAGTGTCCGCTTCAGCGGTCTTCATAAAAGACTCTAAAGAAACAAAGGTCCCATCTTCATTAATGACATATTCCGCAGAAATCATTCTGTATTCTTTAAACTCTTCTGTTGGAACGAGATCTTTATTTTCGGTATCACCAGGAACATTCATTACGAGATATTCCACTATTCTTGCAGGATAAAGTTCGGCTTTAACGACATTCATTTCCCCACTAAATCTTGATGGATAAGTCAATAATTCTAAGACTTCACCAGTGTAAGTTATTTCAACATAATCACCGACCACAAAATTAGAAACGCCACAAACACTTGGACTAATTGGGATTAATGCTCCGCCATATAAAAATGTCACATTGTCTATGACATGTCGACCATAGTCAGCAACAATCGAACGTGAAATAGTGTGCTCTTCTAATTTAATTTGGCTACTACTTGATGGAGTATTAGCACAGGCTGATATAGATAATGTGAGAAATGATAGACCGAGATTGATTAATAATTTATTTGTTTTCATAATTTCTTGCTCCCTCATTATACAAGACGAATCAATTATCGAAAACTGCTAAAAAAATAGACAGATTTGAATACAAAAATATGCCAAAAATACTATTTTATCGATATTTTCGATATTTATTGATAAATGAATTAATTTTTTCCTAAAATAGTAAGCGAGGGAATTAGAATATGGAAACAATTAATGGTTATTCTGTTAATGATAAAAGCAGATTACAAGCTGAAATTGAACAGTTCAGAAGAAAAAGAAACACCGCTCTTGGTGTTGGTATCTCAATGAGCGTTATCGCTATCATCGCGATCATCATTGTTGCGGCTATATTGGTTAACCAAGCTTACGAATACGCTTTACAACAAAGTAGTCCAGTTGATGAAACTGAAATCATGGCCAAATTTGCTGGCACAATCGCTCTTATCTATTTGTTTGGTTTTGTGGAAACCGCTGGTAACATCATTGCTTTAGCGGGTGGTATTTCTAACCACGTTAAGATGGCCAATAGAAGAAGAACATTAGAAAGATTAAGAAACCTTGAATAATCTCGATTAATTCAAACAAAAATTAAGCCACGTTAATGTGGCTTTTTTGTTGCTTTCTATTACTGTGTTCTACCATTCTTTCTTGAAAAGAATTAAACTAGTACATGCATTAAATATGAAACGTTTAATTATTCTTTTATTTCCTTTATTACTAGTGGGCTGCGTAAATGAAGACTATAGCTATTTCGTTAAACCAGTTGATAATGAAACCCACTACGACGATGTCTATTTAATTATGGGACAAAGTAACGCGACTGGTGTTGCGGAATGGAGATTTTTAGAGGAAAAAGCACCTGATGTTTATAGTAAATATGTTTCTAGTAATCCCAATGTCTTAATCTCTTATGATGTTGATGAACATATCAATAACCACTTTTTGCCTACAAAGTTTGGTTTTGGTAATAATGAAAGTTTCTTTGGTCCTGAAATCGGTATCGCCGAAACCTTATCAACATACGAAGAACAATCATATATCGTTAAGGCCACTTATAGTGGTTCTTGCTTACAAAATGAATACATCGATAAAGATGGTAAAAAATATGAGTTATATAATCGCTTTGTTCCTTTTATTCTTAATCAATTAGAATATCTTAGGGAAAGCGGTAAAAACCCAAGAGTTAGAGGCTTATTTTGGATGCAAGGAGAAAGTGATTCTGTTAACTACTTAAACAAGACATATGGAAAGGCATTAAAGCAGTTTGTAAACAATATAAGAAAAGACTTAAATGAATATGTCTATGGCTATATGAACTTTGTCGATGCAGAAATATCCACAAAATCAATGTATTGGATTCACTCAACGCAAATAAATAACGCAAAGAATCAATTTGCAAAAACTAATGAACACAACTACTGCATTAAAACTAATGGAGAAGATAATAACTCATTAGACTTAAATCTAAAAACCACGAGTGGAGAAGATCCAAATGATGACGCTCACTACGATAGTCTATCGATGTTAGAGTTAGGCAAAAAAGCCGGTGAATATCTAATAAAATAAAGCCACATACTTTTTATTTTTTAAAAAGAATAGATTGGCTAATTAGAAGAATTTGAATCATAATATAGTAATCTTACGTTCTTAAGAAAGATATAATAGCTACAAGAGGTGTTTAAATGGGTTTAATTGGTACACTGATAAAAACTCATAAAGGTGGTAATATGTCACCTAATGAGATAAAAAAACTACAATATAAAAGGTTAAAAAAATTAGTTGAATATGCAAGACAAAATAGTCCATATTTTAAAGAATTATATAAAGATGTTGGCGATAATTTTAGTTTAGAAGATTTACCACCAACAAATAAAGTTGCTATGATGAAAAATTTTGATATTTGGATTACTGATAGCAATATAACTATGGAAAGAATTAATGAATTCACTAAAGATACAGAAAATGTTGGTCGTATGATAGACGATAAATATCTTATCTTTAAAACTTCAGGTTCAACTGGAAATCCTGCAACTATTTTATATGATAAGAAGAGTATCAATGTTGCTTCGGCAGTAGCGGCTTTTAGAACTTTTGCGAGAAAAGAAGATTTTAAAAAGTTCATGAAAAATGGTAAAAGAACGGCAGGAGTTTTTGCAAACTATGGTTTTTACTTGGCTTGTGGAATGTCAAGATATCTACAACTTCAAATGCCTAGAAAGAAAAATAAAATAACTGTAGATGTTAACGCACCAGAAGAACAGATTATAAAAGAATTAAATGAGTTCAATCCATCTATGTTAAGTGGATATCCATCAAATCTTGCATTACTTTCAAGTTTTAAAGAACTTACAATTAGCCCAGATGTAGTTATTACAGGTGGAGAGCTTTTAACAGATGAAATAAGAAATAAATTGGAAAAGAAATTTGGATGTTATGTTCAAACACATTACTCATGTACTGAAGCAGGTGAAGTGGCATGTGAATGTTCAGAAAAGCATTTGCATATAAATGAAGATTGGGTAATAGTAGAACCTGTTGATAAAAATAATAATCCTGTTGGATTTGGTGTTCGCTCAGATAAGGTTTTAATAACAAATTTATCTAATTACATTCAACCTATCATAAGGTATGAGTTAACTGATAGAATCATAGTTCATAATGAAAAATGTAATTGTGGCAAGAATTCTTGTTGGTTAGAAATTGAGGGAAGAACTGATGATATTTTAAAATTTGAAAATGGCATATTAATTGCTCCTATGTCATTTTATAAAATATTAGAAGAAATACCTGAAATTAAAAGATTCCAATTAATTCAAAGATCAAGTAATAAATTAGAGTTAAGACTTCTTACAGATAATAAAGAAGTTGCTTTTAACAAAGCAACAAAAGATTTACAAGAGTTTTTAAATAGTAAAGATATATATGATGTAGAAATATTTTTATCTGATGAATTACCTCAAGCAAATAAAGTTAGTGGAAAATTTAATCATATATATAAAGACTTTGAAGAAAAAAATAAAGCATTATCTTTAAAGAAATAAATGCCCCAGAGAGTGACATACTCCTACCGCTTAAAGAAGCGTGGGGAGGAAGTCACTTCTTACTTTTCTTATAGGCTTTCGCGCCTTTTTTCGCCGCTTTTAACATTTTCTTTTTGGTCTTCTTGCTACCGTTAACAAAGATGATAATTAAGATAATGAGCACTAAGACACCAACGCCCACTCCGATATAGATATAAAGCATTGGAATAGACGCTTTAGCGATATTAATTCTATAAGTTACGGATATATCTTGATAGGTAACAGTGACAGTTTGTTCACCTTCTTTAGACATATCAGGTTTACTAACTGTAAAGCCAGTTGTGATTTCTTCACTTGTGCCGTTTTTATAATTAACTTTGACTTTCAAGCCTTCAGTGGAGAACTCATCACCCACTTTGAATTCTGTCTTCATGCCGGAAACAGAAATGCTTTCGATGATTAAGTCACTAACAGTAACACTGATTGTCTTATTAATTAAGTCACCACCAGTATAGGCTGAAGCACGGATTGTAGTTGTGCCGTTTTTTAAAGCAGTAATCGTCACTTCTTCATCGTTAACAGTGCTAGTTTTATCAAGGGAAACTACACTATTATCGTCGACTGACCAAGCGATATCAGCGTCAGCGTTCTTGCCAGACACTTTAACTGTTTCACCCACTGAGAATTTGATATCTTCAACGGATACTTCAAATGTGTCACCAGCTTGACCAATGACATCAGTAGCAGGTTTAGCAGCACCTTTAGGTGTGGAGTTATAACCTGTACCATCATAATTAGCGGTACCCCAGATATATTCCGCCCATTCTGGGAAATCAATAAATGGGTTTCTATTATTTGTGTAGTTCTTATAAAGAAGATTATTTCTATGAACTTCGTATTCATCAACTGGATCGAGTTTATTCCAAGCTAATAAGTCACTTAATAAGCCCATTCCAAATGATTTAGAAGCGGTACTTGTACCGGTTGTATTATTTTGTGATAAGTCATTAAGCATCACAAGATTTGGATTATTGCCATCAATGCCTTCGGTTGCGCCTGCATAGTTGTTATATCTAGCGACCATATAGAAGATAGCTCTAGCGATATCACCTTTATCACTATCTTGTGGTTCGAATACTTTTTCGTTACCACCGGCATTTTTAGAATAACCAGTTAAGTTACCATAAGCTGTTTGATACTTAGTACCAGCATCACTATAATCTTTTGTCTTATCAACAAAAGCAAAGAAATAATTGCTATGTTCATGATTAGCCCAACCATTACCGGCCCATAAGTGCATTGGGTCACCTCTAGCGCCACCAGTACCATCACTACCTTTAGTGTCAAAACCATGTGATTTAGCCCAGATGTGTTCTTGGTTAATGCCCCAACCATCTTGGTTATGGTTACCCC
>CAMVBL010000045.1 GCA_947165725.1 uncultured Caryophanales bacterium | reverse complement strand
TGCCAGCCGTTGTCATTGGTCCAACAGTTGCGATTATCGGTTTAAGTTTATCTGGTAATGCTGTTGCTAACGTCTTCGGTTATGGTTCCGTTGATGCCTTCGCCGCCAGTGGTGGTGTTATCGATTGGCACGTTTTAATTTGTATCGTCGTTGGTTTAGTGACATTACTCACCGTCATCATTACTTCAGTCTTTAGCAAACCAAAAGGTTTCTTAAAATTAATCCCATTCGTCGTTGGCATTGGTGTTGGTTACCTTTTAGCTTTAGCCTTCACAGGTTTAGGTCACGCTCTTGATAAAGAATCTTTAAAGATTATCGACTTCGGTATTTTCACAAATGCCGGTTGGGATAAATTTGTTGGTGGATGGTTACCAGATTTCACATTCATCAAAGCCATTGGTGCTTTCAATGATGGTAGTGATTTCTCTAACTTTGGTCCATATATCGGCACCATTGCCGTTGCTTATATCCCAGTCGCCTTCGTTGTCTTTGCTGAACACATTGCTGACCATAAAAATTTAAGTTCCATCATTGGTCGTGATTTACTCGAAGAACCAGGCTTACATAGAACACTCCTTGGTGATGGTGTTGGCTCAATCGCCGGTGCCTTCTTCGGTGGTGCATGTAATACAACATATGGTGAATCAGTTGGTTGTGTTGCTATTTCCGGTAACGCTTCCATTAGAACAATCTGGGCTACTGCCTTTATGGCAATTATTCTCAGCTTCTTCTTACCATTCTCCACATTACTCGCTTCCATCCCAACCCCAGTTATGGGCGGTGTCTGTATTGCTTTATATGGCTTCATCGCTGTCTCTGGCTTAAAGATGCTCCAAGGTGTTGATCTTGGTGATAATAGAAACTTATTCGTTGTTTCCACAATTTTAATCGCCGGTGTTGGTGGCTTTGTGATGACATTCGTTTTGCCAAATGCCGCTGGCTCAATTACATTAACAGAAGTTGCTTGTGCTTTGATTCTTGGTATAATTGTTAATGTAATCGTTCGTCTTAAAAAAGACGATGGTGACAAAGCTGCTGAATCCGCTCCTGCGGAACAACCAGCAGAAGAAAAAGTTGAGGAATAGTTAAAATGGCTTTTGAAAATTATCCAAATGTCGTAATTCTTGATCACCCATTGATCACTCACAAGATCACAAAATTAAGAGACAAAACAACTAAAACTAGCGAATTTAAAATGCTTGTTAAAGAAGTATCTGTGTTGGAAGGATACGAAGCATTAAGACACGCTGAAACTCAATTGGTGGAAGTTGAAACCCCAATTGAGAAAACACTTCAACCAGTTGTTAAACGTAAACAATTATGTTTCGTTCCAATTCTTAGAGCGGGATTAGGAATGGCGGATGGCATGTTGGAACTAGTTCCAGGATGTACATGTGGTCATATCGGTTTATACCGTAATGAAGTGACACATGAACCAGTGGAATATTACTGCAAATTACCAGCCGATATTTCCGAAAAAGATGTCTATTTAGTGGACCCAATGCTCGCTACTGGCGGCTCTGCAATTGATGCCGTTAAGATGCTTAAAAAGCATGGCGCTAAAAGAATCACATTTATCTGCATTATTGCCGCACCAGAAGGTGTTGAAGCATTCTGCAAGAAATATCCAGATATTCCACTTTATATCGGTGCGTTAGACCGTCAATTAAATGAAAACGCTTATATCTGTCCAGGTTTAGGCGATTGTGGTGACCGTATATTCGGTACCACTAACGGCACAACAGAAGATAGACCAATTATCTAATTTCTAAACTTTAAAATTTATATTCCTTTCAGTTGAAAGAGGGAAGAGAAGGTCATGAAAAACAAAGAAAAAACTTTATTGTTCTCTTTGACATCTTGTGAAGAATTGACAAACAAGGTGTGCGAAGAATTGGGCATGAAGAAGAGTTGCGCAATTGTCAAAAGATTTGCAGACAACGAAATTTTTGCCCGCGCTTGCCCTGATTATGATATCAAAGGCAAAGATTGCATCGTTATCCATTCCACATGCCAACCGGTTAATGACAAATTAATGGAATTATTAATCTTCATTGATTCACTTAAAAGAGCGGAAGCTAGAACTATTACCGCAATCATTCCGTATTTCGGATATGTGAGACAAGATAGAACTATTGACTTCGGTGATCCAATTAGCGCTAAATTAGTCGCTAACTGCTTAAGAGCCGCTGGTTGTAATAGAGTTATCTCTGTTGATTACCATAGTGGATCTATGGAACCATACTTTGAAGGGATGGAATGTAAAGAATTATATTCATCCTCCGTATTCGCTAAATATTACCGCGAACGCTTAAAACAATTTAGAATCTCTTTAGACGACATTGTCATCGTTTCTCCAGACAAAGGCGGTCTTGAAAGAGCTAAACACTTATCTAAAGCGTTAGGTGATATTCCAATTGCGGTCTTAAATAAATACCGTCCTGAACCAAATAAAGCGGTTATTACCAATATTAAAGGTGAACCAGTAGGCGGGAAATATTGCTTAATGATCGACGATATTATCGATACAGGTGGTACAATTATCGCAGCGAGTAAGGAATTATTAAAGAACGATGCAAAAGGTATCTTAATCTGTGCATGTCATGGTATTTTCTCTAAAAATGCCCTCGCTAAACTATATAGATGTGGCATCTTAGATATCGCGATTAGTGATTCTATTCCACAAGAAGAAGATGTTGTCTCAATCGTCAGCTTAGCACCAGTTATTGCTCGCTGGATTGATGAAAACTACTAAAATATAACAATTTAACAAAGCGGTTCTTAATGAATCGCTTTTTTTATCTTGATAAACGCTGTTTTATATCTTTCATGTCAACTAAAATTGACACGTATTTTTATTAACAAATGCGCGTGCATAATGTATAATTTCATAGTGTGTTTTTCTTGTTTAAGAAATACTTAAAGGAGATACCTATGAAATACGATGTTGTCATTGTTGGCGCTGGTCCAAGTGGTTACTTTTGTGCTTATGAATTAGTGAAAAAGAATCCTGAACTTAAAGTAATGCTTATCGACAAAGGTCTCTCTATCGAAAATAGACGTTGCCCAATTTTAGAACATAAATTAACTAAATGCCCAAAGAACGCGAAAGGATATCAAGAATGTTATCCAGCTTGCTCCATCACTAATGGTTTTGGTGGTGCGGGTGCTTATTCGGATGGTAAATTCAATATCACTTCTGAATTTGGTGGTTGGTTACAAGATTACATCGATCAAGATGATTTGATGAAACTCATCCATTATGTTGATGAAATTAATCTTAAATATGGTGCCACTCCAGTTATTACTGATCCATTTACTCCAGAAGTAAGAGACATTGAAAAAAGAGCCATGTCTGTTGGTTTAAAACTTTTACATAGTAAAGTTAGACATTTAGGTACTGAAGAAAATTTAAAAATCTTAACCAGAATCTATTTTGATTTAAAAGATAAAATTGATTGCTCATTTTCTACTGCTGTTAAAGATATCATTGTCCAAGATAATGAAATTAAAGGCGTTATTACCGATAAAGGTGAAACTATTGAAGCCGATTATGTCTTATTAGCGGTGGGTCGTGAAGGTAGTCAATGGCTAACTAACTTATTTGAAAAATTAGGCGTTGAAATGACACAAAACCAAGTCGATATTGGTGTTCGTGTTGAATGCCCTAATTTAGTGATGGAAGAAATTAATAAAAATTTATACGAAGGTAAGTTCTTATATAAAGCAAGCACTGGTAGTACTGTTAGAACATTCTGCTCTAACCCAGGCGGACATGTTGTTATGGAAAATTATCAAGGTGTCGTTAATGTAAATGGCCATTCTTATAACGATCCTAAATTATCTAGCGAAAACACTAACTTTGCTTTACTTGTAACTCATCACTTTGAAGAACCATTTAAAAAACCAAATGAATACGCTTTAAAAGTGTCTTCTTTAGCTAACCAATTAGCGTGTGGTTCAGTCATTGTTCAAAGATATGGAGATATAAAACAAGGCAGACGTAGCACAGTTAAACGTATTAATGAAGGATTTGTTAGACCAACATTAAAAGAAGCTGTACCAGGCGATTTAGCCCTTTGCTTACCACAAAAAACCATGCAAGCCATTATTGAAATGATTCAAGTTTTAGACCATATCACTCCTGGTATTGCTACTGAACATACTTTACTTTATGGGGTAGAAGCTAAATATTATAGCGCGCACCCAGAAATCGATAAGAAATTTGAAGTTAAGAATATTAAGAATTTATATGTAGGCGGCGATGGTGCGGGATTAACCCGTGGCTTAGCCCAAGCTGGTGCATGTGGCGTTTATATCGCTAGGAATATCCTTGCTAAAGTCAAAAAGGATAAGAAATAAAGGAGAACTAAATTATGAGATGTGTTGGTGTGACATCAAGAGGAATTAGGCTTCCAGTCCTCAAAACCGGGGACGATATCGCAAGTATCGTTACCGATTCCGTTTTAAAAGCCGCAGAAAATGAAGGATTTAAGTTCCATGATCGCGATGTTGTCGCAATCACCGAAAGTATCGTCGCTAGATGCCAAGGCAATTACGCCTCGGTAGATAATATTGCTGACGACGTGAGAAAGAAAACCGGTGGCGATGAAGTAGCGGTCATTTTTCCTATTTTAAGTAGAAATAGATTTGCTATTTTATTAAAAGGTATCGCAAAAGGTGTCAAGAAAGTCTTCTTAATGCTTTCTTATCCAAGCGATGAAGTTGGTAATGCTTTAATTACATTTGATCAAGTTTATGAAGCTAGCATCAATCCATATAGTGATGTTTTAAGCTTAGAAAAATATAGAGAATTATTCGGTTATAGAAAACATGAATTCACCGGTGTTGATTATGTTGATTACTATGTGAATTTAATTAAAGAACAAGGAACAGACGTTGAAGTCATCTTCGCTAATAGAGCAGACGCCATTTTAGCGTACACAAAGAAAGTCTTAACATGTGATATTCATACACGTTTTGCTTCTAAACGTTTATTAAAAGATAAAGGCGCTGAATTAGTATTAACTTTAGATGATATTTTAAACGCTCCCGTTAACGGTTCTGGCTATAATGAAAAATATGGTTTATTAGGTAGTAATAAAGCCACTGAAGATACTGTTAAATTATTCCCAAGAGATGGTCAACCACTCGTGGAAGAAGTGCAAGCTAGATTACTTAAGGCCACTGGTAAACACTTTGAAGTTATGGTGTATGGGGATGGTGCATTTAAAGATCCGCAAGGTAAGATTTGGGAATTAGCAGACCCAGTCGTTTCTCCATTCCATACCGCTGGACTTAAAGGCACACCAAATGAATTGAAATTAAAATATCTCGCTGATAATGCTTATAAAGGTTTAAAAGGCAAAGAATTAGCGGATGCGATTAAAGAAGATATAAAAGCCAAGGAAAAAGATCTTGTGGGTAATATGGTTAGTGAAGGCACTACCCCAAGACAAATTACCGATTTATTAGGTTCACTTTGTGACTTAACAAGTGGCTCTGGTGATAAAGGTACACCTGTGGTTTTAATCCAAGGATACTTTGATAATTATGCCGACGAATAAAAAGAAACTAGCCTTCGATAATAAAAAATATTTAAAAGTCCAAAGAGAGGCGATTTTAAAACGCATTAAATCCTTTGGTGGTAAGCTCTATCTTGAATTTGGTGGCAAGCTTTTCGATGACTTCCACG
The DNA here is from genome assembly GCA_947165725.1 of uncultured Caryophanales bacterium. The sequence continues at coordinate 1,986 of CAMVBL010000045.1, read as the reverse complement.
CTTCTAGAGTTTTACCAGGTTTTGAACCGGATTCAAAACTTCAAATGTTATTAACATTAAAAGATGATGCTGAAATCGTCATGGCCGTTAACGCTGATGACATCAGATATAACAAAGTTCGTAATGACTTAGGCATCACTTATGAATCAGAAGTTGAAAGATTAATCGATGCTTATCAAGCCGCGGGTTTATATGTTTCTAGTGTGGTTTTTTGCTTCTATGAAGATAACCCAACAGTGAAACAATTCATGCAAAAACTCCGCAAAAACGGCATAAAAGTGTATAAGCACTATCGAATTGTTGGTTATCCACAAAACTTAGTGAGTGTTTTTGGTAGTGATGGTTTCCAAAGAAACGATTACGTTGAAACAACCAGACCATTAATCGTTGTCACCGCTCCAGGTCCTGGTAGTGGTAAGATGGCCACATGTTTATCTCAACTCTATCACGATATGGAAAAGGGCATTAAATCTGGTTACGCTAAATATGAAACTTTCCCAGTTTGGAATCTTCCATTATCTCACCCAGTCAATTTAGCTTATGAAGCGGCAACTGTTGATTTAGCTGATGTCAATATGATTGACCCATACCATTTAGCGGCCTATGGCAAAACCGCCACCAACTACAATAGAGATATTGAAACGTTCCCATTATTAAAGACTATATTTGAAAAGATTTATGGTGCATCTCCATATCAATCTCCAACTGATATGGGTGTTAACATGGTAGGTTTCGCTATAGTTAACGATAAAGCCGCTTGTGACGCTTCTAAACAAGAAATCATTAGAAGATATTATCAAGCGAAGAAAAACGTCTTCTTAGGCAAGTTTAATGATGACACAATTGTTAAAGAAGAAGCTCTTATGGGCGCAGTTGATGTGACTGTTGATGATCGACCAGTTGTTAAAGCTTGTTTAGAAAAAGCTAAGAAGTGTAAAGAAAGAGTAGTGGCCATTCAATTACCTAACGGCAAAATCATTACTGGCAAACGCTCAATTCTTTTAGGCGCTCCAGCGGCAATGCTACTCAATACACTTAAAACATTAGGCAAAATTGATGATTCAATTCACTTAATTTCACCACACGTGGTCGCTCCAATTAGTGATCTTAAAACCGGTCCATTAAAGAAAGAAAATCCAAGAATTCGTTCCGAAGAAATCTTAATCGCCTTAGCTATTCAAGCAAGCAGTAACCCTCTTGCCGAATTAGCGTTAAAACAATTAGCCAAACTCAAAGGTTCTGAAGCGCATTGTTCTTGCATCCTCTCTGATGCTGATTTAAGAACATTAACCGCTTTAGGAATTAATGTTACCGAAGAACCTGTGGGCTACGCTCATAAATTATATTTCCAAAAATAATATTAATATTAACTTAAAAAGGATGTCCTCACTGGGCATCCTTTTCAGTTTCTAATTGTTCGTTTTCTTTGACAAATTTTGGGTCGAAATATCGATATAAGAAGAATATGGCAATTCCTCCAATGATCATAACTATTGACCAGAATTGAGATGGGCTTAGTCCTGGGATAAAATCACCACGATAATCCGCTCTAAAGTATTCAATGACAAATCTCCAAATACCATAGCTAATTAAATAGAGTGTCATATTATATTTAAAATCTAATCTAAATAAGAGAATAATCATTAAAGCGCTTAAGACGAACAAGAATATTGCTTCGTATAAAGGAATTGGGACCGTTTTAGCGCCCACCTCAGCGTTCCATATCCCATACCCTTCATCAGTTACTTTTCCATGGCAACATCCAGCAAATAAGCAGCCGATTCTTCCGAAACCATGGGCGATGGTAATGGAAATAGGGGCTATTCTAAGTAAATACCAGATTCCTTTATTCATATCCGCTTTAAAGAAGGACTTTTCTTTTAAACGTGGATTGATGACATAAACATATAAGAAATAAATGCCAACAAAAGATATAACCCCACCGATAAGACCACCAATAAATGTCATGCCTTCAAAAGTAAAACC
>CAMVBL010000044.1 GCA_947165725.1 uncultured Caryophanales bacterium | reverse complement strand
ACCATCTCTTGGGAATAATTCGCTAATCACTTGTCTACATGCACCACATGGTGAGCATGGAGCGTCTGTGTCAGCAGCGATGGCTAAAGCCACAAAGTCAACTTTCTTATAACCATTCATCATCGCATTGTATAAGGCGTTTCTTTCAGCGCACATACATAAAGGATAGGAAGAGTTTTCAACATTAGCCCCTAAAAAGACTTTACCATCTTTACAAAGTAAAGCGGCGCCTACTTTAAAGTTGGAATATGGGCTATAGGATAATTGTCTAGCCTCCACGGCTTGTTGCATTAATTCTTCATCTCTCATAAGGTTACCTCACGCTAAGATTTCTTCTTGTAAAGAAAACATTATTTTTTCATCATCTTCTGTCATATGGTCATAGCCAAGAAGATGTAATAATCCATGAACGAATAGGAACTTAAGTTCACGGTCTAGACTATGGCCATATGCAGTAGCTTGTTCTCTGGCTTTATCGTATGAGATGTAAATCTCACCGAGGACGGCCATTTGTTTAGAGTGAAAGATTTTATCTTTGTTTTCATCTCCATCTAAGAAAGCAAAGGAGATGACATCTGTTGGACGGTCAATTTTACGATATTCTCTATTGATGTTATGAATGAATTCATTGTCCACGAGTGTGACACTGATATAAGGATCAAACTCTAGACCGAGATGGTTAAGAGTCTTCACCACTAATGATTCATAGACTTCTTGATAATCGTTTAATGATTCGTCGAAAGAGTTAAAATCGAGTTCCATGATGAAATCATAACATTAATTATTTATGTTTTCTATCAATTTCATCTTGATGAACGATATTATTCACTCTCGCTTTACAAAGTAAGTTCTCTTCTAAACGCTGATCATAGCCAAATAACGGGGTTAAGGATTGATAGAGCAAGATAGATAAGCACGTATAGAAAATGATGTTAGGGATAGAGAATGACTTTTCAGCAACACATAGAGCTAGACTAGCGATGAGTAAGAAAAGTGCCACTACTCCTTTTTTAGCAAATTCCATGTAGGCAAAGCGATAAGCCTTAACCTCCATAGTTTTAACCTTCATTTCGACACCATCAACATCACTTGTGCCTCTGAGCTCACATTCCTCCTCATAGATTTCTTTCCCGAGACTGTTTTTATAAGGGGAGAAAAAGAAGACATCGAGATAAGCGGCCAATAAGGAAGCAAAGATCAAAATGAGATAATCAAGCGAGTTGATAATCGAAATAGTAATGATGAGAATAACGATGAGCAAAGAGAAGAGAAGATTTAGGCCACTACTTAAAGAACACTTCTTGTATTCTTGTCCGCGCTTATAGAATTCGAAATAATCATGACTGCGTACGTAAGGCAAGAATCGTCTCAGATATTTATCGAAGCGCTGCATTCTTTTAAGCAAACTAAATCTTAGTAAGATTTCACTTGCGATACCTAAACCCGCAAACACTAGGGGTAGAACAATGTTGCCATCGGGTTTAATAAAGAATGTAGCGACAGCGATAAACACTGCGGTAAGGACTTGTAAGATTGATGAAACCAGTGTGCCTTTTGGGTCCTTTGAGTCAATGACATTATAGGGGTATGGATGCTTTTGAAAGCCATTGACTGCTAAAAGGGTGCCGTCCCAATTTTTAATAAGCGTATCAATCTTTTGCCACTTGATGCCTGTAGCAGGGTCATGCACTTTGACTTTATTACCTTTTCTTTGACTCACTAAAACGGCGTGTGTCGTTTCGTTTGGTCCGACGACGGTTAAAATCACAGGAAACTTATCAAAGTGCCTTAAATCGTCTTTATCATCTATTTTTGCGCCAAATAAGGTGACGTCATAGCGTTCAGCAATCAAAACTAAGTCTTGATAGTTATATTGCCCATGCTCCTCTTCCTCACTCAGATAGAGATACCTTTCATCTTTTTGCACTATGGCGAGCAGCATTTTTAGACATGCCACACCACAGCTTGAATTACTTAATTGTGGAATATAGTACATTTAACACCTCCTATAGATGAAATAGGGGCGTTTTTTCAAATTTGTCCAAAAAAAGTGCAAAAAATTTTTAGAAAAAGAAAAAACCGGATAAATCCGGTTTATTTTTTGAAGATTTTTTTGAATTTCGCAAGTAATGAATCATCTTTTCCGATTTCATCACGATATTGCGTTAATAATTCTTTTTGTTTTCTATTCAAGGAAGTTGGCATCTTGATATCGAGATGGATATATTGATCGCCAGGCTTACCGCTTCTTAAGTCTTTCACGCCTTGACCACGCATTCTGAATATTTGTCCAGGTTGTGTGCCCGCAGGAATGTTAAGAGTGGCTTCCCCATATACTGTTGGAACATCAACGCTTGTGCCTAAGATGGCATCAATGAAGTCCACTGGGACGGTAAGATGGATATCGTTACCATCTCTTTTGAAGTATTGATGTGGTTTGACGTTCACTTCTACGAAGAGGTCACCGTTTGGACCACCATTGGCCCCTCTTTCACCCATGCCTTGGACACGGATTTGTTGGCCGTCATTAATACCAGCGATAATATGAACCTTAATATTCTTTTTAACTCTGTTATAGCCTTTACCACCACAGTTTGGACATGGATTAGAGATGATTTTACCTGCACCGTTACAACGTGTACATACTTCTTGTTGTTCAATCACACCAAATAAGCTTCTTCTTTGTACACGGACGTAGCCATGCCCGCCACAGTTAGGACAGGTTTTAACATCATTAGGAGTTTTAGCGCCTGTACCATGACAGAATGAACATTGTTCATCTATAGTTAATGGAATCTCTATATCACGACCAAGAATGGTATCCATGAAGTCGACTTTAACACGCACAATAGCGTCGTTACCTCTTCTTGGACCAGTACTGGCTCTTTGTTGACGACGACCTCCGCCAAAGAAGGATGAGAAGATATCGCCAAGGTCTACACCATCAGCGCCGAATCCACCAAAGCCACCTTCAAATGGGTTACTGCCTGGGCCACCAGCGCCTTGTTCGAATGCCGCATGACCGAATTGGTCATAAGCACTTCTTTTTTGATCATCATAAAGGACGTCATAAGCTTCTTGAACTTCTTTGAATTTCTCCGCATCACCAGTTTCATGGTTATCGGGGTGATATTTCTTTGCGAGTTTACGATAAGCGCTTTTAATTTCGTCTTTGGAGGCGCTCTTAGAAACGCCTAGTACCTCGTAAAAATCTCTTTTCTCTGCCATGATAATCCTTTCTATTCGCGCATAGAGGGGCACTACGCCCCTACCATGCTTGAAAATTGTTGTTTAATTAATAATTAGTTTTTCTTTGTGAAGTCAGCGTCAACGACATCATCTGGGTTTGTACCAGCGGTTTGACCAGCATCAGCTTGACCGTTAGGTTGAGCACCGCCGTTAGCTTGTGCTTGTTGCATATAAGCAGCGGCTTGTTCAAGTTCACCAATACGTTGTTTTAAAGTCGCCATATCATTGTTATCTAAAGCGGTCTTTAATTCATCACGTAATTTTTGTGTTTGTTCTTTTTGGTTTGGATCCATGCTAGCGCCTTTTTCTTGCATAGCAATGTCGATATCATTGATTAAGCTTTCGGCTTTATTTCTGAGTTCGATGTCTTCTTTACGTTTGGCATCTTCTTCAGCGTGTTCTTCAGCTTCACGGACCATTCTATCGATATCTTCTTTAGAAAGACCATTACTACCAGAGATGGTAATATTTTGTTCTTTTTGTGTATCTAAGTCTTTAGCGTTGACCTTAACGATACCGTTAACGTCGATAGAGAATGTGACTTCAATTCTTGGTTCACCACGTCTTGCTGGTTTAATACCATTTAATTGGAAGTGACCTAATAACTTGTTATCGTGGGCCATTGGTCTTTCACCTTGGTAGACCATGATATCAACGGCTGGTTGATTGTCCGCAGCAGTTGAGAAGATTTGACTCTTAGTGGTTGGAATGGTTGTATTTCTTGTGATTAATGGAGTCATAACACCACCTAAGGTTTCAATACCTAAGGTTAATGGAGTGACGTCTAATAAGACTACGTCTTTAACATCACCAGAGACAACACCACCTTGGTAAGCCGCACCGATAGAAACAGCTTCATCTGGGTTAACTGATAAGTTTGGTTTCTTACCGGTTAATCTAGTGACTAATTCTTGGACGGCTGGCATACGGATGGAACCACCGATTAATAAGACTTGGTTGAGTTCAGAAGCACTCATATGAGCATCGGCTAAAGCACGTCTCACTGGTTCTTCACATCTATTTAAGAGATGTCTTGTTAAATCTTGGAATTTAGCACGGGTTAAGGTAACTTCGAAGTTAACTGGGCCAGCGCTTGTCATACTAATGAATGGTAAGGAGATAACTGTTTCCATAGAAGCAGAGAGTTCAATTTTTGCTTTTTCAGCAGCTTCTCTAATTCTTTGTAAGGAACCTTTATCTGTGATATCAACATTAGATTGAATCTTAATTTGGGCTTTAATCCAATCAGCGACGACTTGATCCCAGTCATCACCACCGAGGTGGTTATCACCAGCGGTAGAAATAACTTCGAATGTGCCGTCCCCGATATCAAGGATAGAGACATCGAATGTACCACCACCTAAGTCGAAGACTAAGATCTTTTCAGATTTATCGTTTTCTAAGCCATAGGCTAACGCAGCGGCGGTTGGTTCGTTAATAATACGGACGACATCTAAGCCAGCGATTTGACCAGCATCTTTTGTCGCTTGTCTTTGCGCATCGTTGAAGTAAGCAGGAACAGTAATGACTGCTTTTTGCACTGATTGACCTAAGTGGGCTTCAGCATATTTCTTCATGTACGCTAAGATTTTAGCGGAGATTTCTTGTGGAGTGAATTGTTTGTTAACACATTTAATGTTGACCTTTTCCGCACTACCCATAATTCTCTTAATAGAACTAACTGTATCTGGGTTTGTGACGGCTTGACGTTTGGCAGCGTTACCAACGATTTCTTCACCGTTAGCTTTAAAAGCTACGACGGAAGGTGTGGTCACTGTGCCTTCTGGGTTTGGGATAACTTTGACTGTACCATCAGCTTGTAAGTAGCTGACGACTGAGTTTGTGGTACCTAAGTCGATACCTAAGATAATTTCTTTTGCCATAATTTATGTCCTCCTATTAAGCGTCTGCTTTGACGCTTGCTTTGTTTTCTTCTTCTTTTTTGTTTTTGCTCACCGAGACTCTTGCGGGTCTAATGAGACGGCCATGTAATTCATAGCCTTTCGCGTACACTTTAGTGATAAGGTTTTCTTCACCTTCTTGCACGGTGATGTCCACCGCATCCATATTCTTATCGGAGAATTTATCTCCCACCTTTGGAGCGATTTCCTTCACGCCTTCGTTTTCAAGCGCGCTCACTAAGTTACGGTAGATGAATTGGAATCCCACTAAGTAGTTTCTAATTTCTTCACTTGGTGGTTCGTTTTCAAGCACGACATGGAAGCTATCTAGAACTGGTAATAATTCTTCGATAAATCCCATTGCGCGATATTTTCTAATATCGGATTGTTCTTTTTCTAAGTTGTTACGCAAGTTTTTTGTATCGGCGTAAGCGCGGTAATATTCATTTTTCCAATGCTCGACATCGGCTTTGGCTTTTTCAAGTTGCTCTTCGAGTTCTTGGATCTTTTTCTTGTCTTTATTCTTTTCTTCTTTAACTTGTTCTTTTTCTTTGTTTTCTTTAGGCATCACCTTTACCTCCTTTGTTATTTAATCCTTTGAAGTAATCGGTTAATGTTTCAGCGATATATTCCAAAGCGGATAAGGCTTGGTCATAATCGATTCTTGTTGGTCCGAGTAATGTAATCGCACGATTACCTTCGTCTCCTAAGTCAATTTTCGCTGTCACCATTGAGACATCTGGATTACCTTCGATATCACCGATACGAATGATTCGGTCTTCGTCATCGTTTTTAATCTCATCTTTAACTTCCTTGAGAAGTTGTTGGTCGTTTAATAACTTGAAGACTCTTTCTAATTTCTCTGTATCATTTTTATATTCTTCACGAGAGAATAATTCGTCCCTACCATATAAAGATAAACGGTCACTAGCGAATCTCATGAATGTTTCAAGCAAAGCTTGGTAAACTAGGTCGTGACCAACGATATAGTCATTTAACACTGGTTTAAGAGCTTCGGTCTTTTCCACGAGTTCCACGATTGGTGTACCTTTTAATCTGTCATTAAGTAAGGAAACACAGTTCACAATCTCACTCGCTTTTAAGTTCTCTGGGACGATGAAGGTTTTATTTTCAACATAGCCTTTATCAGTCACGAAGATCGCGGTAATTGTGTTATCAGAGATCTGCACCATTTGGATAGACGCTAATTTTTCTTTGTTTTCATCTGGACCCATGACCACAGTCACTAAGTTAGTCATATGAGATAAAATCTCACAGCTTTCTTTAATCACCGCATCAATGGACTTAACTTTTTGATCAAGAACGTTTTGAATGCTGTTCTTGAGTTGTTCGTTAACAGAACCATCTCTTAAGTTATCGCAATAGTAACGATAACCCTTCGCGCTTGGCACACGGCCGCTGCTACTATGAGTCTTTTCGATAAACCCCATTTTTTCTAAAGCGTACATTTCATTTCTAATGGTCGCTGAGGAATATGGAAGTTTATATTCTTCGATGAGGGTATGAGAGCCAACTGGCTGGGCATTTTTAATAAAGTATTCAACGATGTATTTTAAGATCGTATCACTACGTGTTAAAGCCATGGTTTTCTCCTCCTTTTTAGCACTCTATCTCTTTTTGTGCTAACTACATTTTAATTGTTTTATTAGCACTGTCAAGCATTATCTGCTAATAATTTAAATTTATATATAATATAGAATAAGGATTTATAGTGATTTCTAACAAAAAATACCCCGCTTTTGAGACGAGGTATTTCCCGTTGTTTGGAGAAACTAACGAACAACTAAACGGTAATTAATAAAAGGGTAGGCTAAGGAGGGCAATACTTAATGATGACAACCACACTGTCAAACATTAATTGGTATTTAGATTACCGTTTTCATCGGGGGATATTGCTCTGCAATAACTTATAGAGTTAGTCTTGGCTAACTAAATCTATGTGAGTATTATAACACCCATATTTTAATTGTAAAAATCAAACGATAATTTTTTTGAAAATATTTATCACTATTAATGGTTATGCTATAATTTTTTCAATATGAAAATTGTTAAAGAATTAAATAATAAACAGCTAGTCCTTTCTTTAGAAGGCGAACTCAACTCTGTGACCGCTCCTGAATTTGAAGAAGTCATTAAAAACGAATTAAATAATGTCGATTCATTAATCGTCGATTTAGCGAAGTTAAGCTATTTATCTTCCGCTGGTCTTCGTGTCTTACTCGTGGCCCAGAAGATTATGATGAAAAAAGACGGCATGGTTGTCCGTCATCCTAATAATGATGTGATTGAGATCTTCTCACTTACTGGCTTCTTAAATGTCTTAGACATTGAAAACTAGAGATTTTTAATAATGACATCCTCTTGGGTTATCGCAAAAGAGGTACGATTATTAACCGCACTTCGACAATAGTCGAGTGTTTTTTTCATTTTGCCCGCTAGGATGTTAAGACCTTCGATAATCTTTGGATCATCGCTTTGAATACCCATAATAAAGGCCTTATCAGTGATATCAAGAGAATGGACAGCTTCATGTTTCATGAA
>CAMVBL010000043.1 GCA_947165725.1 uncultured Caryophanales bacterium | reverse complement strand
ACAGGTATCTTAAATGAAGAAGCTATTAACACAATCGTGGAAGTTTCTAAAGAGAATGAATGTCAATTATCAGTATCAGTTGAGCCTGCAAAAGTAGTGTATGAAAATAAAGGCTTTAATTTTGCTTACGGCACTCTTTTTGATCTCAGAATTAATTCCGCTGCGACATACTCTCTTAAGGATGCTTGTATTGCTTTAGAAGTCGTCAATAAACTCAATGAATCATTCCCAGTCACTGAAGAATCTATTAAAGCTGGTTTAGCCAATACTTATATGCCAGTTAGAATGGAAATTCTTAAAGATTCTCCTTTATTAGTGGTTGATGGTTCTCATAACCCAGAAGGCGTCTTAAATCTCACAAAATCTCTGCAAAACGTGGTTGGAAATCGCGTAATTCACGTCTTGTTTGCCTGTTTTAAAGATAAAAATATTGAAAGAATGCTTGCTTATTTAGGTGAATATAGCAAAGACATTACTCTTACTACATTCCCTCATGAAAGAGCGAGGACAGAAGAAGATTATTTCCTTTATTTGGCTGACTATTCATTTAAAGAAAACGCTCTTGAAACACTCAATGAATTATTAACAAATTATCCAGATGATGCAATCTTAGTTACTGGTTCGTTAGCGTTTGCGGCTTACATCAAACAAAACTTGAAATGAGGTTAATATGCATATCAAATGGATTAAGACAAATATCTCCCCAATTCAAAAGATTTGCTTAACAGGTTTATTCATCGCTTTAGCTGTTATTTGTCAAAAAGTTATGGCGGTCAATTACATCCCTGCATTGCCTTTTGTTCGTGTCTCTTTTTGTGGCCCAGCATTAATCATTTTTGCTTCAATTATTCTCGGTCCTTTTTATGGCATGGTTGTGGGTGCGGCATCTGATTTACTTGGCTATTTAATTTTTGATCCAAGAACAAATCCAATGTTCATTCAAATCACTTTAATTTACGCTGTTCTAGGTTTCGCTTCTTATTTTGTGTTTTGCCTTGTTCGTTCAATCACTAACCGCAAGTTGATGTTAGGAATTGAAATAGGAACACTTCTCCTCATCTGGGGAGCAACGACTGCTTTCTTAATTATCAATGCGAAAGTTGATCTTGTCTTTAAAATTATTGTTCCAATTATTTCTGGTTTGCTTTTTATCGGGCTAATTTTGTTTTCTATTCTCTTCAAGGGAAAAGAAGACAATCCATTTATTAGTCCGTTACATATTTGTTTCGCATCATTTGTTTGTGATTTCTTTTTCTTATTATGGTTTGGCTCATTGATGAAAGCTTGGGCTTTTGGCTTCAACATTTTCATTACTATATTCTTATGCCAAGCCCTAGTGATGTTTGTGAATGTAGTTCTAGATACATTCTTTATTTCAACATTCCAAAGATTCACAAAGAAATATTTTGTGGAGGCTAGGTAAGGTGGAAAGAAGAAAAGTTGAAGATTTAGAACCAACTGAAACAGTCCCAGTTGATCCAAAAAGAGAAACAATTACCTTTCCTTGGGGTATGGCAATCATCATGGGCGTTTTGATGCTATGCATCATTGTTTGCTTCATTGTTGTGATGATTTTGGGGCCAGTAAATTCTACTTCATCAAGTAGCCTAATCTCCAGTTCAGCGGTGTAAAGACATAAATATTTCTTTACAATATTTGGTAGGAGTGATAAGTTATTAAAAGTTAATTGTGATAGGGGGGTTAAAGATGAGAGAAAAAGTTCTTTTGATTTGCGAAGAGTGCCTCTCAAGAAACTACACAGCCACAATTAAAAAGGAAGGTACAAAAAACCTTCAGATTAAAAAGTTCTGTAAGCGTTGTAATAAGATGACGCTTCATAAGATTAGCAAGTAAGGAGGTCCTTCTCATGGGTGTTAAAAAATTCACATCAGAAGTTATCAAAGAAGGCAAACGTGTTCGCTGGCCTAAGAGAGACGTTTTAGTTCCAGCATTTATTGTTGTCGTTATTATCACTGCTTTAACAGCGTTAATTTTAATGGGCGAAGATGCCTTAGGTAAAGGTTTAATCGATGTCCTTAGAAAGACATTTAATAGCTAGGAGGTATTATCATGGCGGATGAAATCAAATTTACAGATAGTACAACAGATTTAAGTGAAGGCGAATCATCTAATGCTACATTAGGTGAAAAAGCTTGGTACGTGGTTAATACCTATTCCACACACGAAAACAAAGTCAAAGAAAACTTAAAACGTCGTGTTGAATCAATGGGCTTACAAGATTTAATCTTCCGTATTATTGTCGCGGAACAAGAAGTCCCAGTGATGAAGGATGGCATGCCTACTGATAAAACAAGAATGAAAAACCTCTATCCAGGTTATGTCTTCGTAGAAATGATTATGACAGACTACGCTTGGTACGTTGTTCGTAACACTCCAGGTGTCACCGGCTTCGTCGGTTCTTCTGGTAAAGGTACAAAACCATTCCCAGTTCCACGTGAACAAATTGAACCAGTTCTTAAGAGAATGGGTGAAATTGATGCTGATATGTTTGACCGTTACAGTGTTGATGACTACGTTAAGGTTATCCACGGTCCATTAGAAGGCACCGAAGGTCGTATTCTCTCCATCAATAGAGATACCAAAGTTGTTGAACTCGAAACCATCTTCTTTGGTAGATCCACAAAAGTGGAAGTCGACTTCTCCGAAATTGATAAAATCTAACTTGTTAATAACAAGCAACAAAAAACCAGCTTCATTCGAGGCTGGTTTTATTTTTGCGTTTTGCTTATTACTTTTTCTTTCTTCTAGTCTTCACACCATTGATGGCTTCACGGAAGACTCTGATTTCTTTTGTGCTACCAACAACGAAGATTGTGTCATCAGGAAGTAATGAGTCATTACCACCAGGGACGAAAGAACGGCCGTTACGCATGATAAGAACCACGCTGACGCCATATTTATCTTTAGTCGCTAAATCCTTTAATTGTTCTGGAACATAAGCGCTATTGACGACAATAGAGACAACAGAATATTTATCATCGAGTTTATAGAAGTCTTTAAAGTCTTCGTTACCTAATCTATTTGCTAAAGCAACACCAGCCGCTTTTTGTGGCATGATAACTTCTGTAGCGCCCAATTTCTTCATAATTGGTAAATAGTAAGCATCATCAACACGAACGATAATGGATTTAACACCTAATTCTTTAAGAATAACTGTAGTTAAAATACTAGCTTCGATATGAGAACCGAAAGCAACAATCGCGGCATCAACATCTTTAATGCCTAAATCTTTTAAAGCTTCTTCATCAGTCGCATTAGCAACAGCGACAGTTGGAAGCAAAGCACTGATCTTTTTAACGGCTTCTTCATCGGTATCAATTGCGATAACGTCCATGCCATTACCAACGAGTTCTTCGACGACAGAAATACCAAATTGGCCTAAGCCGATAACTGCAAATGATTTTTTAGCCATATAGAGTGTCCTCCTTTAACCGATTAAAAAATCTTCCTCAACAAAACTATAATGCACATTAGAGTTTTTGTCTAAATGATTTTGGAATAACTGGAAAAATGTCATAGGTCCAAGATGACCTAAAAGCATTAAGAAACATAAGACAATTTTTGAACCGACCGTTAGGTATGGTTCAATACCTGTATAGAATCCAACATTACCAAAGAAGGAGAAACAAGAGAATAAATATAGACCCAGTAAATCTCCTTTAGCGTTCTCCGCCATTGTGTGTCCTGGTATTTCTCTCACCCCGAATAAGGAAACGAGAATAAAACTAACAATGATAATCGTCACAACGACAAACACTAAGCTCATACTCTTAGCGACGATATTGTCAGAGAAGTTACGCTTAAACGCTGGAATACGTTTGCCTCTAAAGTAAGAGACAATGGAAATGACGATGATGAAAATAGTGGTGACTTTAATACCACCCGCTGTAGAAAGAGGCGAACCACCGATGAACATCATTAAAGAGCAAACCATCTTACCAGGAAGAGAAATGTCACTAATTGGATAAACGCTATATCCAGCGGTACGACAGTTAACAATGGTCATGACTACTTGGAAGATATTCATTGGATTATCTGGCTTAAGTCCATCCGTTAAGAAGAGGAATAAAGACATCGCTAAAATTAAGCCACCAGTAGCGGCTAAAATCATCTTGGTAAATGAGCTCCATCTCTTTGGATTTCTATGCTCAATAACAGCGTCAATAATGACTAAGAAAGAGATACCACCAAGTAGTGATAAGAAGCCATTATAGATAGTGAAATAGTAGTATAACCAATTATCAGTTAAAACCGCAGTGCCATAAATCGTGTGTAAACCATTAATCAAAGAGTTCGTGGAGTCGAATAAGTCAAATCCAGCATTGTTAAATGATGATACTGAATAGAATAAAGAGTTCGATAAGATATGAGGCCAATCACCAGGATACAGTGCCATAAAAACTGGTATACCCATGCCGAATCCCACTAACTCACAAATAACTGTGATAATAGTTAATCGACGGACAAATTGCACAATTTCACCAAAGTTATTAAAGGCAATAGCTTGGGAAATCATCAAGCGATCTCTAAACTGTAATTTTCTTCTAAAAATAGAGAATAAGAAGGTTAAAATAGTAACAATACCTAAACCACCGATTTGCACTAAAACCATAACGATAATTTGGCCAGCGCCAGATAGTGTATTTACTAAGCCGTCTGGGTAGGTGGTTAAGCCTGTTAAACTCATCGCTGATAGTGAAGTGAAAAAGGCATCCATATAGGAGCCAACATGACACCATTCGTTATTAGGATTATTTCTAAACACGAAAGGCATACTAAGCAAAAAAGAGCCTAGTAAGACAATCGCTAGGAATGAAATGATAAGCAACAAATATGGGTTCAACAACTTGTTTTTCTTGATCATACTATTTGCTCTCTAGACGCCGATATAATACACTCTGTGTTTATAAAAGTCAACTGTTAGCAAATCACAAGTGATTTGAAATTGAATAATTCTTCTTACTTTAATCTAAATATAAAAAAATCCTTGCAACGTACATACGTATTTTGATACGATATATGAGCATGTTGTCTTGCGCCATGAGAGAGCGCAAGCGCACGTGTGAAAGAGTACGTTCCGTGGAAGAGTGGCGATCACTCAATCACCACGGCACTGACAAATCTACAAAAGGAGGAAAGTCAAGTGAAGAAAATCGCAAAAGTCGTGAAGATGGAACTTCCTGGTGGCGAAGCTAAACCAGGTCCAAAACTCGCTTCTGCTGGTGTCAACATGGGTAAATTCTGTACAGACTTTAACGCCAAGACCGCCGACAGAAAAGGTGAAATCGTTCCTGTTATCATCACAGCTTATGAAGACAAGTCCTGTGACTTTGTCATCAAAACCTCTCCAGTAGCGGGTTTAATCTTAAAAGCCGCTGGAATCCAAAAAGGTTCTGCCACAGGCCGTAAAGGTCCAAAAGTTGGCAAAATCACTAGAGCTCAACTCAGACAAATCGCTGAATACAAGCTCCCAGATCTCAACTGCGAAGACATTGAGGCAGCTATGAAGATCGTTGAAGGCAGCGCCAATAATATGGGCGTTGAAGTCGTTGACTAAGGTGAACGGAAATGTTTAGAAGTAAAAATTACAGAGCCGCCGCTGAAAAAATCGACGCAAACAAGCTTTACACAATCGAAGAAGCAGCCGCTTTAGTGAAGGAAACTTCCACTGTTAAGTTCGATGCTACTATCGATGTCAGTTTCAAACTCAATGTCGACCCAAAACAAGCTGATCAACAAGTCAGAGGAACTCTCATCCTTCCACATGGTAACGGCAAAACCAAAAAAGTCTTAGCTATTACCGACAAAGTTGATGATGCATTAGCCGCTGGTGCCGATTTCGCTGGTGGTAACGAAATGTTAGAAAAGATCCAAAAAGAAAACTGGTTCGACTTCGACGTTATCGTTGCAACACCAAACATGATGGGTAACATCGGTAAATTAGGTAGAGTGTTAGGTCCTAAAGGCTTAATGCCAAACCCAAAGACTGGTACAGTTTCTCCAGATATCGCAAAAGCTATCAAAGAAATCAAAGCCGGTAAAGTTGAATATCGTGTTGACAAGGAAGCAAATATGCACGTGTGCATTGCTAAAGTGTCATTCGATGCCAACAAGATCGCCGAAAACTTAACCGCTTTAGTCGAAGCAGTTAAAAAGGCCCAACCAGCCGCTGTTAAAGGCGTCTACTTCAAAAAAGCTGTCATCCATACGACCATGGGTCCAGCCATTCAATTCACATTTGCTGGTCGTTAATCAAATCAAAGCACAATATACCAAAGACAGTAACGGACGAAGCAGTCTTAATAATGTTACCGAGGCGTATGCATAAAGCCCACCGTATATTGGAGCCTTCAAAACAATTTTAGAAAAAGGAGGTCAAGAATATGAATCAAGCAGTCTTAGCAGCTAAAACAGAGACAGTGAAAACTATCACCGAAAAAGCTAAAGAGAGCCAAACCATTATCGTTTGTGAATATCGTGGTTTAACAGTTGCCCAAATTCAAGAAGTCAGACGTGCTCTTCACAAAGAAAACGCTGAAATGAACGTTTACAAGAATTCTCTCGTTGAACGTGCAGTTGATGAATTAGGTTACAACGAAATGAACGACATCTTAAAAGGTCCAAACGCTATCGTTTTCTCTAAAGATGTTATCGGCGGTGCAAAAGTCATTGCCAAATATGCTAAAAGACACAAAGACGTTCTCATCGTTAAAGGCGGTGTCGTCGAAGGTAAATTCGTTGATGCAGCCGGTATGCTCGAAGTTGCAAAACTTCCAGGCAAAGAAGGTCTTATTTCCATGTTCTTATCGTGCTTACAAGCACCTATCCGCTCCTTCGCTTGCGCTGTCAAGGCAGTAGCGGACAAATAATGCCAATTTAGGAGGATTAATACTATGGCAAAATTAACAAATGAAGAAATCATTGCTGCATTAAAAGAAATGACAGTAGTGGAATTAAATGAATTAGTCAAAGCCGTCGAAGCAGAATTCGGCGTCACAGCAGCCGCCCCAGTCGGTGTTGCAGCTGCCGCTCCAGCTGAAGAAGAAGAAAACAAAGGTCCAGCAGAAGTTTCCTTAATCTTAAAGGCCGCTGGTGCTTCCAAAGTCCAAGTCATCAAAGCTGTCCAAGCTATCACAGGCTTAGGCTTAATGGATGCTAAGAAGTTAGTTGACGCTGCTCCAGCTCCAGTCAAAGAACACATCTCCCCAGTCGAAGCTGAAGAACACAAGAAAGCTCTTGAAGCCGCTGGTGCAGAAGTAGAAATTAAGTAAGTTCCAAATTTCATTTTAGGGGGTAATTTCGCCTAATGAGTCACTATTTTCAAGACGATCCTAATCTTGTTTCTAACATCAAAGAGATCACCTTTGAAATTAATGGCATCACTATGAAATTACTCACTGATAATGGTGTATTTTCTAAAAATAATGTCGATGAGGGTAGTTATGCCTTTTTAAAGGTCTTGCTACCCCTCGACTTAGGAAATCGCATTCTCGATTTAGGTTGTGGCTATGGCACGATTGGCTTAACTCTTGCCAAAGCCCATGAAGAAGCAAGAATTACTCTTGCTGATGTTAATCCGCGCGCAGTTGCGCTATGTGAACGCAATGCCGGGTTACTAAACTTAAGCCCACGAGTCACTATCCTTCAAAGTGACATCTATGAAAAGATTGAAGGACCATATGATTCAATTGTTGTTAATCC
>CAMVBL010000042.1 GCA_947165725.1 uncultured Caryophanales bacterium | reverse complement strand
TTTTTTAGAAAAGAAATCAAGGAGGAGAAAAACAAAAATGAAAAAAGTACGTTTAGTATCATTATTAGCATTAGCCGCTGCCTCTGTTGCTGGTTTAGCCGCTTGTAATAATGGTGAAGCCAAAATGAAAGTCGGTTTAATCTGCTTACACCCAGCCGATTCTTCAACTTATGACAAGAACTTTGTTGAAGCTTTCAAAGAAAGCGCGAAGAAATTAGGCTTCAACCCAATCATTCGTGAAAACGTTCCAGAAGGTCCAGAATGTAGAGAAGTTGCTGAAAACTTAGCCGACACAGGTTGCAAAATCGTTTTTGCCGACTCCTTTGGTCATGAAGACTATATGATTGAAGCCGCTAAAAAGCATCCAAACGTTCAATTCTGTCACGCAACAGGTACAAAAGCTGCTGCTGAAAAGTTAGCTAACTACCACAACGCTTTCGCTTCCATTTACGAAGGCCGTTACCTCGCTGGTGTTGTTGCTGGTATGAAATTACAAGCTATGAAAGCCGCTGATGCTTCAGTCGCTTCTAAGATCGGTTATGTTGCCGCTCACCCATACGCTGAAGTTATGTCCGGTTATACATCATTCTACCTTGGTGTTAAATCCATCGTTGAAGATGTCACAATGGACGTCAAATATACCGATTCTTGGTATGATGAAACAGCTGAAAAGACCGCTGCTAAAGCCTTAATCGCCGGTGGCGCTGTTCTCATTTCTCAACACGCTGACTCCTATGGTGCTCCAACAGCTTGTGAAGAAGCTAAAGTTCCAAACGTCACATATAACGGTTCCACCGCTAACGTTGCTCCAGAAACATTCATGGTTTCTTCCAGAATCAACTGGTCCCCATTCTATGAATTCGTCGTCAACGCCGTTAAAGAAGCTGAATCCCCAGAAAAAGCTAACATCCCAGCCAACTGGTGTGGTGGTTTCAAAGAAGGTTCCGTTGAACTTTCCGAATTAGGCAAAAACGTTGCTCCTGGCACCGCTGAAAAAGTCGCCGAAGTCAAAGCCAAATTAGAAAATGGTTCTTTAAAAGTTTTCGATACAAGCAAATTCACTGTTAAAGGTGAAGCTCCAAGCGAAGCAAATATGGCTCCAAGCAAACAATGGACATTCGATTACCCAGATGGCACCGAATTCATCAAAGATGGTTACTATCACGAATCCGAATATCGTTCTGCTCCAAGCTTTGACGTTTTAATCGATGGTATTAACGACCTCGGTTCCGTCAACCCAAAAGAATAATTAAATAACTTTAAAACAGCGTTTTAGCGGGGTCACTAGCCCCGCTAAAACCTTTATTTATCTCATGGAAAAACAGCAAGTCATAGAATTAAAAGGCATCACTAAAATATTTGGTCGTATAGTCGCTAATCACGATTGCAACCTCTCTTTATATAATGGCGAAATTCTCTCATTATTAGGCGAAAATGGATCTGGTAAAACCACTCTTATGAACGCTTTAGCGGGTATCTATTGCCCTGATGCTGGCGATATTTATGTTAGAGGTGAAAAAGTCAGAATCAGTTCACCACACGATGCTTATAAATACCACATTGGTATGGTCCACCAACACTTCAAACTCGTCGATACATTCACCGCTGTTGAAAATGTTGTTGTGGGTTTAACTAAAAAAGACTATGAAGAAATTGCCAAAAAAGATGGCACAAAAGCACAGGGCTTTAATTTAAAAGCAAGCGCTAATCGCATCACTGAAATTTGTAATAAATTTGGTTTTAAATTAAATCCTTGGCAAAAAGTTAACACCATGTCTGTTAGTGAAAAGCAGACATTAGAAATTATTAAGGCGCTTTATAGAGGCGTTGATATTTTAATCTTGGATGAACCAACCGCGGTTTTAACTCCACAAGAAATTGAAAAATTATTTGATGTTTTGAGAGCGATGAAAAAAGATGGAAAATCCATCATTATCATTACTCATAAACTTAATGAAGTCTTAGAAATCAGTGACCGTGTCGCTGTTCTCTGCAAGGGCGAAGTCGCTGGCGATATCTTAACAGAAAACGCCACTGAAAAGATTTTAACTGAAATGATGGTCGGCCATAAAGTCGACCTCAATATCAATAGAATGGAAATTCCTACCACTGGTGAACGCTTAATTGTTCAAGATTTAAGCTTAATGGGTAGAGATGGTAGAAAAATACTTAAGAATATCAATTTCACCGTATATGGTAGTGAAATACTTGGTATCGCAGGTATCTCTGGCAGTGGTCAAAAAGAATTATTAGAAACAATCGCCGGCCTTAATAGAAATACACAAGGTACGATTATTTTCCATAACCCGAAGAAAGAGCAACCAGTTACTTTCTTCCATAAAAACATTAAACAAATTAGAGAATTAGCCGCACAAGGTAAATTTCACTTAAAAGGTAAGAAAGAACCACTATCACTCGTGGGTAAAACAAATAAAGAAATTACTGAAATGGTTAATAAAGAACAAATCATTTTCTATGAAGATGAAATCATGGACTTAAAGGGTAAGAAACCAATCGAAATTCGTGATTTAGGTATTAAATTATCATTCGTTCCTGAAGATAGATTAGGTATGGGTCTTGTTGGAAGTATGGACCTTATCGATAACATGATGCTAAGAAGCTTTAGAAAAGGTAAAGGTGGCATTGTTCATAGAAATAAGCCTGCTACTTTAGCTAAAGAATTAGTGGATGAATTAGAAATTAAAACACCAAGTTTACATACATCAGTTAAGAAATTATCTGGTGGTAATATTCAAAAAGTATTAGTTGGTAGAGAAATCTCAACCCGTCCAAAGGTCCTTATGGTGGCCTATCCAGTGCGTGGTTTAGATATTAACTCTTCTTACATGATTTATAACTTAATCAATAAGCAAAAAGAAAAAGGCAGTGCGGTCATCTATGTTGGTGAAGACTTAGATGTGATCCTTGCTCTTTGTGATCGTGTTCTTGTATTAAGAGACGGGGAAGTCGCCGGTATCTTAAACTGCAAAGACACTAATAAAAATGAAATTGGTTTATTAATGACTAAGAAAGTTGAAGAAAGGAGTGAAGAAAATGCCTGAGTTAGCACAAAAACAAAAAGTTAAAAAGGTTAGAAATCCTCTTTTCCATATCACTAGACGTAATGAAGTACCAACATGGTTTGTCTTCGTTGTTAAGCTTTCATTTATTTTAGGTGCCTTGCTTTTATGTGGCATTATTTCTTTCCTTGTTTCTCCAATCACATTGGATGAAATGCCAGAAAAGTTTATTAGCTATTATATATTCGTTGTTGAAGGTACTTTCTTTAACATGAACACAGCATTTTCCACTTTGTGGAATGCATCGTTATTATTAATTATTGCCGCCGCTATTACACCAGCCTTTAAAATGAAGTTCTGGAATATCGGTGCTGAAGGCCAAGTATTAATGGGCTGTTTTGGTGCGGCAATTGTTATGAAATTCATCGCTCCATCTATTCCTAACTTCTTAGCGCTTATATTAATGCTTGCATTAGCTTTGATATTTGCGGCTGCTTGGGCGGCGATTCCTGCGATATTCAAAGCGTTCTTTAACACTAATGAAACATTATTCACTTTAATGATGAACTATATTGCTATCGGCTTAGTGGCAGCCTTCTCTTTGAAGTTCAAAGCCACAGGTAGTACCGCTCTTGGTGTATTAAATGCCGGTACTCATGCTGGTTGGATGCCAGAAGTCTTTGGTAGTTCATATCTTATTGGTATTTTCGTAATCATTAACTTAGTAGTAGCATTATGGTTCTATCTCAAATATAGCAAACACGGGTATGAAATTGCGGTCTTAAATGGCAGTGTTAGAACCGCTGAATATGTTGGTATCAACGTTAAGGTTGTCACTATTAGAACAATGATCTTATGTGGCGCTGTTTGTGGCATCGCTGGTTTCTTACTTGTTTCAGGTTCTAGCCATACTGTTAGTGAAACAGTTGTCGGTGGACGTGGTTTTACCGCTGTTATGATTAGCTGGCTTGGTCACTTCAACCCATTAGAAATGGTTCTTTATTCAGTATTGAACGCTATTATTACCGTTGGCAGTAGTAATGCTGCTGCTAACTTACAATATAGTGGCGAAGTCGCTAACGTTTTATCTGGTTTATTCTTCTTATTAATCTTAACTAGTGAGTTCTTCACTAACTTCAAAATTAGATTTAATTTACGCCAATTCTTCAAGAATAAGAATCAGCCTCCTATGTCCGAAGGACAAACACCAAAAGCGGAAGGAGGTAAACAATAATGTTTCTAGAAATTATTACTAGTTCTATTAAGTTTGCCACTGTCTTCTTATTTGGCTCCGCTGGTGAAACAGTGACAGAAAAATCTGGCCACTTAAATATGGGCACCCCAGGTATTATGTGTATTGGTGCTATGGGCAGTGCGATTGGTGCTTATATTTATTTAAGCATCTTAGTTAAGTTGGGCATTCCTGGTCAAACCAATGCCTTCTTAGCATTCTTCTTTACCGCTTTCTTCTGCTTATTATTTGCTGGTTTAGCGGGTTTATTATTCTCATTTATTACCGTCACACTTCGTTGTAATCAAAACGTTACTGGTTTAGCGTTAACAACATTTGGTGTGGGTTTATATCCATTTGTTATTTCCTTCTTTAAGAAAGAAATCTCTCTTGGATTTTCATCGCTTTCATCTAAATACTTAATGCACGTATTCCCTGAAAGTTTCTATAACGCTAACTGGTTCACACAGTTGTTCTTCTCATATGGCATTCTTGTTTATCTCGCTATCGCGGTAGCAATCGGTATTGCTATTATCATGAAGAAAACTAGAGTGGGTTTATTCTTAAGAACTGTTGGTGAAAACCCTGCCGCTGCTGACGCTGCTGGTATCAGTGTTAATCGTTATAGATATTTAGCCACTATTATTGGTTCCGCTATTTCTGGTTTAGGTGGTATGTACTACTTATTTGATAACTGCAGTGCGGCATTTGAATTCGTCGTTGATTCATACGGCTGGTTAGCGGTTTCTCTTGTTATCTTCACAATGTGGAATACTAATATTGGTATCGCTGGTTCATTTATTTTCGCTTTCCTATATATCATGCCTGGCTACTTAAATGTTCCTGGTCCAGAAAAGCAAATCTTCGCTTTAATTCCATATTTCGTCACCGTTATTATCCTTGTTGTCACAAGTATCTTTAATAAGAAATTAGGCAAAGCTCCGGCGGGTCTAGGTCAGTCGTATTTTAGAGAAGATAGATGATAAATTAGCCATTAAAAAAATGGCTTTTTTATTCCGTTTATCTCTTAGTTAATCGCCTTTGACTTGCTTTGTTTTTCAAAAACAAATAGTATGTATGGCATAAAGTTTATTTCAAAAGAAAGGAGAAACTATGAAAAAGAATATCAAATTATTACTCCTAGTCGCGATGGCCACTGGTGTGATGGTTGGTTGTAGTGATAACTCATCCACAAGTAACAACACGTCCAGTAGCGATACAAATTTACCTAGTGAATCCAGATCTAGTGATAATCCATCTGCTTCAATTCCTTTATCTAGTAGTTCATCCCCAAGCAGCACCTCTGTTGCCCCTACATTAACAGGTATCACATTAGATACCACTAATGTTAAAAAGAATTATGATCAAGGTGAGAAATTAGACTTAACTGGTTTAGTGGTTGCCGCCAATTATAGCGATAACACTAGTGAGGTAGTTACTAACTACACCACCAATCCTGCTAACGGTGCTACTTTAAATACCATTGGTGCTATTCCAGTTACTGTCGCATATGGAAGAGTTACTAATTCGTTTAACATTCTCGTTGCTAAACCAGGCAAAAAAGCATGGACAGACACTGAAGCTAAAATCATGTCTGATCACTTATATGGATATGTTCTTCCATTTACTGGTTCAGAAGAAGCTGTAGTCGCATATGATGAAGAAAATGACGCTGTTACTATTCAAGGTGGAGCAGCAGATTCTAATACACTTGCAAGTTATGCTGCTAAGGTTGTCGCCGATGGATTTACAAATGTTAACCCAGAAGGCTATGTTTTTGAAAAAGCAGTAACAGTTAATACCGCTACAAGACATTTAAGAGTGGCTTTTGCTAATGTGGAAAGTAAGTTTTATTTAGAAGCTTACGACCCATATTACTATACCTTCCCTACTGCTTTTGCTTCAGAAATTGCAACAGGAGCATTTGGCTCTAATGAAGTTCCACCTGCTTTTAGCGCGGATTATTACGAAGTATCCTCTAGTGACTATGGTATTTTCTGCTATACCAACGCAAATAATGCAGTGGAAACATACACCACTGCTTTAACTGCCGCTAATTGGAATGTTTTAGATGAATTAAATCAAGATTATAAAGTTGCAGTTTCCCCAGATGGAAAATACTGTGTTAATTATGACTATAACGATGAATATAAGAGTTTAGATATTTACTTTGGTCCACTTAGTTATTGGAATACAAAAGTCATTGAAGACTTCTATAACAAATATAATGGTTATGTTATTAACATCCCTGCTCTTAATGTCACTAATGGTGAATACATCTTTAAAGAATCCGATGTTAACGAACAGGCTTATGCCTATGAAGCATATGAGGCTATCCACGCTTTCATGTACGTCTATGGTGCCACTGAACAAGATTTAGTCAGCTACGCTGATTCAATAAAAACAAGTGGTTGGGAAGTTGAAAAAGACGGTAACATCTACTATGCGTATTTAACAATTGCTGATAAAGGTATTGCCAGATTAGAATTCGAATATAACGCAAAATATAACGCCGTTATTTTCACCATCTACTTTAAATTAGATCCAATTCCTGTGAAGGATTGGCCAACTGATGATATTGCAGCATTATTAGGTGATTACACTATCGGTACAGTTCCAGCATATACCGGCGCTAATAAAGGCTTTGTTATCTTAAATGATATGTTTGGTACCGCTGTATTGGTTAAAGTTGAAAAAGGTAGTGAAGAAACCGCTATTGAATTATATAAAACTGATTTAGCAAATGCTGGTTATACCAATTATGATGAAGCAACTGATGAATACACTAATCCAAATAGTGAAATTGCTATTAAAGTATATTCCGCAGAAAAAGGCTCTATCACTATCGATTTTGCTAAGACTGGTAAGACAAAAACATTCCCGTCTAGCCTAATTTCTAGTTATTTCTTAGGCAGTGATACTGTTCCATCCCTTAGCGGCGCTAACGAATATCAATACAAAATTGTTGGTGAAGAAGACATTCAAATCACATGTGTTTATGGTGCTGCTGATGCTGCATCAAGTGCTCAAGGTCAATATATGGCGCTTTTGCAAGCAGCGGAATACACATTTGATTCCACTACACAAAGAATGAAATCAAAGAACAATCAGTTTGAAATCTA
The DNA here is from genome assembly GCA_947165725.1 of uncultured Caryophanales bacterium. The sequence continues at coordinate 406 of CAMVBL010000042.1, read as the reverse complement.
TTTCTTTATTAAAGATGGTTCATTAGTGATTAACATCCATGGTACACCTGTGACCGCTTTTGTGTCATTATGGCCAACCGCTAAGATTGCTGCATTATTCGCGGGTCAAGGTTATACAGATCAACTCCCATCTTATGATGAAGTTTGTAACGACATCACCGCTGGCACAAACTATGATGGTAGCTTATATGTTCTTATTGAAGCTGATAATAAAGATCAAATTAAGAGTGATTATATGGCTTTATTAAGAGCCGCTAACTTCACATATGACTATGACAATTCAACTAGCTATGACGATGTCTTTAAATCACCAAATAAACAATATACTGTCGCAGTAAGCACAAATAGCTTAGGTGTTTCATTAACTATCAAGAAACTTGGTGGTGATGTACCACAAGGTGATACA
>CAMVBL010000041.1 GCA_947165725.1 uncultured Caryophanales bacterium | reverse complement strand
CTTTTTTACGAATACCACCATTTTGAACACCTTCGTTAGATACATCGATTGCGTAAACTAAACCAGGCCATCTACTGTTAATTGTTTCTAAAGCGGTTTTAATGAAGTTTTCCATACGGGCCACCATGACACTTTTAGAAACGACCGCACCATTTGGATCATAGTTCTTTCTAAAGAACCATTGTGGAGTTTGATCAAACCACACAAATGTGTGGTGTCTAACACCGATATGATGTACTTCAGCGTAGTTATAAATCTTTTCAAAAGGAGCTGTTTTAATCGCCACTTGTGTTTCATCAGTTTTTGCTAATTCTTGGCAAGCTGTTTGATCTAAGATTTGTTCTGGCTTGCCTTCGTTTTCTGCGGTGATGGAATTGAAGTTATGTTGAGTAATCTTTCTAAGCTCTGTATTAGCAAGCATTCTTCCTGACATACAGGTGCCAACTTTGAGATATGGTTCATAGGCTTGATATAAGCTTTCTTCATTATATTCATATCCCGTCTTAACTGTTTCTTCCCCTAAGGTGATGTTGATATTATCCACGAAGAAGGTCGCAGAATCCGCACCATCAGCAATTTGATAATTTAAACGAATAGCGCCTAATGTTTCTAAAGTATCAAAGGAAACCACTAATCTGTTCCATGATTCTTCTAAGCTACTATCGATTTCTAATAAGTCACTCTTAATGCTATTGTTCATTGAAGATGGGAAAACCTCTAATTGTAAAGAAGAGATATTACCTTCACTTGGTACATAAACATATAAGGAAATAATGTCACCATTCTTTGCATCATCTTCTAGGAAGTATGGTTCTTCTAATAAGTCACTACCAAGGTACATGTTACTTGATTTTTTGACTTCGTATTTTAATGATGAATTATCATAGTTACCAAAATCTTTAACAATTTCACCTTTGCTATTGGTGTCCGCTAAGCCTAGAGGCAATGAATCTAAATCATAGTTAGTTCTCCATTCCTTAACGGTATCACCGATTTCAATAGGTTTAGGTTCTTCACTAGTGGTGTTCTTGTTAGAGTTACATGCCACTAGAAAAGAAAGGGATAGTAAAGATACTACGGAGCATAAAAAATATTTCTTATTATTCATAAAGCGTATTTCCTTTGAATAAGCATATTATACCGAAAATTATTTATTAATAAAAAGCCATTTCATAATGAATGAATGGCTCTTTATATTATTTCCAAGATTCTACCTAGAAATCTTGTCTATCGTCACTGCTTTTATGGAAATACGCTCTATCTTGCGCAATTTGTTTTAAACACTTTTCACCATGAATGAAGCACTGTTCATCAGTAGGTTTCACAAATGAGGAAATAATTAAGCCAACACCAATAAGGGCATCAAGAGTAATGCCGATAAAATAAGCAATTATACGAGCATCACCGTAATAGAGATTAGCGTATTCTCTACCAACTTCATTGATTGTGACTTCGCCTATCACAAAGATTAAGATAAGAAGTAAGGCCGCACTAGCAAGAGAGGCAATTCCTATACCTCTTTTGATCCAATAAAGTTTTGGATAATGACTTCTACCATAATCAATGACTTGTTGTCTGGTATATTCTTTGTCACCAAATTGATATGTGTTTGGCATAATAATCACTCCTTATCAATGTTTTTTCAATTTTGATTATAATCACTAACAAAGAAAAACAAAATAAAAATCATTCATGGTTGTATTTTGGTAAACTATATATAGCAATTGTTGCTAGGGAGACGCTCATGGACATCAAAAAAGGTAATCAAGATTTTTTAAGCATCTTAGAGAACAATCAAGAATTAAAAGATAGGAGAGATGAATTAGTAAAAGGACAACATCCTGATATTTTAATCATCACCTGCTCTGATTCTAGAGTGGTTCCTGAATATATATTTAGCGCTAGATTAGGTGAACTATTTGTCATTAGAACCGCGGGTAATGTCATTAATGAAGGTGAACTAGCCACTGTGGAATACGCGATTGAGCATTTAAAAGTGAAACGTATTATTGTTTTGGGTCACACCCACTGTGGAGCGATTCACGCTGCTATTAATGATGAGACTGGAAAATATCTAGATCCAATTTTAAGAAGAATTAAAACAAACATTAGTATCATCACTAATGAGACAATGGCGGCTAAAATGAACTCCATTGGTGAAGCTGAATATCTAAGAAGTAAGTTCCCTGATTATAAGGGCACTATTGAATCAATGATGTACGATATCGAAACATCAAATGTATTTTGAGGATTATAATTTAGTTAATGGGAAACTCTAAAAAGTATAAACAGGCATTTTTATTATTTACTATCTCACAGTTCTTCATGATGTTGGGCTTACTTGAGTATGGTTCTTACATTAAAGCCATATCAGAGATTATGGGGATATTTATCATCTTCCAATTAGTGGCTTTTATCATGATGATTGCGGCAGCGACGAAGTTGCATGATTTTAATAAGAACTTCTTCTATGCCTTTATCACTTCTATTATCTGTTTATTCACTTCTTTATTAGCATTCGTAGGTAGTGAATCCACGGAAGACTTCACTATTGCGTGGGCTCGTGGTATGGATATTTCTGCCACGATTTTGATATGTGTGGCCTATGCTTATTTCTTCTTAGGCTGTAAGGACTACTTCATCGAAGAAGGTATGGAAAGAAACGCGAAAAGATGTCGCTTTGGTTTCTTCTATGTCATTGGTATGACTATCCTTATTAACTTAATGGCCTTTATTGGTAGCTTTAACGCAATTAAGACTAATTATTTAGTCGCAGCAATATTTAAATATGGCGCATTAGCGATGAAGTTAGCGATGTATTTATTTATGTTCATTATTTTAGTGATTATGATACGCGCGATGAAGAAGAAAGAAAAGGAGGAAGAAGCTCATGAATAAGTTTTTCTCCTTCTTTAAGAAATACCCTGTCATCTTAGTGGCCTCTTTAGTCATTCCTTCTTCTATTTCCGTGGGTCAATATATCTTTACTTGGGAAGGAGCTTTCCATAATGATTATTATCAAGGCGAAGAATTAAAGGTTGATGATAGCAAGTTTGAAATTACTGGCATTAAACATATTGGAAAAGTATCACAAAGTTCCTCTAACTTTTCCTATCAAGGTGCAGCCTGTTATAAAGATAAATATGTTGTCTGTTTAGATGGCTTAGAAGCGATTCAAATCTATGATTCTAATAATATGAAATTACTCCATCATATAGATGGCACATTTAATAAAGAATGGCACTGCAACCAAGCTTTCTTTGGTGATCAATACTATAAGTTAACGGATGAATATCCTCTATTCTATGTTTCTATGGAACATAAGAATGTTCATTCTACGATTGCTTTTAGGATATACACTAAAGGTGGAACATATCATATAGAAGAAATACAAACTATTAATCTAGTCTTTGACTATGAAGAAGACACCATCTACTATCCAAATTCATATTATGACTTTGATGATGGTCTTATCTATTATGGTGGCTATACTGAAAACTCTTATATGAGAAGTGAGACCAATAAGTTAAAGTATTATTCTTTCCCAATGCCAAGTTATAGAGAAGAATATTATGAAGTACATACCGATAATCCGATTGATACTTTCACTCTTCCTAGCGAAACCGCGACACAGGGTGGCTTTATTTCCCATCATCACTTATATCAAACATTCTCCTTTGGTTCTAAAACAGATCCATTAAGAGCCCCTGTTATGAGGGTTGTGGATTTAAGAAACAAAACCATTATCAAAGAATATAAAAACTTGGGTGAACAATTTGGAGTTTATACAGAATTTGAACACCTGGCCCTTAACGATAAGGGAAGAATTATCTCATTAGGTAATCCATTTGATATTTACGAATTTGAGTATAAAGGTTAGTTAATCTTCATCCATATCATCAATGAACATCGTTTCATCTTCCACTGGATCATCACTATAACCATATTTAGAAGATGATTTGTTTTTAGATGTATATCGATAGTTACCTCTTAACTTGTTGTAGAACGCGACAGGTTTGGTCATGAAGAAGCCTACGATTAAAAACAGCATGGCAAACCAAAACATAGAATAGAGCACTGTTAAGAAAATCGCTAAACCGTTATTCTTCATATTTCAAAAGCTTCTTCAAATACCCTGAGGTTATTGATATCAGGATAGATACATAAGTAGATATTCTTTAATGTTTTTGGATTGTAATCATGTAAGGCTTTATAACAAATCTTTACCGCTTCTTTGATTGGATAGCCAAACGCTCCTGTTGAAATAGATGGGAACGCAATTGATTCTAAACCTAATTCATCAGCGAGCTTTAAGCAGTTAGTGTAGCAGTTATACAAAGTAAGTGAAGGATTAGAATCACTATAATATCGAGGACCCACAGTATGGATAATATATTTATTATCTAGGTTATACGCTTTAGTGGCTTTGGCTTCTCCTGGTCTACAACCATTAAGAGTGCGACATTCTTCTAAAAGAAGAGGACCCGCTGCTCTATGGATTGCACCATCAACACCACCGCCGCCTAATAACGTTTCATTAGCGGCATTAACAATCGCATCCGCGATGCGTCCTATCTTTGTTATATCTTGATAAATAACTTTAATATTCAAATTAAATAACTCCACATGGAATTAGTATAACAAGAAGAAGGGCCACTAGTCCCCATTCTGCGATTAAGAATATATTACGTGTCTTCGGTTTCATATCTGGTACATAGTTACTTGCTAAGAAGAATGGGATATAAGTAGTAATAAATACCGGAATGACACCCCACCACTTATAAACCCAAATAAATGAGTTATTAGATGTACCCGCTAGGAAAGATTCAAATAGAGCAAATAATAGAGCCATCTCAATAGCGACCATTAATTTACAACTAATGCCTTTAAACTTACCTCTAGCAAAATATCTCTTTGTGCGGTCAGCAGGCATCATTTTAAAGGAAATAATACCCGCTAAGGAGAACATCATTGATAATTCCCAAGAAACACCAATTAAAAGGATAAATGTTGTGGACTGATTAGATACCGCCCATAAAGGATAACCACTGGCTTTAGCAATTATCGCGTTAGCGATTTCATATAACCAGTGCACACCATATAAGGCCAAGCCTGCTTGTACAGCAGCGTAGTTCTTCTTATGGATTTCACTCCAATATACGTAGAACACTACGGCCAAGATGAAGATAAAAGTCCAATTAAAGTTGTTTGTGTCGCGCACTAAAATGGCATCAACAAGATCCTTGGCGCCTTGTGAGCCATCGCCCCAAAATTTGAAATTCATATGTATGTACCTCGATTTGATTATATACCAAAAAGTATTAGAAAATATCTCACTTTATTGTGGTTTTAAAATTTTTTCGAACGTTTTGCCTTATTAAATTGTATTATAAGTGAAGGGTAACCATGGCAAAAACTCTCTACTCAGCATTCTTTAATAAAGAGGATTGGGCCATTAAAGAGGTCTATTCCTATTACTCACGCTTAGTGAAGCATGTTTCTTTTGAAATACTTCACGATAACGATTTAGCGGACGATATCGTTAGTGAAACTTTTATCAATTTATTAGAAAAAGGAAAAGTTGATAACGATAGTAACTTTGTTGCCTATATGTGCGCTATCGCAAAAAACTTATCCTTAAACATGGTAAAAGAAAGAAATAGGTATGAATCACTAAACGAAGATATCGCTATGTCCACTGATGAAAAGAAGGATGATATCCTTGATATCTTAAAGGGTAAGTTAGAAGAGGATGAATATAATATCCTTGTTATGCGAGCGGTCCTTGAGTATCCCTTCAATGATATTGCGCTAGTTTATAAAGCCACAGCATCATCGATGCGTGGCATCTACTTTAGAGCAAAGAAAAAAGCACAAAAACTTCTGGAGGGACTTTTATGAGTTTGAAAAACAAATTAAAAGAAGCTTACAGCAATAAAGTAACCGCCCCAAAGGGTTATCAAGAATTAAATAATAAAGTTGAAATAAAGAAAACCCATCACAATGCTTTTAAAACAATTAAATGGGTCAGCATTGGTTCATTATCTCTTGTTGGTACATTCGTATTAGTGATCGCTAGTGTCGCTATTTTCTCTAGCATGCAAATTCACGAGAGTGTCGCGGATAGCGTTAAGAAAGCAAGATTCTCAATGTATGACACTAACTTATTGGAAAGTGAAACATTTAAACGTCTGAATAACATCACTTATGACGAAGAAAAGAAAAACGAACCAATAAGTGAAGACTTTGTTACCTATGTAAATAGTTTTACAGAAAAGACCTATCAAGGTTTTAATAAATCTTCTAACTTTGCTTATTCTCCTTTAATGGCCTATACCCAAATGGACCTCATCTCATTAGCGCTTTCTGATGATGAAGCTATCGCAGAAGTAAATGCCGCTTTAGGCACAAGTGATATGGAGTTTAGAGGCACTAATGTACGTAACGCTATGCTTAATAATTCCTATGCAAATAAAGAATATAAGAGTACAGTCCAAACTAAAAATGCTGTCTTCTATGATCCATATTGTGCTGGATCAGAAATTAATCAAAATTTCTTAACAGGTTTAACTAGTAGACGCGCTGAAGCTTATAGCGTGAGTTATGATCTTGATAAAGATATCAATAACATCCTTAAATGGATTGATGAAAGCGTTAACGAAAATGGATTCTTATCTAAAAATGATTTAGATATAGACCAATATACATTTATGATGTTTGTCTCTAGCTTATATTTTGATAATTCTTGGTCAAGCAAATATGTCGCTAAAGACACCGTGGATGACACTTTCTATCTTAGTAACGGTGAAACAGTCACTACAAAGTTTATGAACCACGCTATTTATAATGAATATCGTGACTTTGGTGACTATATCTCAGTTAAAGATGATTACAAATATGGTTATTATGTAGAATACTTTGTACCAAAAAAACTTGAAGATAATATCTTTAACGTTTTACCAAATGATTTCTTAAGTAAAGAAGTTGAAGTTAAGCGTGCTCCAATTAGTCTTTCAGTTCCTAAGCTTGACATGACGTGTAAAAGTGAGATTACCGATATTATCAAAGGTACAGGCATTCAAAAAATGTATGATGAACATTCTAATTGCTTATTAAATGCCTGTGAAACACCGACATTTGACGTGTCATATGTCAAATGCACTAAGCAAAAGACATCTGTGAGTTTTGATGAAGATGGCACAGTTGTTAAATCTATCACCTTCTCCGTCGGTAATGGTGCTGCTTCATATCATGGCGGCAATGGTTATGAAGTGACATTAAATCAACCATTTGTGTACACCATTAAAGATAGAGACGGCCTACCTCTTGTTCTAGGAGCGGTAAATAATCCAACAAAATAACAAAGAGCCCTTAATGGGCTTTTTTAACGATTTCTTTAATATCTAATAGGTCTTCAATGATATATGTTTCTTTACCAGTGGCTAATCCATAGCCATCTTTAGGCAAGAACATAATGCTCTTGATATTCGCGTTAACTGCGCATTCAATATCCATACTTCTATCGCCTACGTAGTAGGTGTTGTTTTTATTTAAGCGATATTTATCCACAAGATAGTTAATAGAATCAGGCGATGGCTTTCTATTAAAAGCGGGATCCACACTGGTGATGATTTCATCAAAGTAATCGTAGATTTTAATATTTCTTAATACTGGTTCTGTAGATTTACCTCTATGAGTAAAGACATAACTATGGATACCTTGTTCTTTTAGATATTCCAATATCTCCAAAGCGTGTTTCATTGGTTTAATTTTTAACTTCTCTTCACCAGATATTTGTGAATATCTATCCTTTAGTTCATCAAACTTAATACCAGTTTGTTTTTCCATACCTTGGATAAAGTGACCAACAGAATTTCTAATGGCCTCTTTATAGACTTCTTCTCTATTTAAATCAATTCCAGTCTTTTCTTTATAAATAGGGCAAAGACTGGC
>CAMVBL010000040.1 GCA_947165725.1 uncultured Caryophanales bacterium | reverse complement strand
AACCATCTGGTGTGGTTTCACCTGGTTTAATTCCTAATAATTCGCCAAATTTGTCGCATACCAATTGACTGCCTTTGACGTAGCAAGCAGTACCTAAACAGACACCAATGACATATTTGCCCTTTGGGACCATTGAGAAGAACGAATAGAAAGTCACAACACCATAGATGTCACTGACTGGTACACCAGTTAATTCAGAGACAAGTTCTTGAACTTCTAGAGGAATGTAGCCATATTCCTTTTGAATGTCTTCAAGAATCATCATGGTTGGAGTTGGCTCATCTTTATAGCGTTCCACTATTTCGGTAATTTGTTTTACAGCTTGTGGTTGTAATTTTGCCATAATAGCCTCCTAATGATTACATAAAGTAATTCAGCGATATTATTTTACGCATATGTGCGTTAATAAACAATAAGAAAATCGCTGTTATTTGCAAAATAAAAAGTTAGTCCCATTTAATGCGACGTTTTTTATTGTCATTAGGACTAACTTTTATAGAAGTTGAATATTAGTTGCCTTTGTATGCTTTGATAAGCATTTGTTTCATATCTTCAACGATTGGCATACGTGGGTTGGCTGGTGAACATTGATCTTCGTAAGCAAGGACTGCCACTTCATCAAGTTTAGCCATCCAATCTTTTTCATCAATGCCACAGGCTTGGAAGTTTGGATCTAAGCCACATTCTCTAGTTAAAGCAAGAACAGCTTGGGCTAAGGATTCAACACCTTCTTCTGGAGTTTTAGCCTTAAGACCTAATAAACCAGCGATTTCTTGATACTTCTTATCAGCGTTATAGTGGTTATATTTTGGCCAGACACTTAACTTTGTAGGCACTTGTCCGTTATAGCGGATGACGTGTGGAAGCAAGATAGCGCAAGCATAGCCGTGTACAACATGGAACTCCGCACCCACTTTATGTGCTAGGGAGTGTGTCATACCTAAGAATGCGTTAGCGAACGCCATACCTGCGATAGTCGCAGCGTTATGCATTTTTTCTCTCGCTTCTAAGTCATTTGGGCCATTCTTAACCGCACGTGGCAAGTATTTAAACACTAATTGAATTGCTTTTAAGCAAAGACCATCGGTAAAGTCATTAGCCATGACGGAAACATACGCTTCAATGGCATGGGTTAAAACATCAAGACCAGTCATCGCTGTCGCGGCTTTTGGAAGGTGAGTTGTGAACTCTGGATCAACGATGGCGATTGTTGGAGTTAATGAGTAGTCAGTTAACGGATATTTCTTGTTATTGGCTTTATCAGAAATAACTGCGAATGGAGTAACTTCACTACCTGTACCTGATGTCGTTGGGATACAAATTAAACGAGATTTTTTACCAAGTTCTGGATATTTAAAGGCTCTCTTTCTAATATCCATGAATTTTTGTTTTAAATCATCGAAATTAACTTCAGGGTGTTCATAGAATAACCACATACCTTTAGCAGCGTCCATGACGGAACCACCACCTAAGGCAATAATGGTATCAGGTTCAAATAATTTCATCATATCCGCGCCTTTACGGACACTTGAGATATCTGGATCTGGTTCAACACCACTGCAGATTTGCATGATTGGTCTTTCTCTTCTTTGATTGAGCTGTTCTTCAATCTTGCTTAAGAAGCCTAATTCAATCATGGATTTATCAGTGACGATAAAGACTTTGTGCATTTCTTTACAGTCTTTTAAGTATTGAATGGAATTGCGTTCGAAATAAATCTTCGCAGGAACTTTGAACCATTGCATAGTGTTTCTCCTTTTACCGACTTGTTTAATGTTTAAGAGATTGACCGCACTGATGTTGCCACCAATGGAGTTATGGCCATATGAACCACAACCTAAGGTCAAAGATGGTAGGAATGAGTTATAGACATTACCAATACCACCGAATGTCGATGGAGAATTCCAAATAATACGAATGGCTTTAACGACTTCACCAAAATCATCCGCCATTTTTTGTTCTTTGCAGTGGATTGCAGCACTATGTCCTAGGCCGTTAAATTCCACCATTTCTTTGGCTCTTTGGAAGCCTTCTTTTTCATCCTTTACGCAGAAATAAGCGAGGACGGGTGATAGTTTCTCTCTAGAAATTGGTTCTTTTGGACCAACTTGTTGACAGAACACACCAAGTATAGAAGTATCTTCTGGAACATCAAATCCCGCTTGTTTTGCAATCCAGTGAGCGGATTGACCAACGATGTCTGGATTGAGCTTTGCAAGTTCAACATCCTTATCACCTTCAGCATAGCCAAACATATATCTTGAGAGTTTAATTTTCTCTTCTTTATTAACAAAATAGACTTTGAAACGTTTGAATAATTCAATGGCTTCATCCCAAATATCTTGGTCGATAATTGCGGCTTGTTCTGAAGCACAGATCATACCGTTATCAAATGATTTAGATAACACGATATCATTAACGGCTTGTTCAACGTCACATGATTTATTCATATAGGCTGGAACGTTGCCCGCACCAACACCCATGGCTGGTTTACCACAACTATAAGCGGCTTTAACCATGGCGTTACCGCCTGTGGCTAAGATAGTAGCAACATCTGGGTGATTCATTAAAGTATGAGTGGCATCCATGCTTGGATGTTCAATCCATTGAATACAGTTCTTTGGTGCACCAGCGGCTTCTGCGACTTCTTTCATTAAGACGGCAGCTTGTTTACTACTTTGTTGTGCGCTTGGATGGAACGCAAAGATGATTGGGTTTCTGGTCTTTAAGCAAATCAAAGATTTGAAAATAACTGTACTTGTTGGGTTAGTAACTGGGGTAATACCACAAATAACACCAACTGGTTCAGCGATTTCAGTAATACCAGTCACTGGGTTATTGCTAACCACACCAACGGTCTTTAATGAACGCATATTGTTTTGCACATATTCGCAAGCGAATAAGTTCTTTGTGGCTTTGTCTTCAAAGACACCACGATGTGTTTCATCAATAGCCGCTTTCGCTAATGTACCATGATGGTCTAAACCGGCAACACAACATTTCGCAACGATGTAGTCGATTTGTTCTTGGTTAAGGTTTTCAAATTCTTCAAGAGCCTTAACGCCTTTGGCCACTAAATCATTAATTTCTTTTGTAACTTCTGGGGCCACTACTTTTTCTTCAGGCATAATTTCTAGCCTCCTATTTTTTATTTATACGATGGAAGAAGACCGCTAAAGAACGGGCTAAGTCCATATTCTCAACAACAATATTGTCTGGGTGTTCTAAGTGAATTGGGACAAAGTTCCATATCGCTTTAATACCACTATTAATTAATTTATTAACTATTTCTTGAGTGACATCCTTAGGAGTGGTCACAATTGCGACTTCAACGCCTAATTCCTTAATCTTATTATCTAAATTAAAAATAGAATATATAGGTTTACCTTCAATTGATTCACCAGTGATGGATGGATCAATATCAAAACCAGCAACGATATCTAAGCCATAATCATCAAAACCTTTAAATGACAAAAGAGCGCTGCCTAAATGACCAACGCCAACTAAGATAGCTTTATTGATTTGGTTATAACCTAGATATTCTTTTAAATGATTAATTAAAGTATCAACATCTCTAGGACAACCTGGTTTAGAACTATGTGGAGAAACAATTTGTAAATCTTTTCTCACTTGTTCTTCAGAGACACCTAAAGCATCCGCTAATAAGCGAGAGTTAACCTTGTTAATACCACTATTTCTTAAAGATAATAAAACATTTAAGTAAACGGGATATCTTTCAATTTGTTTTAACGATACTTTAGTGTTCATACTAGTAGTTCGGTATTTTTTTACCAATCTATTTATAATCTTATTTTAAGACTATTTCAATAATTTTTTACCGAAGTATAGTATATAATACTAGATTGTTGCTTTGCAACAACCACTACTGGTTTACACAATAAAAAAAGTGGATTTTACTCCACAAAGAATCCGGTTTTTGTTAGATACATGACCAGCCAATAGACGCCAAGTCCGAGAACTGCTAATACAGTACCGAAGATAAAGCCTATTCCGGATCCAAATTTTGTTCTTCTACCTCTAGTAAAGATAGCAATTATTACGCCGAATATATTTAATAATAGTCCAAGAACAATTCCTAAGACGTATGAACCTTCTGGAACAGTTATAGGCTCATAATCGTTTTCAAAGTCTGGTACTTCGCTATCTGCTACAGGATTTTTAATCATATCATTGATATATGCATTTCTTTCTTTTTCAGTGACAACATGACCACACCATGTACATCTATTTGAATTAGCGGGAATTGTTTCAGAGCATTTTGGACATTTCATAATAGTTCCTCGTTAGCGTTTATATTCTATGCAATTGGTTTGACTATAGCAACAAAAAACAGTGGTCTTACCACTGCTATTTTATTTTTGTTAAAGTTATGTCTTATTTTCTCTTTTTTCTAATAATGTCACGTGTTGTAAGTATCAAGATAACAGCGCCCACAAAAATAGCTACTGTAGCCACAACAGTGACAATATACAAGGTTTGACCATATTGGCCAGATAATGAACTAATGATGCAACCCATACCAACGCCTGGGATAATTAGCAAAATAAAGAATGTTAGTGCCGCGACTGCGAGCAATGTTTCGAGGACAGAAAATACAATAGATGCTTTTGACTTTTTCATAGCGGTATTACCTTTTCTTGTCTACATCATAACATTTTTATTTGATGTATGCAAATTTGCCCCTTTTATTGTTAGGCATTTCGTTTTGTTTTTTTAAGAATAACCAAGAGAATTAGGGCTAATGCTGCTAGAGCAGTCGCAACACAAACGCACGAAAGAATAATCGAAGTTTCCAAAGTTATAAAAGAGTTCATTGGAGTATATCTAATTGCATAGCTTATGAAAGCATAAGCGAAACAACCCGCTATAATAGCCACCAATGAAAGCAAACAAATTAAAATAATTTTTTTAGTATTATTCATAACACCTCACAAATACATCATCATCAAAATAGCCAACTCTACTTCTATCACCTATCAAGCATCGATCAATCTGGTGTCCGTTCTTCTCTTTGATTCTATCCATAAGGGTTTTTGGTGTCTGTATCCAGTCTTTGACAATAGTGTCTTCCGGCGATATCGTATTCCAAATATCAGTAGCTAAGTGTGAACAATTATACCATACAAACCACTCATCATTGTGAGAATTAAGTATGTTTGTAATATTTACGGCTTGATTAAGCTCGATTGATTTGGTTAACGAAGCCCTGCCTGTTGAATAAGAAACGATAAATGATTGCATAGATTGTACCGTAAGCCAAGCCGCTGCCCCAAGCGATCCTGCTGACCATTGACTACTGCCGCTTTGTGAAGAACCGCTTGAATAGGCAGAAGTTGCGCTTGAAGAAGAGCCCGAAGACGAAGACGAAGTTGAGCTCAAAGATTCGTTCTCCGTTGTGGTTAAAGCAAGATAGTATTCAAGGTTATAGAAAACACCAGTATGAGCGCTATTATTGCCCCACAATCCAATAGTCACTCCTTCAAAAGAGTGAAGAATATATTTACCAATTATTTGGTCTTGTGTAGATTGATTATAAACTTGAATATAGGAATGTCCTTCAAAGTTCATAAACGATGACGAATTATTGTTATCAGAAAAAACTGAAACAATTAATTTAGGATCATTTGTTTTGTACGATGCAAACACTATGCCAACTGTGCCAATGACTATTCGTCCTTTATTTCTCGTTGAGGAAACGCTCTCATTATTTGTCAGAGCGAACCGAAATTCACAAACACCGTAAGGAAAATCATAACGATATTTTTCTGGCTTATATTTATCATAGGAGAAATAATTAATTGATTTTTCTTGAAAGAAATCAATGCCTGTTGTCCAACAATTGTTTTTGTCTTTGTATTCCAACAAAAAATTGCATTTTCTTGCATCTCCAGCCGCCCATTGCCTGACATCAAAATAGATAAAATTTATAGGCTTTTGAACATGATATGATAAATAAGCTTCATTAACATCTTTCTTTTTGCAAGACATTGTTAAAAACCAATCACCAGTGCCAGCAAAGCCATCTTCGTTGATGTATCCAGTTCTTTTTCTCTCTATACCAATGACATTACTGTCTTTAACAATTGAGCTATCTTCGTTGCCCATACAATATGCTTGAGGAAATGCGTAATCACTAGGCTTTATAAATGTTTTCTCGATATTTTCTTCAAAGAAAATAAATCCCCCAATAAACCCTTCAAGAAGGTCACTATCCATATATGCAACTGAAGTCTCATTCCAATTAAAATTCAGTCTAAAAAATACATGTTCTATCTCGTTGCCATTTGCATCGGTCCCTTTCCACGTTTCGTATCCAAAAATAGTCATATAGTGGTTGGAAAAGTCACCAACATTATTTGTCGTCCACCAAATGACAGGCATACCTTTGTTGATCGATTTTATGAGTTCATTTGTTCTTGATGCTGGAGAAGAATAGGCCGGAATCACATCACCATATACTTTAATCAATTCGACATTTTTTCCACTTGAATCAAGTTCTTCTGGACCGATGCCATTATTAATGTTGTAGTCATATAACAGTTGACGTGCAGCAGAAATAAGATCATTAGGGAAAACGAGTGTGCCACTAGAGAAACTAATTTTCATCGAAGCTAATTCCTGTGTAATTTCAGAATTACTGTCATAGCTATTAGTCATATTGAAAACATCAGTGCACAATGCAACTTTTTCAGCAAATGAATCTTTGTTTGAGATCAATTGGGAGTACCCTAAATTGTTAGCTAGATACTCCAATTCGCTATAAAGCGCAATGTTGCCACAGCCAACATAAACATTATTTTTTAATTTAGAATTAGCCTTAGCTAATTGCATAAACGATGCGTATTCGTTTTGTTCCACCGGATTCGCACCATAAATAGCTGAAACATCTTTGCTAGAATTTGCTTCAAGATTCCATGTCGGAAATTCTGAAAAACGCGTTTTTAAATGGTTTTCAATATCTCCGCCTCGCAAAACAGACGTTGCTGTTTGATTCGGTGAACAGGGCGCAACATTATTTTTCCTATAAAACTCTCTCAGTTCCTCATCAGATAGGCTTGCATTACTTCTAACACAAGTATTTTCTTTTTCGTAAGCAGGAACTACATTTTTATGTTGAAAATACGATGTTAAAAGAACGGTTGCAAAAGTTATAAACACAACATTAGATATCTTATTCATTTTTTATTTCCTTATTACAAAATATAGTATAATTTCATAACCAAAGATATCTAAAAACATTGATTTTGTCAATAAAAAATATGTAAGAAGCAATTAACTTTTTGGCAAAAAAATTACAAGTAGGCAATCTCGTTTTGTTTTTTACGGGCAAAGAGCTTTGTGACAGCGTCTTTAACTTTTGTCTTACCAGCGATAATCGCTGCGACTGTATCAATAATAGGTAATTGTAAATTGTATTTCTTTTCTAATTCTAACGCGGCATCTAAGGAGTTAAGGCCTTCCACTACCATGCCAACTTTTTCTAGTGTTTCTTGCAAAGAATATCCTTGGCCTAATAAGAAACCGGCTTTATGGTTTCTAGAGTGAACTGATGTCGCAGTAACAACGATATCGCCAATACCAGTTAAGCCAGAGAATGTATTAACATTGGCTCCCATTGCTAAACCAATTTTAGTGATTTCTCTAAGACCTCTAGTGATTAAAGCCGCTTTTGCGTTATCGCCAAAGCCTAAACCATCACTCATACCAGCGGCTAAAGCAATAATGTTTTTAAGCGCACCACATAATTCGACACCAACGATATCTTGGTTTGTATAAACTCTTAAAGAAGAGGAATAGAAGATATTTTGAATTTCTTCGGCGTATTGTAATCTTTCGCACGCGGAAACGATTAATGTTGGTAAACCAATTGCCACTTCTTCTGCGTGAGTTGGACCACTTAACGCCACGACTGGAAGATCCTTTTCTTTTAAGACATCGTGAATAATTTCACTAGTGGTCATTAAAGTGCCTTTTTCAACACCTTTAGCGACAGTCACAATAATTTGATTAGATTTTAAATAAGGTTTTGCGAGT
>CAMVBL010000039.1 GCA_947165725.1 uncultured Caryophanales bacterium | reverse complement strand
TGCGTAATACCATTTTACTAAGGGGGCAGCATTAATAATTATACATAAATACTTTCTTATATCAATAAAAAATATTTACGCTTTTTTAGGGGTGAATATTAATATTCTTCTTGTTCTTTGAGCGCTTCTTTTTTGCGCATTCTATAGGTAATAGAACGGGCGATAAACCACGCTCCAAAGGCTAATTGCATAAAGAAGAAAGTCGAATAGAATAATTGGAGTCTCAAGTCAACTTCAAGATTGACAATAAAACCGTTTTCGTCATAGACAAAAGTGCCAGTGCTCACCATCGCCACATAAAAGACAATCATCAAGAAAAGTGATACACCAGCGCCTATAACGATGAACTTTTGCCATTTATCAAAGTATTTCATTTAACGATTTCTCCATATAAATCATAAACATAACTTTCTTTGATTTTAACATTAACTATATCGCCTTCGTTTAACTCTTCTTTAGAAGAGAAAAGAATTTTACCATCGACATCATCAGGAGCGTTCCAATAGCTTCTTAATAAGTAGTAGCCATTTTCTTTACCCACCACTAAGCCGTTCATAATTTCACCAATATGTCTTTTATTCGAGTCATAGGAAATCTTTTGTTGTAAGACCATTAATTCGTCTAAACGTTTTTGTTTAGTGGCTTGTCTTACTTGATGAGGGAAATCATAAGATTTAGTGCCTTCTTCTTTAGAATAGGTAAAGCCACCTAAATGATCAAATTTCACTTCTTCAATGAATTTTAAAAGATTATCAAAGTCTTGTTTAGTTTCACCAGGGAAACCCACCATCACGGTCGTTCTTAAAACAGCGTTAGGAATCTTGGTTTTGATTTTCTTAAATAAGTTAGTGAGATAAGCCTTATCACCACGTCTATTCATCGCTTTAAGAATCTTATCTTCACTATGTTGAATTGGAATGTCAAAATATGGAGTTAATCTCTTCTCCTTAGCAATTAAATCGATTAATTCATCAGTGATTTCATCTGGATATAAATATAGTAAACGGATGAAAGAAAGCTCTTTTATTTCTAATAAGCCTTTGAGTAAATCCACAATGGTTTTCTTTTCTTTTAAGTCTAGGCCATACCTTGTGGTGTCTTGTTCCAAGACAATAAGTTCTTTATAACCTTCACTCGCAAGCTTTTTGGCTTCTTTTATGATGTCTTCATATGGGCGAGAAACATATGGTCCACGAATTAAAGGAATAGCGCAATATGTGCAGCAATTAGAGCAACCTTCACCAATCTTAAGATACGCACTATAGGTGCCTGTGGAGACTAAACGATAGTCATCATTTAGGCCTTCATAGTTAGTGATATCTTTATCAAGAGTGGCTAATAATTGTGTGAATCTTGGATAGTCTCTAATTGGAATCCATAAGTCCACTTCTGGAATAGATTTCTTTAAGTCATCAACATAACGGTTGACTAAACAACCAGTAACGACAACTTTTTGTTTTTTATTAATGTTATCTAAAATGACATCAATGCTTTCTTTCTTACTAGCTTCGATAAAGCCACATGTATTGATGATGAGAATATCTGCTTCTTCTTTGTTGTTCACTATTCCATAGTGATTCTTGAGTAAAAGACCAAGGATATTTTCACTATCGACAAGGTTTTTTGCACAGCCTAAAGAGATTAATGCAATCTTTTTCATTATTCACTCCGTAAAGCGGTGACTGGATCTTGTCTAGAAGCATGCATACTTGGAATTAAACCAGCGACCACACTTAAGACAACGGATAAAGCGAGCATAATACCCATAATTGGTAATGTTAATACCGCGATAGCCGGTACACCAAAGTTACCGATAATAAGATTAATAATGATACACACCACTTCAGTGATGACTAAACCGATAATACCAGACATCACACCTGTCACGAGGTTTTCGGCAATAAATAAACGAGATACGTCTTTCTTTCTACCACCAAGAGAACGGATGACACCGATTTCCTTTACTCTTTCCATAACTGAGATATAAGTAATAACCGCGATCATGAAGGAAGAGACCACTAAGGAAAGTGAGGTGAAAATAACTAACGCTGTAGTAATAATTGTAATCATTGTGTCGATGACATTAATGATGATAGAAATTGTATCAGTATAGGTTAATTCATCTCTATCGCTAGCTTTGAGTGTGACACCATTAGATAAAACAATGGTTTCGTCACTATTCCACTTATCGAGATATTTATTGACTTGGTTCTTTGTTTCAAAGTTCACCGGATAGATAGACATATTCTCTGGAAGTTTCTTATATTCTCTAGCGATGATGACATTGTTTTCATCTGCAGTTTCCACGATTTTAAGACCGCATAATGAACGGAAGTGAGTAGCGTTTTCGCTAGCGTAGTTAGTGCCGGTAATACTTGATAATAATGAACCAAATGATGAATTTAAGTCACCATTTAAACATGAGGCATAACCAAATGCATCATAATTTGGATTATCTGGATCAGTCCAATCGGTGAATTTAAATGTTACATAGGCATTATATAAATCAGCATTGTGTCTACCTTGATCAATGAAACTAGCAAAGCCACGCGCTTCATCACGAATGATTTTGCTATTGAAGGCATCGTTCATATATTTTTCTTGGAAAGCATCAGTGTAATAAACACCACGACTAAGGCAACCAAATGAGACACCTTTCTTTGGTCTTAAAATACCAGCGATTTTAAGTTCAGTACCGCCAGTCCAAGAATCTTCGACAGTCGCACTATATTGGTAACCGGTAACGGTTTCCATTTCATCTTTGATTTCTTTAGCGCTGATGAATTGTTTGGCGGGTAAGCCCATGATTTCACCCACTAAAGAGTTAACGGTAGCACCAGTGCTATCGCCACCTTCAATTTGAATATAGTTAATCTTTGTATAAAGGTCAGGAGAAGCATTACCAGTCATTAAGCCTCTCGCTACTTCAGCGTCAAATGTTAAGAATTTGCCACTGGCGGGATCTCTTTCTAATGGGTCTTCTGATTCAGGGTCTGCAAGTAAATCTTCAAAAGTCACATTTTCTTGACTATTAATCAAAGCGGATGGATCAAAACTTGGTTTCATCTTCACCGCATAAAGAGTTTCAGAATTGAATGGGCTTAAGTTAATGTGTGAACCAGTATAAAGGATACCTTTAACCAAAGTGGAAGAAGTATTGCTACTATATTGGAATGAATAGAATTCATCGTTCGTGGAATTTCTTAAAACGATGTTGTAGTTTTTATATGGTCTAACTGGGATATCATCGTAATGATAGATAGTATCATGTGGATAATATGTGAATTTTTGGCCTAATAATGTCTCATATGAGAATGATGTCTTATATGGATATTTAGCGTCTAATTCCGCATCAGTCTCGGTATTATTTTCATCATATTTTTTAATCGCTTTTTTAGCGATGTTCATGACTTCTTCTTCTTGATAATAACCAAGTTGAGCGAAGACTAAGTCAGTTAAGGTAGTATCACCTTCCACCACTAACATGATTTCATTTTCATTTTGTGGGAAGTGGGAATCGCCTAATAAATCATATTGACTTAAGATATAATCTTGATCACCTGGCATTAATTTCATAAAGTCAGTGAATAAGTCAACATAACTAGCGTAGGCTGAGAAGCCTTCAACAGTTTTAAGCTCAGCGATATAACGTTGAGTTAAGCCGTTTAATGAGATTTTCATTGTTTCAGCGTTATCGTTTGGTTTCCATTCACAGAAGATATTATTCGTTGGGTCAATGCCATAACTAAATGATGTCGCACTGACATAGTTAGATGGGATATCTTTGACGAATTGGACAAGATTTTCATCAATAGTATTTGTCTTAACGGATGTGAAATCACTATATCTATCCATTAAGTAGTCAATCATAGAGTTAAGACCAACTTCAGTAGTTGGATCGAAAGTCGCAATCTTACTATCTGGATCTTGATATAAGCCAGTCATTAAAGATGACATATCCACGGATTCTTCCGCGATTGATAATGGGTAAGAAGATAACATATCATCTTGCATGTTATCGATATAACGGCGAACACCAGTAGAGGCCGCTAAAACAGTTGAAACACCAAAGATACCAATACTACCCGCAATAGCGACAAGTATTGTTCTTTTTGATTTACTAAATAAGTTAGCGACACTTAAAGCGGTCGCGGTAAAGAAGGACATTGAACTATTCTTCTTTTTACCTTTATTAATATCGCCATCTGGGTAAGAAGCAAGAACACCACATTTTGGACATCTTGCAACTTTTTCATTGATGATTTCGCCACATTTTGGACAGCGATATGAAACTTCAGGAAGTTCATTACCATCAAATGGGTTGCTATCACCAGTGATTACACCATCAAACATGTTAACGATACGTGTGGCGTATTTGACCGCTAAATCTGGGTTATGGGTAACCATGACAACTAAACGGTCTTGGGCTACTTCTTTAAGTAAGTCCATGATTTGGACACTAGTTTCACTATCAAGAGCGCCAGTAGGTTCATCGGCTAATAAGATTTCAGGATTATTAACTAACGCTCTAGCAATAGCCACTCTTTGCATTTGGCCACCCGAGAGTTGGTTTGGTTTCTTCTTTTCCATACCCTTTAAGCCAACTTTGGCTAAAGCTTGGTATGCTCTTTCTTTTCTTTCCTTTTTATCAACACCAGCGATAGTTAAAGCAAGTTCAACGTTTTTAGAAATGCTTTGGTGACCGATTAAGTTATATGCTTGGAAGACGAAACCAATAGAGTGGCTACGATATGTATCCCAATCATAATCAGAATAGTTTTTAGTGGACTTGCCTTTAATGATTAAATCACCTTCACTATAACGATCAAGACCACCGATAATATTTAAAAAGGTTGTTTTACCACATCCAGAAGGGCCAAGAACTGCCACAAACTCATTACGTCGGAAATTAACTGAAACTCCTCGTAGGGCCTTAACTGGCTCCTGGTTTTTCATTTCATAATTCTTTTTGATGTTAACGAGTTTAAGCATGGTGATTCTCCTAATATGTTTGTATATTAATACAAAATAAAAGTGCATGTCAATAAACAAGCACTTTATATTTTAAATATTTTTAGTCGCTGTTTAATCTTTAAATTAAAGATTGTTCGCAATGAGCCAGGTTTTATCTGTTTCTTTTTTGATGTTGTTTTGTAATGGGTATTCTTTATTAGTGCCCGCTTCAATGGCGACATTCTTCACCACTCTTTTTAAAAGAGAGCGTCTCTTAATGAAGATTACTAAGAAGATAATTAATAACTGAATAGAAACGCCATAGCAGGTTAAACTAGCAAAGAGGAAAACAATATAAAATGGGAAGGTTTTTTGTAAGATGAAGAAGAGAGCCAAGCAGACACTTGCGACTGCAAACATAATGATACCCGCAAGTGGGAATGGGCGAGAGATACGAGCATATAGACTTTCGGTACTTCTTATCGTGTGATAGGAATTACCTTCGAATCTTTCTTTATCTCTTTCAAACGTTAGAAGAACAATGTTACCATCTTCTTCTTGCCCCACTAGTTCATAGCCAAAAGCATTATGAAAACTGATTGTTTCTTCAACTTTCTTAGCTTTGACTTTGACGGTTTTACTTTCCATATTTTTCTCTTAATGCTTTGATTTTTTCTTCAGCTTCTTTTACTATTTTATCTTCATTTTGAAGATATTTCATTAATTGTTTGCTGCGGAAGTAAAAAAGTAATGTGTCAGTAAGTAATAGCACCATTGCGGGAATTAAAAAGAAGAAGAGATTTCCTTTGGCGTTGAAGTTATCTTTTAACGCGAGTGTAAGGATGAGATAGACTGTCATCACAATAAAGGCGATAGAAACAGGTATCACTAAGACATAGAAAGGAATGAGCTTTGGGGAAGTCTCTTTTTCGATCTCCACCATTTCTTTATAGTAAGGAGTATTCTCATCACGCTCAAAAGTCAGAATGCTTGGAGCGTTCTCATGTTTTTCTTCACTCACTAATTTCCAATCGAATAAACCCATTAAATATACTGAACGGGTAACAGAATATGAATTAACTTTTCTTTGACATTTTTCCATAGCTTAATTGTATAGATTTTGTCATATTATCGCAACTTTATAAGATAAAAACAGTAAAATATTACAAAAGTG
The DNA here is from genome assembly GCA_947165725.1 of uncultured Caryophanales bacterium. The sequence goes on along the minus strand of CAMVBL010000039.1, from coordinate 2,244 downwards.
ACACGAATATATTGATTGTAACTTTTTTACATGTTAAACTTGTCGCGGACAAAGGAGCCATATATATATGATGCCGAAAAAACACAGCACTAAAGATTACATCACTATTTCTTTATATTATTTAATGTCCAAATTCGATTACGAATCCATCAGCGTCACAGATATTTGTGCAAAAGCACGTGTCTCTAGAATGTCCTTCTATCGTTACTTCAATAACAAAGAAGATATCTTTATTAACTACTGTGACGAAAGATTTGAAGAATTCTTCCAAATCATTAACGAAAAGCACATTGATGACATCTATTCCTTCTTATTAGAAGTCTTCTACTATATGAAGAAATACGCTCGTCAAGTTACCATCTTAAAAAGAGCGAGAAAAGAAAACTTATTAGTGGAGAAGTTCACTGACTATGGTTCTTATATCGCTAGTCACGTTTCATTAACCACTGAAAGTAATATGATTAACAATCGTATTATTGCCGCCTTCTTAGCGGGTGGTATCGCTAATATCTTATTGCTCTGGTTTGAATTAGGATTAGATCTTCCACCACAAGAAATGGCCAAGATGGCTTATAGCATCTTCTCCACCCTTAATGTTGAGCATAATAATAAGGAAAAGAAGTAGTCTATATACACTATTAAAAACATAAATCAAAGACAAAAAATCACAAAACTAGACAGTGTCTAAATTTGTGTTTTTTTTACTTTATTTTCCCCTAGAATATTAATAATATTAATGCACCGCTATAAAAGTGTGTCACCACTTAAAAATAGCTAATGATAAAAGAAAAAGTAGCAGAGGAACTACTTTTAGATACACTTCGGAAAAATAAGGAGAAACTTTTATGTTAAGAATCAAGAAAAGAGATGGCAATATTGAAGAATTTGATATTACCAAGATTGAAAACGCCATTGAAAAAGCTTTCATGGCCGAACACAAATTCTATAATCACGACATTATCGAAATGCTTGCGTTACGTGTGACCAGTGATTTCAACCGCAAAGTTGTTAATGACACCATTGGTATTGAAGACGTCCAAGACTCCGTTGAAATCGTTTTAATTCAAGCGGGTTATGTGGATGTTGCGCGTTCCTATATGATCTATCGTAAGCAACACCAAAACTTACGTGACATTAAAGAAACAAACCTTAACTATAAAAACGTTGTTGATAATTATTTAAAGATTAATGACTGGCGCGTGAAGGAAAATAGTACCGTCACATATTCTGTCGGTGGTCTTATTTTAAGCAACAGCGGCGCTGTCACAGCGAATTATTGGTTAAGTGAAGTCTATGATGATGAAATCGCTAACGCTCATAGAAACGCCGATATTCACATCCACGACTTATCCATGCTCACCGGTTACTGTGCTGGTTGGTCATTAAAACAATTAATTCAAGAAGGTTTAGGCGGTGTGCCAGGCAAGATCACTTCTTCCCCTGCTAACCACTTAAGCACCCTTTGTAACCAAATGGTTAACTTTTTAGGCATTATGCAAAACGAATGGGCAGGCGCTCAAGCCTTCTCCTCTTTCGATACATATTTAGCCCCATTTGTTAAGGTTGATCACTTAACATATAAAGAAGTTAAACAATGTATCCAATCCTTCATTTATGGTGTTAATACACCATCTCGTTGGGGCACTCAAGCTCCATTTACCAACATCACATTAGACTGGGTTGTGCCAAATGATATGGCGGAACTCAACTGTTTAGTCGGTGGTAAGGAAATGGATTTCAAATATAAAGACTGTGTTGAAGAAATGGCAATGGTCAATAAAGCCTTCATCGAAATCATGATTGAAGGTGACGCGAATGGCCGTGGTTTCCAATACCCAATCCCAACATACTCCATTACCCGTACATTTAACTGGGAAGAAACAGAAAACAATAAACTCTTATTCGAAATGACTGCGAAATATGGTACTCCATACTTCTCTAACTACATCAACTCCGATATGGAACCAAGTGATGTTAGAAGTATGTGCTGCCGTTTAAGACTCGACTTAAGAGAATTAAGAAAGAAATCCGGTGGTTTCTTCGGTTCTGGTGAATCTACAGGTTCTATCGGTGTTGTTACCATTAACATGCCAAGAATTGCTTACTTATCCACAGACGCTGAAGACTTCTATAGAAGATTAGATCACATCATGGATATCAGTGCTCGTTCACTTAAAGTGAAACGTAATACCATTACCACATTAATGGAAGCTGGTTTATATCCATATACAAAGAGATATTTAG
>CAMVBL010000038.1 GCA_947165725.1 uncultured Caryophanales bacterium | reverse complement strand
AGACGGTCACTCACTAAGTCAATGCCTTCCCCAAAAGCGCCACCAACAATGACAAAACCTAAGGTTGTTCTTTCAGGATGAGGTTTGAAGTTAGTTAAGAATGCTTCTTTATCTTCATCGCTCATACCTCTATCTTGTTCATAGACATCAACATCTTCCATGTCAATATATGGCATGAGGTTTGTTAAATATTCATAACTAGGTAAGAAGATAAAATAGTTGCCCACTTTGTTTTTAACAAAGGCTTTAATATAATCCGCGACTTGTTGATAAGAAGCGTCTCTATTTTTATATCTAATCGAGACTTTAGGGGCGATGATAATTTTTAGATTATCCACTGGGAAAGGAGAAGGAAGAATTAACTGTGCGTCTTCTTTCTTACCGCCTAACATATCAACGTAATATTCAATTGGAGAAAGTGTCGCCGAGAAAAGGACACTACCTCTAAGACGTCTTAAGGAACTATATAAGAATGATGAAGCATCTAAACATGAGACATGTAAGATGAGGTCATCATCATGGATTTCGTAATAGCAGATAAAGTGATCGTTATAGAATTCTAAAATTCTAGAGAAACGATTCACTTCTAAATAGAACTCTAGAAGTTCTTTGCTCATCTCTTTGTTCTCATTCTTGTTGATGTCTTGCATCGAGGTAATGAATGAGGAGATGGTTTTATAGGTATATTCATAGAACTCATCGAGGATGTAATTACCATCTTTTGGATTAACAAGATATTCTTTGAACATCTTATTCATTTTTGACATCGCTAATTTGAGTTGATGGAGCTTACTATGGCACACACTCTTACGCGCTTCTAAAAATTGCTTGTAGGATAATGACGCTGAATACATATCTCTACTTCTATCCACAAGGTTATGCGCTTCGTCCACTAAAACGAGGAAACTAGATGTATCCTCATCAAAGTAACGCTTCATATATGAGATTGGATCGAATAGATAGTTATAGTCACAGATGATGACATCCATGAATAAAGATAAGTCTAATTCAAATTCAAATGGACAGATTTGATTCTCATACGCTAATTGGGTGATGGTTTGTAAATCAAAGTCATCATAGTTAAGAATGGCGTATCTTAAAACTGTTTGAATCTTATTGTAATACCCTTTAGCGTATGGGCATTCTTCTGGATTACAAGCTTGTCCTTTACAAAAACAAATCTTGTCTTTCGCAGTTATCATAATATCACTAAGTGATAAACCATTCTCTTTTAAGAGTTTTACCGCTTGATGGGCGGATTCTCGACCACTAGTTTTCGCGGTTAGATAAAAGATCTTACTGTTATCATCATCTTTAAGCGCTTTGATGAATGGGAAGAGAGTTGAAATGGTCTTACCAATACCAGTCGGTGCTTCCGCGAATAAGCGACCGCGTTTCTTCGCCATCGCGTATGTATATTTCGCTAAATCTCTTTGACCTTGGCGAAACTTTGAGAACGGGAATTTAAGCGCTTCTATGCTCTCATTTCTCTTGGAGATTTTATTAAAAATAATGTTATAGAAAGAGAGATATTCATTAAGTAATTTAACGACAAATTGCTCTAATTCGAGGATGTTAAAGACATAAGAATCAACGAGTTGTTCTTTTTCTTTTCCTTGACGAATGTAAGTTAACTTGATACCGATATACTCTAGGTTAGTTTGTTTAGCGAACATATAGGCATAACACTTCGCCTGACCAAGATGCCATTCAAGATTGTCATCATGGAATATTTTAAGATCTTCCACAGTGGTCTTGATTTCATCAATGACATATTCACTTTCACTTCTTTTGATAATACCATCCGCCCTACCTTCTAAAACGATGTTTACTTCATCAACATTGAAGGACATCTTTAAAGGAAATTCAGCCAGATAGTTAGAAGACTGCTTTGATTGATACACACTATGGAGACGACTACCTTCAGTCATTGATGAACGATTAAAAACGCGATTATCGATATCGCCTGTTCTTAAAAGAAAGTCCACCAATTGGTGCACACTCAAAGTCAGATACTTTTTCATTTTAGTTTAATTTAGTGCCTAAAAGATTCTGGTTGCCGTTAATAAAGGCTTTATAGTCCATTCTCTTTTTGCCTTCTCTAGGATGGCTAATTGACCGTTTTGACATTGAAGTAATAAGCCATGTTTATCAGCTTGGACAATTGTGCCTACTTCCGCGGTTACTAAATCATTAGCGATCTTAGCTTTGAAGATTTTTAGTTTTTGGTTATCTAAATAGAGATAAGCACCTGGTTCATCGCTTAAGCCTCTAATATAGCCATAAACTTCTAATATATCTTTAGATAAATCTAATTTTTCTTGTTCTGGTTTGATAAGTGAACAGAAAGTCACTTCGTTTTCATCTTGAGGAATGCCTTCTAATTCACCGTTTACATATTTTGGTAATAATTCTAAAACTAAATCTTTAGCCGCTTCGCTTATCTTCTTAAATAAAGAAGTCGCGTTATCATCTTCTTCAATGATGACTTCTTTTTTGCCATACATTCTTCCAGCGTCCATCGCCGCGACCATTTCCATAAGAGTCACACCAGTGACTTTCTCGTTATTGATTAAAGCGGTTTGAACTGGGGAAGCACCACGTAACTTTGGAAGCAATGAACCATGAAGGTTTAAACAACCAAAACGTGGGATATCTAAAAAGCCTTGAGGGACAATTTGTCCATAGGCAAGAGTAATAACTAAATCAACTTTAAGATTATCCATAAAAGAGAAATCTTTACGAATCTTGATAGGTTGAAAGACTGGAATGTTATATTTCTCAGCGATTACTTTAGTAGGGACTTTTTCAATAATGCCTTTTCTTCCCACTGGATGATCAGGTTGCGCGACTAAGCCCACAAAGTGGTAGCCATCAAGAATCATCTGTTCAAAGACATAAGCACTGATTTCAGGAGTGCCCATAAATAAGAGATTTAATTCTTTCTTTTCCATATGGAAATATTATACAAAAGCGGATGTTTTTTTGCTACTATATGAAAGATGAAAATTTTGTTAGTTAGTGATTCGCACGGAGATTATGCTTCTTTAGACCGTTTAGCGGCCCTTTATCCAAATATGGATTTATATCTTCACGCTGGAGATAGCGAGCAAGATGAATGGTCAATTAAGCCATTTATTTCAGTGAGAGGTAACTGTGACCGATATTATGACTTCCCAGAATATCTAATTATTCCTAGTCCATATGGGAATATTTTCGTACAACATACACCCTATGTTAGTAAAGAGTTATTGAATAAACACAACGCAAAGATTGTCATACATGGGCATACACATATTCGTAGAAATGAAATCAAACATGATATATTATATGTAAATCCGGGCGCTTTAAGTTACGCTAGGGATAAGTTTGATGGTAGTTATGCCATCCTAATAATTGAATCTAATACAGTAGACATTAAGTTCTACACGTTAATATAAAAAGGAAAACATATGAAAAACAAACAACAATTGATCACTCAATATATCTTGAGTGCGGCAGATTTACTTAAGACTTCTCGTCATTTTGTGAACATTTACCAACAATTAATGCACCAAAATAAGAAGAACGTCTATGCCGAATTTACCGGTCTTAACAACCGCATTAAAAAGTACAAATATTCTAAGATGGATGAAAACGTCAAAAAGTACGCATTATATCTATCTAATAAGATTAAAAAAGAAGGCACAAATCGTGTCGTTTTAAAAGTCGCTAACTGTCCAAGTTGGGGTGAAATCTTCTGGGCTTTATTAATGGCGGGCTTTGTCCCAGTCTTAGTGGACGCTAAATTACCAAGAGAAAACGTTATTAACTTAGCCAATCAAGCAAAAGCTATCGCCATTATTAGTGATGATAACCACGAATATACCCTTAATAAAATCAGATTAGACAATATCCTACAAAACGCTAAAAAAGAAATGTCTAACCCATCCTGGGCGAATGAAGTTATCTTCTCTTCCAGTGGCACAACTGGTGACGCTAAACTCATGGTTTTCAATGGTGAAAACTTTGTGAATCAAATCTGCTGTTCTTTAAAGATGACTGAAGAAAGCATGACCATTATGTATCCAAAGAAAGTTGGTCAAATTAAGATCTTAGCGATGATTCCATTCCACCACATCTTTGGCTTTGTCGCTGTCTTCTTATGGTATACATTCTATGGCACAACCTTAGTGTTCCCAAAGAGCAATACTCCAACTGATTTATTATCAATTTGCCAAAAGACTGGCATTACTCACGTCTATAGTGTCCCATTATTCTGGGATTCCTTAGCCTTATCTATTAAGCGTAAGTTTGCTATGCAAAATGAAGACAAACAAAAGCTTTTAGAAAAGATGATGGCTTATAACTTAGGTGAAATGAGCGCTGAAGAAGCAGGCTTTGCTTCTAAGAAGATTGTCGCTGATAAGATTAAAGGTATGATCTTAGGTAAACACGTTAAATATTGTATCTCTGGTGGCGGCTATCTTTCTAATGAAACATTAAGAGCAATCAATGGTTTAGGCTATCCTTTATATAACGGATATGGTATGACTGAAGTCGGTGTTACTTCTGTTGAACTTTCTCCAGATGTTAAACAAAGATTAAACGGTTATATCGGTAAACCTCTTAACGGTGTTGAATACAAAGTCAATGAAGCTGATAGCGAACTCTTAATTAAATCACCTACAATTCACATTAGAGAAATCATCGCGGGTGTGGAAAAAGAAACCGTTTTAGATAATGGTTATTTCCATACAGGTGATATCGTTAATAAATTTGAAACTGGTTACATCATGAAAGGTAGAATGAAAGATGTCATCATTAATGCGAATGGCGAAAACATCTTCCCAGATGAACTTGAAATCTACTTCAAAGATTTACCAAATGTCACAAACTTATCAGTTTTAGGTGTTGTTAATAAAGATAAAGCCCTTCATGAAGACATCGTCTTAGTCTTAGAACTTGATGATAAGACAAGTGAAGAAGCCTTAAAAGAATTAGAAGCTACGATTAAGGCTATTAAGCTTCCACATGACACAAAAATCGACGCTATTTATTTAGCAAAGAATCGCTTGCCAATGGCGAACAATATGAAAGTTAAACGTTTTGCGATTAAGAAAGAAATCGAAAATGGTTCTAACAAGTATGTTCTCATTAATTCTAAGAAAGTTTCTTCTAAGACAAGAAAATTATCTGAAGAAGCGATTAAGAATATTCTCCCACCTGTAAGAGAACTTTTCTCCAAAATCTTAGTCTTACCAACATTCAAGATTGATGATGAAGATCACTGGATTAATGACTTAGGTGGTGACTCCATGAACTATGTTGAATTAGTGCAAGAAGTCGACCGTTACTTCGACATTGAAGTGCCTGAAGAACAGTATGGCAAACTCACCTGTGTCAACGACTTCGTTGAAGAAATCGCACGCTTACTTAAACAAAAATAATAAAAGCGTATAATAAATAATTGCATTATTTGTCGAGTTTTGGTAATATTACACTCGGCACTAAGAAAGAGGTAACTTTATGGCTAACATAAAATCACAAATCAAACGTATCAAAACTAACGAAAAAGCTCGTCAAAGAAACGCTTCCGCGAAAAGCGCTATCCGTACTGCCATCAAAAAAGTCAGATTAGCCGTTGAAGCAAAAGATTTAGCTAAGGCCGAAGAATTAATGAATGCGGCTTTCCGTTTAATCGATAAATCCGTCAGCGATGGTATTCAACACAAGAACACTGCTGCTAGACAAAAAGGCGAACTTTCACGTTTAGTGAATTCCGTTAGATAATTATTTTCTTTTGAAATTAATTAGGAATAGCTCAAAGCTGTAATAGCGGTCCACAAGACCGCTTTTAATTTGTTTATCTAATTGATATAAATCTTCTAAAGTTTGTAAAACACGTTTACCAGAGACAACAAAACTATTCTTTCTTAAGATTTTTGCTCTAATTGGATTGATATTTAATTCTTTAGCGATGTCTTCTGGCTGATAGCCGTGTCTGGCTAAATATGAGACTCTATTTAATAATCTAAACTGATTAGCGACCATGCTGATTAAAGTCACTGGTTCAACATTGCTAGTCTTTAAATCTCTAAATAAAGCAACTGCTTCCATATTCTTTTCATCAACGAGATAGTTAAATAATAAGAAAGAATTTTCTTCTAGTGGTCTAGTCACCATCTTTGTGACATCGTTAAAGGTAATGTGATCAGTATAAAGAGCGAGTTTACTACCATTATTAAATAATGAAGCGTAATCTCCTTCAGTTCTTCTACCTAATTCCACGACCGCGTCACTGTCTATGACAGTGTTAGGCCATTTAGAGGTGAAGTATTGTTTCACGACATCATTCCACTGCTCTTGTTTAGGTTCCGCGACGGTAATGACTTTGCCGTTTTTTTCTATTAACTGATAATATTCATTCTTTTTATCGATTTCCTTTTCCGCGGTATTCACTAAAAAGATGAGATCAACATCAGGGTTTGGTTGGTTTAAATAGTTTAATAAAGTTTGATAATCTTGTTCACTTTCAATCTTTGATTTAGTTCTTTCTTTCATTAAGAAATATGGTGAATCAATAACCACAACCTTTTTGTCATAGCCTAAAGGCATATAGTTAGCTTCACTCATAATCTCTTGGATTTGTGTTAAAGAAGCATCAAATTTGACGAAATTCATCGCATCGATTTCCTTAATGGAATCTTTGATAATGCTTTTCATCTGGCTTTTTAAACGAATGTTTTGTTTGCCATTAATAAGATAAATCATGAAACTATTATAAAATATTTTATATTTTGTAACTACACATTGTTGATAAAACTTATAAATGCTTTGTTTTATATCAAACATATGTTATAAATATCTTAGATGATGCGAGGTCCTTAAATGGATTATCAAACCGATTATCGGATTGCCATCATCTTTTTTTTACCCTAAATATAGGGTTTTTCTTTTGCTCAAGTAAAATATTGTTATGTTTCTTGGGTTAATGGCTAAGCCTAAGTAGGTGGGAGCAGGCATGCTTCTTCCTAGCGGAATAACAACGTACGGTTTTTAGAGATTTAATCTCGTAATAAAAAATGTTGTTTCCGTCCTAGATAGAGTGAGTTCGTTTAATCTAAATGGGACTTGATCTCGTGTATCTTTTAAAAAACAGTTCTGTCATCTAGTTAACGGAAAGCCAAGAAAAAGAAATGCCAGATAGGAGGGAATAAATAAATGGAAGACCCTGTAATTGCGTGTGATGTGAGTAAAGGAAAATCTCACATTCAGGGGTTCATCGGACTATCAAATCCTGTTGGAAAACCATTTGTGGTTCGACATTTAAAAAGTGATTTAAAGCTAATAAAGGAATTAGCAAAATCATTAGAAAAACAAACTCATAAGAAACCAAAATTCGTCTTTGAATTTACTGGTATCTATCATGAATGTATCGCGAAATATATTCAAACTCTCGGATTAGATCTTTATGCAATATCGCCTTTAGAATCAGCGAAAGTGAGAAAAAGTCAAATCCGAGTTACTAAAACGGATTCCAAAGATTGTCTAAATATAGCAACTGTTTATTACACGAGATGCATCAGAAAATTTGAAAGCGATAATAACAACATCAAATCTTTATCCAGGAGAAAACGAGACATAAGAGAAGAAGGAGTGCGTCAAAGATGTGTATACCATAGGTATCTCGACTTGATTTGGCCTTGTTTTGATGAATATTTTGATGCAGAAAGCAAAGTTTGTGACATCATCGTTTCGACTTATAAGCATCCATATGTAATAAAAAGAAGAAGCGTAAATATGGTTGTAGAAATCTTATTGAATAATGGTCATTTTTCCAAAAATAGAGCATTCGATATAGCGTACAAGATTAAAGATTATGCATCTACTTGCGTTTCTGGTGTCGATGAAAAATCCGATTATGTAAATGCTTTGATTAGTTCTTATAGCAAGATTAATAGTCTTAAAAAAGAAATAGAAGAGATAAATTTAGAACTCGATAATTTATTAAGAAAAAGTCCTGTTTATCAACTTTTAAAAACAGTTCCTGGCATAGGAACAAATCTTCTTATCCAGATGTCAGCGGAGATTGGTGACTATACTCGTTTCAAAACAGCCAAACAGTTCGTTGCTTACATAGGTCTTGATCCATCAATTCTTCAATCAGGAACTAATGATGGTGAGCATTATTCAATCACAAGAAAAGGTAACGGAATATTAAGATCTTGTTTATATCTTGCTGTATCTCAAATGCTTACTCAAAAATTAGACAATCAAATCACTAGATTCTATTTCAAAAAGAAAAGCAGCGGCCTTTCTCACAAGGTAGCTGCAGTTGCGTCCTGTCGTAAACTAGCTTGTTGCGTGTTCGGCATGCTTAAGAACGGGACTTGTTTCGAAACTATTTAGATTATAAATCATTTTTTTGATTTTTATATAATTTGATAGTTGTTTTTGTCGTGGAACCAAATTAATGCTTGATTTTGCTTATCTAATTTTTATTTCTACTAGGATGAGTAGTAATAAAAGTGTGAAAGCTAATATTAGTTCCATACTTACCACCTCCTTTTTGGCCACAGCTGTTATAACCCGAAGGCCCGATCGGTCATAGATAGGAGGCGCCCATGCGTAACTACGAGAAGGATTCTTTTAAAACCCCTCTACTTGGTAATAGTGAAAAAACGACAACTTTGTCTTAAAAAATTTTTTCAGAATAAAAATATTTTCTTTGAAAATAAAAATTATTATTTTTTTGTGCTAATATATTTCTATGGATTTTGTAGGTATCGATAAATTTTCATTATTAGATTATGAAGATAAGGTCTCTTGTGTCCTCTTCTGCAAGCCTTGTAATTTCCGCTGCCCATTTTGTCATAATGGATCAACAGTTTTAGAGGCGGATACAACGATTCCTTTCGC
>CAMVBL010000037.1 GCA_947165725.1 uncultured Caryophanales bacterium | reverse complement strand
AAACTAGTTAATGAATGGGATAAAGTTTTCCCAAAAGATGAAACTATCAATCATCAAAAAGTAACCTTTAAAAATCATTTTGGCATTGAACTTGCCGCGGATATGTATTGGCCAAAAACAGGAAACACTTTTCCTGCAATTGCGGTATCTGGTCCTTTTGGTGCGGTTAAGGAACAATCAAGTGGATTGTACGCTCAAGAGATGGCTAAAAGAGGATTCTTAACCATTGCCTTTGATCCATCTTTTACTGGTGAAAGCGGTGGGGAACCACGATATATGAATTCACCAGATATCAACGTTGAAGATTTCCAAGCCGCAGTGGACTATTTATCTAACTTAGATAATGTTGATCCAAATAAAATCTCTATCATCGGTATTTGTGGTTGGGGTGGCATGGCTATTCAAACCGCATGTATTGATACAAGAGTTAAAGCGACAGTCGCTATCACTATGTATGATATGTCCAGAGTAACTGGCAATGGTTATTTCGACGCTGGTAATAACGAAGAAAGTAGATATAAAGCTAGAGTGGCTATCAATAATCAAAGAACATTAGATTATAAAAATGGTAATTATAAACTAGGCGGAGGAGTAGTGGACGATCCAAGCGATGCTCCTTGGTTTGTAAAACAATATTACGACTACTATAAAACACCACGTGGATATCATTCTCGTAGCTTAAATAGTAATGGTGGATGGAATGTTACTGCAGGAACATCTTTATTAAATACAAGATTATTTACCTATGCCTCAGAGATTAGAAGTGCTGTTTTAATTGTCCATGGTGAAAAAGCGCATTCACTATATTTCGGACAAGATGCATATAAATTATTAAAAGGCGACAATAAAGAATTCTTATTAGTAAAAGACGCTACACATTGTGACTTATACGACGGTGGATCAAATCACGACAAAATTCCTTTTGATAAGATTGAGGAGTTCATCAAAAAGAATATCTAAAAATAGATTATGCGTTCCAAAGGTTATTAGTTTGTTCCATTTGTATTAATATCTTTTATAGCAACAGAGAGTTGCTTGATAACAAAACCAACAGCCATAAAATATAGTTAGAGGTAAACGAAATGGAAACTAAAGACATATTATTAGAATTAAGAACAAAGAATAATTTATCCCAAGAAGAACTCGCGGAAAAAGTAATGGTTACTAGACAGGCTGTATCTAGATGGGAAACAGGTGAAACCACACCAAACACTGAAACATTAAAGTTATTATCTAAACTATTTGATGTATCAATTAATACTCTGCTTGGGTCTCCAAGACAACTAGTGTGTCAATGTTGTGGCATGCCTTTACAAGATTCATTAATGAGTAAAGAAAAAGATGGTTCATTCAACGAAGACTACTGTCAGTGGTGCTATCACGACGAGAAATTCACTTACGGCAATATGGACGATTTAATCAACACATGCATTCCTCATATGGTCGCTCAAGGTTTTCCTGAAGACCAAGCAAGAACTTATATGAGAGGAATGCTTCCAAATCTCAAATATTGGAAAGAAAAACACTAGTGTTCGCCAAACGCTTCAAAGCGTTCGGTTTGTATCATTATTGGAAATCTTGCCAACTTGATTAAATAGGACTGATGTAAAAAGTGTCAGTCCTTTTTTATTTCTTTGATATGATATATATGTACAACTAGGAGGATTAATATGCCTTTATTTGAAAATATTGAAGCTTTTAAAAACGTAGATCCAGCATTGCAGTGGGCAATTTTCATTGTTGCTTGCTTAATCGTAGTGGTCGCCTTGGTTTCCGCTGTTGTGAGTATTTGGTTAGCTATCAAATATGTCGTTTATAACAGAACCTTAAACAAAGCTGGAATGAACGGTGAAGAAACAGCGAGAAGAATCTTAGATAATAATGGCTTAGGCCACATTAGGGTCTCAGTCGTGGGATCACTCATGTTTGGTAACAGTTATTCCCATTTCTTCAAGAAAGTTAGATTAAGAAGATGGACTGTGAAGAAAAATAGTATTTCTTCTATGGCCATGGGTGCACAAAAATCTTGTTTAGCGATTTTAGATAAAGAAGGCGATAAGGATATGAAAACAAGAATTATCCTTACTCCATTTATCTATTTTGGACCACTCATGTTCTTACCAATTATCATCATTGGTGTTCTTCTTGATATCTTACTTTTTAACTTCTCTGGTGTTGCTTCTGTTATCGCCGCTGTCTTAGGTTTAGCGTTATATGTCATCTCATTTGTGATGTCATTAATGGTTCTTAAGACTGAAGTTAAAGCTCAAGGCAAAGCCTTAGAAATCTTAGAAAAAGACAATTTAGCGAACGAAGAAGAAAGAGAAATGATGAAAAGCTTGTTCAAGTTATATAACATTCAATATGTTAATGACTTGATTCTCGAATTCCTCGAATTATTACTAAGAATTCTCATGATCTTTGCGAGAATGCAAAGCTCATCATCTTCTAGCTCAAGAGACTAGTAATTAAAAAAGCATTTAATAAAAAAGAAAAGAAGACTTTACCAGAGTTCTTTCTTAAGAAAAATGGAGTCTTCTTTTTTAATTTCTTTAATCTTTTTCGCCGGGTTACCAGCGTAGACCCAGCCACTTTCTAAATCGTGAGTGACTACTGATCCAGCGCCGACAACAACATTATCGTGAATCGTGACGCCAGGTAAGATAGTGACATTACCCCCAAACCAGCAATCATTACCAATAGTGATAGGGGCCCCGTATTCTCGATCAGTGACATAGCCCTTTTCTTCATCGAAATATAATTCTCTTTCTGATGCCACTAAGGAATGAAGTGCGGTTAATATTGAGATATTTGGTCCAAAAAAGCAGTTATTACCAATATGAACTGGACAAACATCTAAGATTACTAAATTAAAGTTAAAGTAAACATTCTTACCAAAATATGTATTTTCACCATAGTCCACAAAGACTGGGCCTCTCACAAATAATGATTCATCACTATGTGGAAAGATCTCCTTAAGGAGTTTAGCTCTATCAGGATGAGCTTCTGGTAAGTTGTTATATTTGATACAAGCTTCGCTCATTAATAAGCGACGATGATATAAAGGCTCCTCCATGGAATCATAGATTTTGCCTTGTAACATTTTTTCTTTTTCACTCATGCCACAATTATCTAACAAATAAAAATGCAAAACAAACAAAATAATCCTATAGGAATAATATATTTCTATGTTTTCTTGTTACTCTGTAATGCTACACTTAAATAAAGAAACAAATATCATTGATAACGAGAGAGGATTTTTATCATGATGCACAAAAAAACTTTTAATATTCCTTTTATGGTTCTTGCAACTGTGTGTCTTTTAGTTACCGGTTGTAATAAAACACCACAAAGTAATCCTGAACCAGAATATAACATTGTTAGACCTGAGTTTACCCCTGACTATGATAATTACACATTAAGTGGGGCGCCTATGGGCTTTAACATGACATATTATTCAGATATCTATTCTCGTGGTTTTTCATGGTTAACTAATGAAGAAACAGAAGATACAAAGTTATATCTTGTGCAAAGTGATAAAGGTGAAGCCGCTGATTTCAGCGATTCCCAAGTCATCAATGGTACGAGCATGTTATGCACATATGATAAATCCGGCAACATCACCGCTGAAGGAATGGAGAAAGCCAAAGGTAGTGGTAATACTGGTGAAGTTAAGCTCATGTCACATAAAGTGCATGTTGAAAACTTAGAAAAAGGCAAAGCCTATAGTTATAAAGTTGGTTCTGAATCTGGTTATCAATATGGTGCTTTCATTGTTGAAAAAGAAACCGCTAAATCTATTACTGCAATTCACGTCAGTGATGCTCAAACAAAAGATTTAAGTCTCCATTATGTCTGGCGTAATACTGTTGCTAAAGCTGTGGATACCGCTGGTAAGGATTTAGATCTTATCATCCATAATGGTGACCAGTTTGACCAAAACAATAGCAGCGGTAATGATAAAGAACCATTTAGATTATTTAGATTTGCAAAAGCCTTAGATGTCATTCAAGACTATAAATTCAATGTTCCATATATGACTTCTTCTGGTAACCATGAACCAGCTTCTCCATATTCTCATTATTTAATGAGTGATATTAATTATGCCGGTTATGACTATAAAGGTGGCTATTATTCATATGATTATGGTTACGCTCACTTTGTGGTGCTTAATACAAACACTGTTAATGATGCACAAATAAACTGGTTAAAAGAAGATTTAGATAAAGCCGCTAATGCGAAGTGGAAAATTGTTACTATGCACATCTCTCCATATTCATCAGGCGACCATAGTAATAAAACAGAAAATCAAAACATTGTTGAGAAGTTCACACCAGTGTTCTCTGAAAAACACGTTGACCTTGTCTTGCAAGCCCATGACCATACCTACAATAAAACACTTCCTTATAAATGGGATGCCGCTGGTTATACAACTAGTAAAGATGCTTTAGGGGAAGTAGTGAACCTAGAACCAGAAAAAGAAACCGTTAATGACATCACATATGATAAGAACCCAAATGGTACTTATTATGTAACAACTGGCGCAGCGGGTCATAGATGTGGCTCTGTTGAAAGTGATGGAATATACGCTGAAGTTGTGAAAGATGGTGAAGAAGTGAAAGGCTTAAATCCAAGTAAGACATTCCTTTCTAATAAATATATCAATGCCTATGGCACACTCACTCAAGCTAATCAATATGAGTCATATAAGATTTCCTCTTATACATCTGCGCAAGATTATAAGATTGGTGATCCTGCTTCAGGCAATGTCAATGCCTGTATGTTTGGTATTCTCAATATGAGTGAAACAACTCTTTCATATCATGTCTATACCACTAACGATAAAAAGACAGTTAATAGTAAAGTCGAATACGATTTAGAAACCGTGAAATTATTTGATACTCTTGATATACTAAAAGCCTAATGGGATTTATTGTTAATCATTACATCAAATACTTCGTTCACCGTTACGATAAAGAAGTCGGCATCCCTTATTATTCTTACAAGGATTTTAAGGACTTTAAGCGTGAAGATTATTCTTTTACTAATTCCTACGGAATTAATATTAGATATTTCTATTATTACTACGCTAATTATAAGAAAGATAAAATTATTTTATTCTGCCATGGCATGGGCCCTGGTCATACTGCCTATATCGCGGAAATAGAAGCTTTAGCAAGACGAGGCTATAAAGTCTTGACTTTAGACTTTGCAGGTTGTGGTGAATCAGGTGGTAAATATCTCGGTTCACTTAATAAGCCCACAAGAGATGTTATTGATTTATTAAATCACTTAAATCTAAAAGAACAAATTATCTTAATGGGTCATTCTATGGGTGGCTATACCGCTTTGAATACTTTATGTTTAAGAAAAGATATCACCAAAGTAGTGGCTATCTCCCCAATCATAGAAATAGAACCATTATTACAGCTCAATACAAAATCAAAATTCATCACTA
The DNA here is from genome assembly GCA_947165725.1 of uncultured Caryophanales bacterium. The sequence goes on along the minus strand of CAMVBL010000037.1, from coordinate 3,813 downwards.
AACATTTGCTTCGTTATGAAAGAAAAGTGGATAAAGAAATCTTTGATATTAATATCCCAAAATACCTAGAAAATACCACTGATGATGTCTTTGTGATTCAATCAACTGATGACCAAATGGTGCCATATGGTATGTCTTTAAAGGTCATAGAGGGTATCAAAAACCCACATATCAAGACCAAAAGATATGAAGGCAGAAAACATAATCCAAACTACACTGATAACGCGATAAGTTATATGGATAGTGTCTTTGGTAAATATTACGCCTTATTAAACGAGAAAAAGATCAAAACTGATGAAGATAGAATCAACTATTTTAAAGATGTTTCATTAGCAAAACTAGTGGAGCAAGATGAACAATTATTTGACGAAATAGTGGATTTCATCGAGAAATAATGAAGTGTTTTCAAATTTGCCAATTTGTAACATTCATTTTTTAAAAACGCGCTAATTGAGTGAAAAATGTTCAACTTTTTTGCTATTTGCTTTCATTTTATAAATTTTTTCTTGCGCACGTTCGCTCAACGCATAAAATAATACACATATATATGAACTACGTATTTGATTACATCGTTAGATACTTCATCCTACTCTGTGCGGCAAGTGTCCTATACGTCATTTCCATACAGCGTTTTAAAACGAATAAGAAAATGAGCATCTGCATGATCCTCATTGTCTCTGCGACGTTATTCCTTTCAGTAGCGAACATTATTGAAGACTTTAGTAAAGATAATTGTTTGCCAGTTTTAGCAACAATTACTTCTTGGATTGGCTATATTGTCCGTCCAGCACTAGTGTTTTTATTTATCATCTTGTGTGGCACAAATCTCACCAAGAAACAAACTATATTAACTGCTATCCCATTATTGATTAACTTAGTTATTGTCTCTGGTGCTTTTATTCCAGGCATTAGGGATCACGTTTATCACTTTGTTTTAAGTGAAGATGAAACTCGCCTCAATTTTTTGGGCGGTCCACTTAGATACTCATCTCATATCGTTGCTCTTCTTTACTTATTCTGGATTATCTATTTATCCATCGCTAAGTTAAGAGCCAAACATTTCTATCACTCTATTGGTTCATTAGTGTGCGCAGTCTTTATTATTCTTGCCGTTGTTATTGAAACATTCATTAACAATGGTGCGGATGTTTATTTACTTAACTCCACAGTCGCAGTTACTGCCCTTGAATATTACATCTTCTTATATACCGAGCAAACTCAAGTTGATGGTTTAACCGGTTTATTTAACCGTGAAACTTTATTCTCAGATATCGAAAGAATGGGTCGTTCCATTACCGCTATTGTTGAATTCGATATGAATGGTCTTAAATATTTAAACGATAACTTTGGTCACACCGAAGGTGATAAAGGTATCAAGACCATCACAACAATCATTAAAGAAGTTGCTAAGAAGGATATGTATTTATATCGTGTTGGTGGCGATGAATTCGCAATCTTAGCCGTTAACTCTAGCGAAGAGGACATCAAAGAAACAATTGCTAATTTTAACGAAAAATTAAGCAAGACATCATATTACTGCTCCGTTGGTTATTCTTATCGCGGAAATGAAAACAAATCATTCGATGAGATGAACAAGGAAGCAGAAAAGAGAATGTATAAAGCGAAAGATGAATTCTATAAGAACTCACCTTTTGAAAGAAGAATCACCAAATAATCCTCGGAGGAAAACCATCATGATTAACAAAGTTAAAAGAAAAATTGTATTAGGGGCTGTCTTATTAAGTGCCTCTATGGCCTTAGCCGCTTGTGATATTAACGGTTTTGGTAATAACACTCCAAATACAAACCCAATTGATAATTCAGTAAGTTATACCTCCAGCGCAATTGATGATAGTGGTAATTTCACATCTGATAACTCTTCAAATACTGTTGTTCTTACCTCCCTCAATGCGGTAAGCAATAAAGATAATTATGAAATTGGCGATAAATTAGATTTAACTGTTACCGCGACATATTCTAACGGTGATGTTGTCGTCGTCGAAGGATATGAAGTAACTGGTTTTAATAATAGAAAAGCTGGTGAACAAGTTGTCACTATCACCTATGCAGGTAAGTCCACAACTGTGACAGTCAAAGTGACCGCTAAAGTTGTTAGCATTACTGCTACAAACAATCAAGATAATTACGAAGTCGGTGATCCTTTGGATTTAACCGTCACCGCGACATATTCCGATGATACAACTACTGAAGTTACAGAATATGATGTCAGTGGTTATGATGCTCAAACACCAGGTACCCAAACAGTGGTGATTACCTATGAAGGTCAATCAGTTACTGTGGAAATCGTCGTTAATGTTCCTGTCATCACAGGTATCACAGTTGTTGATAACAAAGCTTCTACTGGTTATGAAGTTGGCGATGAATTAGACTTAACAGTCACCGCTAATTACTCCAACCATGTTTCTTACGCTGTTAATGATTACGAAGTAAGTGGCTTTGATAACTATGGTATTGGTGCCCAAACAATCGCTGTTAAATATGAAGAACAATCTGCGACATTAGACATCTTAGTTAATGAACCAGATAATCTCTTCCCAGGCGAAACTCTTACTGCTTTCTTAACACAAGAAAATATTGAAACAACTATCCCAACACCAGTTGGCTACAAAACATGGTCAGAAAGTGTTGAAACATATCAAGACGGTTCTAAATACTTCAGCGCTACAACTGATAACAGTGTCTTAGATGGTAGAACCACAATGGTGGAATCTTATTCCGCTTTATTAAAAGAAGAAGGCTGGGATGTTTCCTCTTCTGGTGGTACATATTTCGCTTCTAAAGATAACGCTGACGCTAAAATTGAATTCACTAATGATGAAGGTCAATTCTCCTTAAGCATTTATGCTTATGAAAAATATCCAGCTAAGAAAACAACTGGTAAACTCATTACTAGTTCCACATATTTAAGAGATGGTAACACTCTCGTCTTCGGTAATGTCGAATACGGTGTCGTGGCTACTGACTTAGAAGATGGTGGATTTGAAGTTAAGGGTTGCCAATATAACAATGGTGCGATGTCTACGGTCGCTAAAGATGCTTTACGCTTAAAATTAGGTAAAATCTCCAATGGTCGTTGGACTTTATCTGATTCCCAAGGTAGAAAACTTGGCCATAAAGCTTTAGGTGAACTTGCTTGGGATGAAGGTAGCACAGAATGGATTATCTCCATTTCTAGTACCACAACATTAATCGTTAACTATGGTATAACTGGTTACTTATGCTTTGATCCAAGCACATCAAATGTGACAACATTCGCTCCAAGCGTTAGAAACACAAAAAGGAATTTACAATTCTTCTCTATCGACGTTGTTGATGTCGTTTATCCAAACGCCATCTCCATCAGCGGTGAAAGTGAAGTGTCATTAGGTAAGAAAAAGAAATTAAATGTTTCCTTTGATCCTATTACCACAAATGAAAAGGCTGTTGTTTGGTCTTCTGCTGATGAAAAAATCGCGACAGTTGATCAAAATGGTGTCGTTACTGGTATTTCCTTAGGCACAACCACAATTACCGCCACAGCATTCAATAAAGATGTTCCAGTTATCGCGACATTCGAAATCACTGTTGTAGAGCAAATTTTAGATCAATGGACAATCCTTATGTATATCTGTGGTGCTGACCTTGAAAGTGGCTACTATGGCTTTGCTACACGTGATATTAATGAAATTCTTTCCGTTAATGGTCAACCAGACGATGTTAACGTCGTTATTCAAACTGGTGGCGCCCGTTCATGGCAGACAAGTGGTATTTCTGGCAATAAGATAGGCAGATACCACGTTGAAAACAAAAAAT
>CAMVBL010000036.1 GCA_947165725.1 uncultured Caryophanales bacterium | reverse complement strand
TATAGAAAGGAAGATATTCCACTTTTCTTAGCATCATCTCAGCGCGCTTTTCCATCGCGATATTTGAATATAAATAATCATTCATTGCGTCTTCTTCAGATACGCCTAGAGCGATTTCCACTAGATAGGCCGCAAAGCCTGTTCTATCTTTACCTTGGGAGCAATGGAAATATGTCACTCTATTATCATTTAAGATAATCTCAAAGAACTTCTTATAAGCATCTATACCATCTTGAGTGGTAATAAATTCACTATAGACTTTCACTAAATGATTAAAGCCACTAGTGTTATCTTCCAAGAACCATAATAGATTACCATCAGAACTCTTCATTCTTTGTCTAGCTTCATCGTTTGTTTTCTTGCTTAAAACTGGAAGGTTATGCATTCTTACACCTTCAAGTTTGAAATCAGGATAATACTCAAATTCATCAGGACTTCTAAAATCGATAATATCAGTGATGTTTAAGCCTTTAATGATTTGTTCATCGTTTTCATCGATTTTAGTTAAAACACTACCTCTAATTAATCGACCATACTTAATATGATGGCCATCAACTGTGACCATACCACCGATATCACGTATATTCTTTTGAAATGATAATTCGTAGATTTTCATTGCTGTTTTCATATTATTATGAATACTTGTAGTTGTCTACAAATACGTGCTTAAATAGAAGATGGTTATTATGAAAAAGTTTATTATCAAATGGGGAAAAGGAGAAATCCAACATCTTGAAGAAATATTTGAGACATTAACCGTTGAAAAAGATAATATCGATGATGTTGATCCTACTTTAATCTTGCCTGAAGAAGTTAAAAAAGAAATCCACTATTTAAGAAGATTAAATACTTCAGATACCAAAAGAAATTATGACTATGGTAGTTGGAGCGATTTTATCGAAGTCGAAGAGATAAAATAAAAGGACTGAAACTTAGTTTCAATCCTTAATAATCTAATGGTGCCCGAGGCCGGAATCGAACCGGCACGGTATCGCTACCGCTGGATTTTGAGTCCAGTGCGTCTACCAGTTTCACCACTCGGGCAGTGAGTTAATTATATAACAGTGATGAAAAAAGTAGAAACACTAATTTTACGTTAATTAATCACGATTTTCGCCAACATAGAAGATGGCTAATGAATCAGGACCAATGTGCGCGCCTGTAATGAGGTCATAGAAATAGATTTCAACATTACTCACACCATGGTCGGTTAAATAGTTTTTAATTGATAAAGCATCATCATAGGCATCGCAATGAGAGATATAGACTGTTTGTTTTTCTGGATGTCTGATTTTAGCTAAGCAAGTTTCCGCAAGTCTTTTTAATGCCATTTTACGGCCACTTACTTTACCCGCGACTTCAATCTTAGATTTATTACTACCTTTTAAGATGAATTTGATTCTTAAGAAATTGATGAACTTCGCTAATAAAGCGGACACTCTACCTTTCTTAATTAAATATTTGATATCGCCGACAGTGAATTCACTTCTCACCTGGAATTTGAACTTTTCACATTCATAGCAAAGATCTTTAAAAGACATACCCTTCTTCACTAATTCATAGGCATGAAGGGCTTGAAGACCTTCACCAAAGCCCGCAGTAGCGCTGTCGACGATATAGACCACTTCTTTACCTTGTTCTTTATTGATTGTGTCTCTAGCAATACATGCTGAGTTATATGTGCCTGAAATACCTTTAGCCATCACAAAGCAAATAATTTGATGACCATCTTCTACGTCTTTTCTAAATGCTTCTTCATATGTATAAGGAGTGACTTGAGAAGTATCAATTTTGCTACCTTCACGCATCTTTTGATAAAAAGAGTGAGAGAATTGGTCAACGTTAATATCATCTTCATAGCATTGATAGATTTTTTCATCGATAGTTAACGACATATTGACCACTTTGATTTCAGCGTTTCTTTTTTCGATAATGTCTTTGAATAGATTACTACCCGCATCAGCGTAAATTTTAATTGCCATAAGCGTTCCTCCTTTTTCAGCCGTCAATATAGTAAGAAAAGAAAGTTCATTAATAAATCTATTAATAAAAAAGATTACTCTATTAGGAATAATCTTTACTCTACTCGGATAATTTGAATTGATAGATTACTTTGTAATCTCTACGCAAGATTGCCTGCGCTTACATAGTTTAAAAGCAAGTCTCGAGCGAATAGGAAAGGATCAGAATATTCTTCCACAACAGTTAACTTATTAGGGGCATAATCAGAACAATAATTATCACAAACGATGTAATAAGTATCGTTTAAATTGACATTCTCTTGATTGGCTCTACCATAATCAGAATAAGTGATGAAATAGTTTTCATTATCGGTTTCCATAAAGCGTGTTTTTAAATCACTGCCCTTTAAGGAACATAACTGTATTGTGTTATCAAATGGGAAGAGATTGAAGATATCAGCATAGCTGACTTCACCTGCGCCTAAATGATATGGAGAACGGCAAGATAGATATCCACCACCGAGGAAGATGTTATATTTCTCTTTCCATTCTTCTAAACCAGTTTCTAGATATAACTGGCTCACTAATTGTCTTAAATCTTCGGAATAATAGCGTTTTTTAAGTTCAGCGATTGGTTCTCTAACATTGCCAATAATGCTTTTATATTTTTCAAATAAAGCTTCTGATCTTATTTCAGGTTCAACTTTCTTTGTGTAGTCATGGGTAAAGATACTTTTGACATCAGCAACTTTAAATGTGTCATTTTTAGTGTCAACTTCTAACTTAGCGTAAGAGAAGCTATTGTTATAACCAGCGCCTTGTAAGTGATAGACACCCTTATCATCTTTTCTAATATAGTTTTTGTGGGTATGTCCTTCAAAAACGATATCAACATAGTCTTTGCTCAATTCCGTATTATACGCACTATCATCATCGTGAACGGAATAGATAACTATATCACATCCCTGCTCTTTTAATGATTTAGCCTCATATTTCACTAAGGAATCTAATTCAGTGCCTGTTTTAAAATAAACATCTTTGACTTTAGATGCCGCGATTGAGGAATAGCAATCCCCTATTGCCCCGATAATACCAACTTTAACACCATTCTTTTTGACGATGACTGATGGTTTACAATAATCAGGTCTTTCATTCGTGGAACGATTATAGACATTAATACCAAGAAATGGGAAATTAGCGATCTCAGCATTTTCTTTAATGCGGTCTTCACCCCAGTCAAATTCATGGTTGCCTAATGTCATTGAGACAAAGCCTTGTTCACTCATCCAATCAGTGACGATAAAGCCTTTAGTTAAGTTACTTTCCGCGGAACCTTGCCACATATCACCTTGTGATAAGATGATGGTATTTAATTTATTATTAGTCACTTCGTTAATAACAGAAGCGGTTTTAGAAATACCTAAACCTGTTTCACTATCTAAGGTATTACCATGGAAATCATTAAAACCCACGATTTGAAGAGTGACAATTCGTGGATGACCTTCATAGGATTCAGAGTTGGCGGGATTATTTGCCCCACAACCCGCTAAAGAGAATAAAACAAATAAAGTGCTAAAGATAGTTGCTAAGATTTTCTTCATGTATGTGGTAATTGTAATACATTTTTTTATTTTAATAAATAATTAAAAGAAAACGCTCGTCCGAGCGTCTTCGTTTTTTACCAAGTGAGGTTTGCGTTACCGGTATCAGTTTTGATATCACACACACCACCAGTTGTTTCTTTTGGGAATGTTCCATGTCCTGTATCGGAATCAAAGAAGACAACTTTTGGTGATAAGAAGTTACCTCTAACATCACCAGTATCTGTTTCAATCTTTAAACTAGCGGCATCACTATCGTTGAAGATGACATCACCAGTTGTGGTTTTAATATCCATATGATTGTTAGCGATTGTGCTAGTGAGCTTAACTCCACCTGTGCTTGCTCTCACATTTAAGTCTTCACATTGGACATCTTCTAAACTTGTAGAACCAACAGAATGCTTTAATGTGAGGTTTTGACATTTGATGGTTTTTGCTGTAGAAGAACCTGTTGATCCTTCAATATAAACATCACCTGTGGCTTCAATTTCTGTACCATTGAAGCTACCTGTGCTTGTTTTACCAAAGAAACTAGCACACTTTAAGCCATCGATTTTAACTGCACCAGTAGAGGCTTCCACTCTTGCTTCACCCACTACTTCAGTGTTTTCAACTAAGACACTACCAGTGGAGGCTTTTGCATATAATTTATTAGCGGTAGCGTTTTTAATAGCGACACTACCTGTAGAGGCCTTGGCCTCAATATCACCAGTAACTTTATTGTTAAGTTTGATGCTTCCTGTACTCGCAACAGCTTTCACACTGGTGAATGTATAGTCACTAGCAACATCTAAACTACCAGTGGATGAATCATAATTTAAAGATTCACAAGCGGTTTCTGGTAAATAAACAGTGACTTTCATTGGTCTAAAATCAAAGTTGAAGAACCATTTTTCAAACCATCTACGGTTATCAATTGTTTTAATCTTTAATAAGCCATCTTGAACAGTGACTTCGTGATAAACTTTTTCTTTTTCTTCACAAACGACTAAGCCTTTGCCATCGTTTGCTTTTATTAATTCAACATCTGCAGTAGCGGTATGGATATCGAAGTTTTTGATTTCTTCATTAATTTCATGTCTATTAGTGACATAGGTATCACTCTTTCTACCTTTAACTACGTTATATCCCACGATTACCGCACCAGCGCCTACGGCAATACTGCCGACGACGATTAATGCAACAAATATACCTTTCATAATAATCCTTATCTCCTTTTCTTTCTGATAAAGGCACTTTTGATGCCAATTATCATAAATCTAGTTAAACGGAACATACCTTTGGTAACTCCATAACAGGCAAACGCCATGAGGATGGTACCACCGAAGCCCAATAATGCTGCGCCTAAGTAGTATGTGTCTGCTAGACCGTTAGCAAGGTATCCTAAGATGCCCCAAATCATGGTGGCAATCATACTCACTTCAACGGCATAGACGGCAATTGCACCACTCCACATCACGACGATTGCGGCAAATGTTAATGCAATGGCGGTAATCACAAGTGGAAGCCAGAATGGGAATGAGAAGATAATAATCAATACTTCCCAACCTCTGAGTCTTCTCTTTGGTTTCATCTTGTGCTTCACTAAGCTCACAAGCGGTGTATCTTTAGCGATTTCTCTGACTACTTCATCCACAGTACCGATTTCGTTAATCGCTTCTTCTTCACTTTTACCTTCATCGATACGATCATTTATCATTTCTTCATAGAAGCTAACGCGGTTTTCAATTTCCTCATCGGGAAGACCGACTAATTTACTTCTAAGTTCATCTAAGAATTGTTGTTTGTTCATTAATATCTTTCCTCCCTTTCTATGAAGGCGTAAATCTCCATAATTTCTTTCCATTCGTTTTTGAAGTCTTCAATTCTTCTTAAGCCATTCGGTGTGATGTGATAATACTTACGAAGCCGGCCTTCGTATTCCGCGGAGCGCACCACTAGCATATTGGCTTCTTCCAAACGCTTCAAAATGGTATAGAGTGTGGATTCAGATAATTCAAGAATAGGTTTTAAGTCTTTAATGATCTTATAGCCATAGGAATCTTCATTCTTAATAGCCGCTAAGACACAGACATCTAGTACACCTCTTTTTAATTGAGCATCCATAGCATACCTCTTTTCACGGTATACATCATATCACGAGGTATATATGTGTCAAGAGTTTTTTATAGATTTTTGCAAGAAAAAAGCGCTACCCATGATTTTGGGAGCGCCATCTTCGTGTACGCGTATCCTATAGTATACTTGTAAGCCAATTCTTGATCACTTTTTTGACATGATCTTTATCCGCTTGTGTATCACTACCATTGATAGAAATACCTTTTAAGACTTTGTTGTTTGGATACATTTCAATTAAATGATCGTCAATTCCTTTTAGACCAGAGCCAGCATGAGTGGCGAAAGGAATGAGAGTCTTATCAGTTAAATCGTGATTGTCTAAGAATGTGTAGTTGATCATTGGCCAATAGAAGAACCAAGCAGGTCCACCGATAAATATATATTTATATTTGGCAAAATCTGGTACATCTTCTTGATACATAGGACGGGCGTTACTGTCGATATCCTTTTTGGATATCTCAAGAAGTGGGCGATAATCATTTGGATAATGTTCATCATTAGAAACAAGTTCGAATAAGTCCGCGTGAAGTTCATCTCTGATGATTTCCGCTAAACAGGCAGTATTGCCTTTAGTTAACATGCCATTAGCTTGAAACCCTTTAGCGGAGAAATAGACCACTAATTTATCAGTGTTTTCTTTCGCGGCTTTGAAGTACTTGCTCTTTTTTGCTTTCATTTATCTTCCTCTCCTTTCTCTTTTCTTTTCGGTCCAAAAGAAAGCAATATCTTACATTATTCTTTTACTTTAGTAAAGAAAGAATTTTAGATAATTTTTGGCCATTATTTTTTAGTGAGATTTTATCAAAATAAATTAAAGAAAAAGTCCTGAAATTAATCAGGACTATATTTTTCTATTTGGTGCGCTTGACGCGATTTAAACGCGTGACCTCAACCTTCGGAGGGTTGCACTCTAATTCAACTGAGCTACAAGCGCAGTATCTATTATAGCGCATCTCCAATTTCTTTAAGATGGATTATTTATCTCTTAACAAGTTGTTATTGATGATGAGTTCACCATAGGCTTTACCAAGGATGTAAGCATCTTTGGTGTTGTAGTGATATGTGTTATAACCACCAGCAGCATCATCACCGACTTCTAAGCCTAAGCCACCTTCACCATGGCCAGCATCGATGCAGAAGTTTAAGTCATCTTCTGATTCATTAGCAATCGCTAATTTAGCATTATTAGCGGCGGTACCATAGTTCAATGTGCTCTTGCCCTTGCCATCATAGATGGTGCAGTCTAAGAAAGCGATCTTATCTGGGTCTTCATCTAAAGCGTAACTCTTGAATTCTTCTTTGAAGTCATTGAGAAGAGTTCTCATATATGTTTCATATTTAGCGTTACCACCATCGGATTCACCTTGGTGCCAAATGAAGCCTTTTAAGACTGGGACTTTACCAGTGGCCTCAATTGCTTCTAAACAGTTATGTGTATATGTCTTTAATAAATAGAATAATGATTCTTTTGGATCATCATTACGGCTACCCCAGTCTGGGTCACCGTTTCTATAGTTACCATTTTCAAAACCACTACCGGAGAAGGCGCATTTCACCAAGTGAACTGGGTTTTCTTCTGTGGCGTATTCAGCGATAGTATTAGCAATGCCTAATTCAGGACCAAAGAATGGGTTTGGATTATCACCTTTATCACCGACACCCATACCAACTTTTGTTGGTTGGAAGTTAGGAGTTAATCTCGCTTCAGGTGTGGATTTGTCTGGGCTAGCGGTATGAGCTTGTGTCCAGCCATTTGGATGATAGAAACCATAGAAAGAAGTTTTAACTGATGGGATACCTTCAGAAACAGGAGTGAAATCCATACCTTCTTGTTCAAAGTATTCTTTTAATAATTCTTTCTTACTTGTTGGATGTGTCCAGTAGGTACTACCTTCCATGTTGGATTGACCAGAAAGAACGAAGACATCAACATGCGTATTGTCTGGTTCTGGTTGTGGTTCTGGTTTAGCGTTGTTACAAGCCACTAAAGAAGTAGCGACTAAGGCGCTTAAAAATAAAAATCTCTTTTGTAATTTCATCATTACATCTCCTATTCTGTTTAAGCAAAAAACATTATACATTACATCTTTATAAATAAAAACATACATTTTTTGATTATTTTGCATTTTTTATTTGCTTTATTTTTATATTAAAGATATATTGTTGATAGAAAGATTATCGTTTTGAGAGGTAATCTATCATAGTGTTATGAGTTTAAAAGATGTAAAAATGAATTTTTTAGTCGACATCGCAACAGATTTATTTATCTGTCGTTCTATTCAAGATGTCACCATCAAGGATATCGCGGTATCCGCTCAGGTGGGTGAAGCCACCATTTACCGTTATTTTGGTAAGAAGCAAGCCATCGTTGTTTATGCCGCGATGAAATTACAAAAAGAAGTTAACACTTTATACTTCAAACTAAGTGAAGGTAGAACTGGGTTTGAAAAACTAAAGATTTTCTATCTCAGCTACTTACAAATCTTCATCCATCATCCAGAATTCTACAAGTTTATTAATGAGTTTGATTCATTCATTAGTAGCGAGGATCCTACAAGCAGTGATGTCATCGACCCATATGAATCGGTCGTTGGTCAATATGAGAAGCTTTATATGAAAGCCTACGAGGAAGGTATTAAAGATGGGTCCGTTAAGGAACAAAGAGACATATCGACGTTCTACTTTGCCACCACTCACGCCTTACTAGAGCTTTGTAAGAAACTTTCCATCAAAGCGGCTGTGCTCAATCAAGATAAAGTTATTGAGAAACAGTCACAAGTTGAGTGCATGATTGATATCGTTCTATCAACGCTCAACAACAATTAATCGGGGTACATAATTTAAAAAGGGAGACAAATTATGAAAAGATTATCTAAAAAGCAAATGATTATTTTTGCTATCGGTCAATTAGGCTGGTCGCTTCTTTCTGGTATCATTAGTGCTTGGTTAGTGACATTCTATTTACCAACAGGTGGAGCAACAGGTGACACCGCTGCCGGTGCTATACAATACATCTTACCTGGTCTTGTGATCGGTGGTTTTATGACAGTTTTAGGTTTAATCACAGCTTTAAGCCGTGTTTTCGATGCTGTTACTGATCCACTTATTGCTTCTTTATCTGATAGAAGTAAGAATCCAAGGGGTAGAAGAACTCCATTCATGCTTATCGCTGCTGTGCCACTCGCAATCGTCACAGTCTTATTATTCTGTGCGCCATTTGGTGCTTTCGATGCTGGTGGTAACGTTGGCAATATTATTTGGATTAGTGTTGTTATCGTTTTGTTCTATACATTTATGACAATGTACTGCACACCTTACAATGCTCTTATCTCTGAGTTTGGTAAAACTCAAGAAGATAGAATGTTTATTTCTACTGCTATCTCATTAACATTCTTTGCAGGTACACTACTTGCCTACATTCCATTCGTTTTAGCGGGTGCTGGCATGAACGAAGTTAAAGATGCTGCAGGTAACGTTATTGATATTGTTCGTCAGCCAAAAGTTATTACAAGCTTATTAGAAGGTGCTGGCATGAGCAATCAAGATGCATATGCATGGTCATTCCGTATTTGCTTTATCTTCTTAGCGGCTGTCGCAGCAGTCTGTATGCTTTTGCCAGCCATTCTCTTGAAAGAGAAAGACTACGTTGAAACAAAGCCTAGTGAAGAAAATGTTGTTAAATCATTGATCTCAACATTCAAGAACAAGGACTTTAGAACATTCTCACTTTCCGACATCATGTACTGGGTTGGTTTAACCATGTTCCAAACAGGTTTACCATTCTTTGTTAAAGTCTCACTCGGCTTTGACGCCGGTATGGTTATGGTGTTTATGGGTGGTATGACTGTCTTAAGTGCGATCTTCTATCCATTCGTTACAGGCTTAGTTAAGAAATTTGGTAAAAAGAAACTCGTTATTGCTGGTTTCTTAGGTTTAGCAATTTGCTATGCAATTACCGCTATTTCAAGTATTCCTGACTTCTTGCCAAATCAAGGTGGCGCTAATGGATTAAGCTGGTTATTCGGTATTGCCATTATGATTATTGCTGCTTTACCAATGGCCTTATTAGGCATCATTCCTCAATCTATCGTTGCTGACGTTGCCGAAGCTGAAGCCGTCACTACTGGTCAAAATAGAGAAGGCATGTTCTTCGCTGCTCGTACATTTGCGATGAAATTTGGTCAAAGTATCGCTATGATTTTATTCACATCCTTAGCGATTATTGGCACCACTCAAGCTGTAGATAGTAATGACATTACTGCTTCTAAACTTGGTTTAGTTATCGTTGCTATTGTCGCTGCAGCCTTCTGTGTTTTAGGCGCTGTTATCTTATTCTTCTATAGAGAAAAGAAAGTTATGAAAACTATCGCTAAAGAAGGCGATGAAGCTTTCTTAAAAGCGATTGAAAACGAAAAAGATGTCG
>CAMVBL010000035.1 GCA_947165725.1 uncultured Caryophanales bacterium | reverse complement strand
ACTTATTACTTGCTCGAAAACAAAGAGTTCGCGATTAACTTGATCAATAAATGCGTGGCTTCACAAACCGCGAGATTAGCTGCGCGTAAAGCAAAAGAAGAGGCTAGAAGTAATAAAAAGCCTAAACAAGAGGTCATTTTGAGTGACAAATTGACCCCAGCGCAGTCTAAAGACTACGCTAAAAACGAGCTTTTTATCGTTGAAGGTGATTCCGCTGGTGGTACAGCTAAAAAGGGTAGAGATAGACTACACCAAGCCATATTACCACTACGTGGTAAACCACTTAATACAGACTCAATTTCTATCGATAGATTAGTCCATAATGAAGAAATCGCAACCATTATTAATACCATTGGTGCGGGTTTTGGACAAAGCTTCGATATTGAAGATATAAAATATGGCAAAATCATCATCATGACCGATGCTGATACCGATGGTGCGCATATCCAAACGTTATTATTAACGTTCTTCTATCATTATATGCGTCAATTAATCACCACAGGCCACATCTATATTGCGGTTCCTCCTCTTTATCGTGTTCATAAAGAAGACGGTAAAAAGGTCATTCAAGAATATGCTTGGGATGATGAAGGTTTAGAAGCCGCCAAGAAAAAAGTCGGTGCTGGTTATAAGATTAATCGTTATAAAGGTCTTGGTGAAATGGACGCTATCCAATTAAAAGAAACCACAATGGATCCAAAGACTAGACTTTTACTTCAAGTCGAGATTGATGATCCAATTCTTGCAGAGAAAAGAGTTAACGTTTTAATGGGCCGTGACGCTAGTGTCAGAAGAGCATGGGTCGAAGAGAATGTTGACTTCAATAAAATTGACACTTTCATTAAGGAGGTAAAGTAATCTATGGCTAGAAAAAAGATTGATTTAGTCGAAGAAAATTACGTAGAAAATATCTCCATACAACCAATGGAAGATGTCATGGGTGACCGCTATGCAACATACGCTAAATACGTCATCCAAGATCGTGCTATTCCTGATGTTAGAGATGGTTTAAAACCAGTTCAAAGACGTATCATTTTCACGATGTTTAAGAACAATAACGTCTTCAATAAACCAACTAGAAAATGTGCTCATACCGTTGGTGCGGTTATGGGTACTTTCCACCCTCATGGTGATACATCTATTTATGAAGCCTTGGCTAGAATGAGCCAAGATTGGAAGATTAGATACCCATTAATCGACTTCCAAGGTAATAACGGTTCTATCGATGGTGACTCACCAGCGGCTTATCGTTATACCGAATCTCGATTAGCGGAAATCAGTAACGAATTAGTGAGAGAAATCGACAAAAAGACTGTTGATATGCAGCTTAACTTCGATGATACCGAATTCGAACCAACAATTTTACCGGCTAGATTCCCTAACTTATTCGCTAATGGTACAGAAGGTATCGCTGTTGGTATGGCCACTGAAATCCCACCTCATAATCTCAGAGAGATTATTGATGCTGTCGTTTATCGTATTGGTCATAAAACAGCCACCATTGAAGACTTAATGCAATTTGTTTTAGGTCCAGACTTCCCAGGTGGTGGTATCATCTACGAAAGTGAAGGTCTTAAAAGCATCTATTTAACTGGTAGAGGTCGTATTGAAATCGCTAGTAAAGAAGAAATAGTGCAAAACAAAGACAATCAACAGATTGTCATTACTGAAATTCCATATAAAACACAAAAGAATCAATTAGTCTTTGAAATCGATAAGATTATCCATAGCAAAGCGGTTGATGGTCTTTTAGAAGTACGTGATGAATCTGACTGGAAAGGTATCAGAATTGTGATCGATTGTAAGAAAGATGCGAAAGTCGAATTACTCTTACAATATTTAAACAATAAGACTGGCCTAGTCTCATCTTATAGCACAAATATGGTGGCGATCGTGGATGGCCGTCCAAGAACTTTAAACCTTCTAACTTATGTTGATGCTTATATTGCTCACCAAGTCGATGTTATCACAAGAAGAAGTAAGTTTGATTTAGATAGATTCCAAGCTAGATTACACATCGTTGAAGGCTTAATTCAAGCTTCTTTAAACATCAATGAAGTCGTGGAAATCATTAGACACAGTAAAGATAAAGCGGATTCTAAAATTAACTTAATGAACCGTTATGGTTTTTCAAATGAACAAGCAGAAGCTATCGTTACAATGCCATTATATAAGTTATCTCACACTGATGAGGTCATCTTAGAAAACGAAAAAGCTCAACTTTTAAAAGATATTGAAATACTCAAAGGAATTTTAGAAGATGAGAGCAAATTAAACCGTGTTTTAGTTCGTGAACTAAAAGCTATCGCCGATAAGTATGGTGATGATAGACGTACAGTCATCCAAGAAAAAGAAGAAATCGCCCCAATTGATAAGCGTGAACTTATCGCTAAAGACGATGTAATGATTGCTTTAACTCGTGATGGCTATCTCAAACGTTCCACACTTAAATCTTATCGTAGTAGTGGCGATAATCCTCTTCCTGGCTTAAAGGATGGCGACGAGCTTATCGCTAGTGGTATGGTCAATACTACTGACTATTTGATTTGTTTTACAAATCAGGGCAATTACATCTGCGTTCCTGTCCATAAAATGACAGAGAATAGATGGAAAGATGAAGGTGATCACTTAAATGCCTTCTCCACACTTGCCGCTGGTGAAAAAATCATCAAAGGTTTAGCGGTTACTGACTTTAGAGATGACATTTATTTAGGCATTTTGACAAAATACGGCCAAATTAAACGTATGCCTTTAAATATGATAGAAAAAGGAAAGCGCTCGCGCCCAATACGCAATATGCGTTTACTTAATGGCGATGAAGTCGCTGATATCCAAGTCTTATCTGGCAATAGCAACTTACTTGTTTTAACAAGTAATGGTAACGCTACATACTTCAATGAAAACGAATTAAGTGTTCTTTCTAGCAAAGCTGGTGGTGTTAAATCAGTAGCAGGCTTAGGTAAGAATAACGCAGTAGCGTTAATCGCCTTTGATGAAGAAGAAAAGAACAAAGTGATCTTGTTCACTGATAAAGGTCATTATCGTATTTTCGATAATGCACATGTGAATCTAACCGCTAGATTAGGTAAGGTTCAAAACATTATGCCATGCTTCAAGAGCGATATTCACCATGTTGTCAGTGCCTTTAAGCTCAATACCAAGGCAGATTTATTAAAAATAAATCTCTTCTTATCCACGAATGAATATTTCACCTTTGATTTAACGGAATTCTATCTCTCTGACTTAGCTAAATACGCGAAGAAGAATATTGAGATTCCAGCGAAAACCGAAATCGATAGTGTCATAGACACTAACATTGAAATCATCAATAATAAGACTGTTTCTCATCCAATCACCATTAAAGAAAAAGAACCACAACCTGTTAATGAAGGTGAAGATAATGATGAAGAGGGTGAAGTGGAAGAAGCTTCTGCTCCAGTCAAGGAAGAAAAACCTGATAGAGAAGGCTTCGAACAGATCTCCATTTTTGACGATTTAGATGATTAATATCGTAGTATATAACTAGTAAATAATTAGTAAAACATATAACTATGTTATATATCAAAAGATATAATTTAGAATAAAGTCTCGTAAAGAGGCTTTTTTCTTATCTCGTTATTTAATATAGTTTGTGAGAAAAATTAAATTGTTCTCACAGTTAAGGCCTGTTTTAAGGTATTATTTATTTAGATAAATATGTTCAGCAAATTCATTCCATTCGCACACGCCCAATCCATCTACGAAGTCCCAGTTGACTTTTATAAGAAGCAAGGCGTCAGTGTCCTTTTAATTGACTTGGATAATACGTTGGACAGTTATCGTTTATTGACCCCAACCGATAGAGCGGTCAAATTAATAGCTTCTCTTAAAGAGACTGGTCTAAAAGTCATCATCGTTTCTAATAATCGCGGTAAGCGTGTCACATCATACGCGAATGCGATTGGATGCGAATTTATTAACTCCGCTCGTAAGCCATTCTCTGGCAAGATTAGAAAGTTCCTTAAGGAAAATAACTATAAGCCAGAAGAAACAATGCTTGTTGGTGATCAATTGATGACGGATGTACTTGCCGGTAGAGGCGCTCATATACGCGTTATGTTAACCGAGAAAGTCGTCAAAGAAGACCAATTTACCACGCATTTCAATCGTCTATTAGATAGACCGATTAGAAAACATCTAAAGAAAAAAGGCAAGTTGCCAGATTGGAGAACAAAATATGGGCAAGCAGAGTAGAGTGTTACGTTGTTATCACTGTGGTGCAATCTTACAATGTGAAAACGAAAATGAAAAAGGATATATCATTCCTGAATCATTGCATAGAGCGACACCAATCCAAATCATCTATTGTGATAGATGTTTTGAAACAATGAAAGCTTTCAATAATAGTGAGCTTGAACAAAAGGTCGACCAAGAAGTCTTAAAGATTCTTGATGACGCTTTCGCTACAGACGCACTTATTATCTGGGTTGTTGACTTGTTCTCATTCAACGGCACTCTTAATAGTGAAATTGCTAAGAAAGTGAAGAAGTTAAATGTTATTGTCGTTGGCAATAAACGCGACTTATTCCCACTCAATGTGAAAGATGAATCCTTAGTGGAATATCTCAATACCACATTCAATGCCTATGGCATTAAACCAAAATCTGTCAGACTTTTAGGCGCTACAAATAAGATTGATTCTAAAGAATTAATCGATTCCGTGAACACCGCGAGAAAAGGTCATGACGTTTATATGATCGGTAATTCTACCTCTGGTAAAACTTCTATTATTAATAGAGCGATGAAAGGTTTTGAAAATAAGACAAGTAGACAAATCAAAACCCTCACCTATCCAGGTACAAACGTGAACGTGCTAGAAATTCCATTATCCCGTTCTTCATTCTTCTATGAATTACCAGGTATTTCTCAAACTACATCCGCGACAGGCAAATTAGAAAAAGATGTCGTTAGACAAATCGTTCCTAAGAAAGCAGTGAAACTCATCACCCGTACAATGAGCGCTGGTGACGCCCTCATGGTTGGCTCTTTAGCGGCCTTTGAAATTATTAAAGGTAAAACCACAAATTATCGTTTCTATTCCGCAGAAGGCGTGGAAACAAGAAAAGTGCAATCCAAGAAGTTGGATGACTACATTAATGAAAACAATATCCGTCGTTTTGCTAGACCAGTCTCTGAAAGATTAGTCAGCTTCTTAGACTACGATATGTTTGAATATGCGATGGAAAATGATAAGAAATGGCACGATATCGCCATCGAAGGCTTAGGCTGGTTATCATTTATCGCGCAAGGACAAATGATTCGTGTACGCTTACCTAAGGGCGTCGCACTCAAAGAAAGTATCGCTAAAATTAAATAACTATGTTAACACCAAAACAAAAACGTGATTTGAAGGCTTTAGCCTCAACATTAACCATTCGTTACCAAATCGGTAAAAACGATATATCTCAAACTCTTATCGATATGCTCGATAAAGCTTTAACTGCGCATGAATTAATCAAGATTGATGTGATGAAAGGTTGCTCTCTTCCAGTTATGGAAGTCGCAATTGATATCTCTAACAAGTTAAACGCTGAACTCGTTCATGTCATGGGTAGAGTTATCATCCTATTCCGTAGGAATAAAGAAAATCCAAAAATCAAATTATAATGAATAGAATTATTTTCGGTGGTGGTTTCGATCCAATTCACCTAGGGCATATCAATATGGCCATCATGGCTCAACAAGCTTATCCTGGAGAAGTGGTTTTCGTGCCCGCGAAAATCGCGGTTTGGAAAAGTTCATCCATCAGCCAAGAACACAAATTAGCGATGGTGCAGATTGCCATCAAAAATATTCCTGGCTTCAGTGTGGACACTTTTGAACTTGATCAACCTGAACAACCTCGTAGTTATCAAACAGTGGAGTACTTCAAAAAGAAATATCCAAACGATAAACTCTATTTTTTGATTGGCCAAGACCAAGTCAATGCCTTCCATGAATGGGCAAAACCAGAAGAAATCGCTAAAAACACCCAAATAATCTATTATGAAAGGCCAAAATATGAACTAAACGAGGTCAATGTGGATAAATACCATATGATTGCGATTTCTGGCCCCACAATGGATGTTTCATCATCTGACATTAGAGAACTTAGAAGTGCTTATCTTCAAGAAGACGTTATCCGCTACATCGAAGATAACGAACTTTATTTTATAAAGAAGCTAAAACCTCTTCTAAAAGAGAGCAGATTCAAACACTCCAAATCAGTGGCCCATATGGCTTATCAACTCGCGGAGCATCATCATTTAGATTTCTCTAAGGCTTATGTCGCTGGTATCCTTCATGACGTCGCTAAAGGGATAAATGATGAAGAATCTTTAAGATTAATGAAAGAATTCTACCCAGGATTCTTAGATATTGGTGCTTATGCTTACCATCAATTCTTAGGCGCAATGGTGGCCCGTGATAAATTCGGTGTCGCTGATCCTGAAATCTTAGATGCGATTAAGTATCATACGACCGGAAGAAAGAAAATGGGGTGGTTAGAAAAGCTAGTTTTCGTCTCCGATAAGATTGAACCAACCCGTCCTTATGACTCAAGTAGCCTCATAAAGGCAATGTATGAAGATTTTGAGAAGGGCTTTATCACAGTCCTAAAAGCTAATAGAGAGTTCCTGATTAGCAAGGATAAAATGGTGGATAACAGGTTCACTGCAGACTGTTTCAAATACTATTTAGGCCTCTAAAATAGGGGAAGAAAATAAGACAGATTGCCTCAGAGATGAGGCTTTTATTTTGTCTATTGCTATTAACATACATTTGATTAAGATTTTTAGGAAAATCACAAAAATAGGCAATTAAATATTCAGGGGTTTCTGACATTGATCAAGCTAGAGAGTGATGAAAGTGGATAACTCGACTTTTCCACATTTTCCACATCGATTTGTGTGAATACATTAACTTCGTATAATTGTCATTATGTTAACTTAAATAACGAAAAATAAAACCTTTACTATGTAAGATAAAAGACTGACAAATGCAGTTTGTGACTTACACACTTACATTCATCAGTCTAAATATCCACAATTTAGCAGATTTTCAAAACTACTAGAAATCTACTAATTGTTCTGCGTCATGTTTAACGTAATTATTTCTAATGTAGCCAAGCATGACTGATCTAAGAAGATTTAATTGTTCTGGTGTTAACCTATATCTATTTATGATTTCAACGCACACTTCACCGTAATCTTTGATCAATTTCTTGTCAAATTGAGCATGTAAACCATTAATAGCTTCTTCACTTAGTAAACGTCTTTTGTCTATTGCTCTGATTTGATTGATAACCGCAATTGTTCTGTGCCCGCTGTTGATTCCTTTTATAACTCCGAGTCTAATATCACTCGCTGGATTCAGTTCTTTAATCTTTTCGGATTTAAGTGGCACAACAGTAATCAGCGGATTCAATTGATTTGAGTCTAAAAGAACTGCTACAAAATGATCACCATGAAGCTCTGCACCAAATTCCATTGGAAATCTTGCTAAGTAAACATCGCCTGCTTTGACCGCAAACTGTGTTTCAAAATATTTGTACGCAAATAGATAAGTGTTTAATGCACCCATATATCTATGAGCATTTTGTCCTTTGATATAAGGTTGAGCCATTGGAATTCTTCTTTTCTTAAGGATTAGCTGTTGTTTTTCCCTAACGGTAACTTTATTCTCTTTTTTCATGTTTCTTTTGCACCTCCTTTCTTTTCTAATTCCAAATTAAAACGAAAAAATGCAAAAGAAAAGAGCATATTTGGTATGCCCTTCCTTGTAATACTATTGCATAAATTTTTTGCAACTAGTCAAATAATTCTTCAATTGGCTTTCCGAGTAAGTGTTCTGGTTTAGCAATTCCAAAGTTTTTGAGAATGGTCGCACCGATATCAGCGAAAGACGTTCTTTCAGGGAGAAGTCCACCATTCTTGAATGCTTTATTATAAATAATAAGAGGAATCTTTTCTCTTGTGTGGTCAGTGCCAGTCCAAGTTGGATCGTTACCATGGTCCGCGGTGATGATTAATAAATCATCGTCTTTAAGGAATGGTAAGAGTTCCCCGACTCTCTTATCAAATGCTTCAATACATTCGCCATACCCGATTGGATTTCTTCTATGACCATATTCACTATCGAATTCCACTAAGTTAACAAAGCATAAACCGGTGAAATCATGGTTTTTAGCCTCATCAATGGTCTTATCCATACCATCTTCGTTAGAGACAGTCTTTTGCGTTTTAACGACGCCATACATGTCGAAAATGTCGCCAATCTTACCGACACAGCTTGTCATAAAGCCATTATCTTGTAAGACATTCATTACTGTTGGAGCGCTTGGTTTAAGCGCTAAGTCATGTCTATGACCTGTGACACGTTTGAAATTAGTTTTATCTGTACCAACATATGGTCTAGCGATGATTCGACCAACCATCCATTCAGGTTTCATACAAATTTCACGAGCGATTTCACAACACCTATATAATTCTTCTAAGCCTGTGACTTCTTCGTGAGCGGCGATTTGAAGGACGCTATCGCTTGATGTATAGACGATGAGAGAATTGTCTCTACATTGTTCTTCACCAAGTTCCACTAAGATTTCAGTGCCAGAAGCGGCTTTATTGCCAATCACTTTGTGACCGGTTCTTTTTTCTAATTCATCAATGAGTTCTTTTGGGAAGCCGGTATCAGTAAATGTCTTAAATGGTGTCACAGTATTGATACCCATGATTTCCCAGTGACCAGTCATAGTATCTTTACCATTGCTCACTTCGTGAGCTTTAGTGATAAAGGATTGTGGATGGTTCACTTTACTTGTGCCTCTAATTGGATCAAGGTCACCCATACCCATCGCGTTCATCACTGGAACATTTAAGCCATTAGGCATTTTTTCACCAATGTGGACTAAGGTATTGGAGCCTTTGTCACCAAACTTATCAGCGTCTGGAAGATAACCGCTGCCCATAGAGTCAGCAACGATTACAAAAATTCTCTTAAAACGATAATTTTTCATTGTTTTTTCCTCACTTCATAATCTTATCATAATCTGACTTCAGTTTCTCGCTAGAAACGTGCGTATATATTTGCGTTGTCGCAATATTTGTGTGTCCAAGCATCCCTTGCACCATGCGGAGCTGGGCTCCATGGTTGAGTAGATGCGTCGCAAAGCTATGTCTAAGCGTGTGTGGAGAAATGGTCATCTCAATGCCGGCCAATTCGGCATATTCACGCACTTTCTTAAAGAAATAAACTCTGCTGAGAGGATTTCCGCTCTTATTGAGAAACAAATAGTCACTCTTTTTAAATTCGCTTTTGTTACGGACTTCGTTGATATATTTTTTGATATATTCAACAGCGTACTCAGCGATTGGGACTTTTCTCTCCTTAGCGCCCTTGCCAAAGACAGTAATAATACACTTATTTAGGTTCACTTGTCCACGTTTAAGATTTAAAAGTTCACTAACTCTTAATCCAGATGAGTACATTGTCTCTAGCATTGCTCTATCTCTAATCCCACTTGGGGAAGTTAAATCAGGGGCTTCTAAAAGCTTATCAATCTCTTCTTCGCTTAAGCAGTTTGGTAAGTGTTTTGGCTTTTTAGGTGTTTCAATATCAGGGATATTACCGATATAATAGCCTTCTTTCTTTAGAAAAAGATAAAAACTACGAGTGGAACTTAATCTTCTTAAAGCGGTTGAAACTGATTTACCTAAAGAGAGTTCAAACTTTAAGAACTCGTATAAATCAGTTTCGAGTAAGTCACTTGTGTCTTTCTTATCGGAGAAATAGTTAAAGAAGGCTTGTAAGTCTTCTAAATAAGACACCCAAGTCTGTGGTGATAAACCACGTTCCACGAGTACGTATTGTTGAAATAAATCAACGGCGTCTTTTATTTCCATCTTTTTTTACCTCACTGGCTCTTTTTAATAACGGCTTCTTTAAGGAACGATTCAAATCGTTAATGAGTAATTTAGTGGCGCTTTCTTCTTCGTGTCTAGAATAGTCAAATAAGCTCATTTGCACCGCCATTTCTTGATAATCGATGAGATTTTGAAGGGTGATTCCTACGAGTCTAAGCGTCATATGGGAGAAATTCTTCTCATATAAAGCGCACGCTACATCGTAAATGGTCTCCCACTTGTTCGTTGGATTTTCAAAAGTCGTCGATTTATTAAATGATTTAAAGGCTTGGTCTTTGACCACAATTTGGACAGTATGACCAAGTTTATCTTCTTTAATAGCGCGTTCAGAGACCTCTTTAGCGAGCTCTAAGAAGTATTCTTTAATCTTCACTTTGTTATCAGTGTCATATGGAAGCGTTGTGGAATTACCAATAGATTTAGGATCCCATTTCTCTAATTCGATTTCATCAGAGCCTTTGCCCTCTAACCACTCCTTGAGTGTATAGAAGAATTTACCGGTGATGTTTTTAACATCTTCGTCTTCACTTTCTAACTTTTGATATAAGTCTCCGATGGTCTTGATACCGATACTCTTAAGTCTAGGTGCAGTTCTTTTACCCACGCCAAACATTGATTCCACTTTAAGTGGGAACAAGATGCTTTCAATATCACGTTTATGAAT
>CAMVBL010000034.1 GCA_947165725.1 uncultured Caryophanales bacterium | reverse complement strand
AAAATAGGCGCTATATTAGGTGATTATGCTGATATTGGCTGTCAATCCGTTCTTAACCCAGGTACAGTCATTGGTCAACATTCTCAAATCTATCCACTATCTATGGTGAGAGGTGTTGTTCCAGAAAATAGTATTTATAAAGCAAAAGACAATATTGTCGTAAAGGAGAAAAGATAATTATGAAAGTCGTCGTTGGCACAAACGAAGAAATTAGCAAATTAATCGCTGAAGAATTTATCAAACAAGTCCAAGGGAAACCAAATAGTGTTTTAGGTTTAGCAACAGGTACATCCCCAATTGAAGTGTACGCTAATATAATTAAGGCTAATAAAGAAGGCCGTGTATCCTTTAAAGATGTTGCGACATTCAACCTCGATGAATACATTGGTTTAGAAGGAACACATGATCAATCATATCGTTACTTCATGAACAAATACTTATTCGATGGTTTAGATATCGATAAGGCGCGTACACACGTGCTTAAAGGTGTCGGTGATTATTTAGCCTACGCTAATCAATACGACGCTCTAATCGCCTCTTTTGGTGGCATTGATCTTCAAATCTTAGGTATCGGTAGTGATGGCCACATTGCCTTTAATGAACCAGGTACTCCATTTGATTCCTTAACCCATGTCGCAGAACTTACAGAACAAACAATTAGAGATAATAGTAGATTATTCAACGATATCTCTGAAGTTCCTACTAAAGCGGTCACTATGGGCTTAAAGAGCATTATGAACGCAAGAAAGATTGTCTTAATCGCTACTGGTAAAAACAAAGCACAAGCAATCTATAACTTATTAAAAGGTCCAATGACTGAAGAAGTTCCATGCTCCATCCTTCAAAAACACCCAGATTGCACAATCTATGTTGATGAAGATGCTTATAGCTTAGTTAAGTAAGTTAATAACAATTTATTAAACAAACCGATGCCATAAAATGAAAGGTACCCCAAATCCTAGACATTAGGAAAGGGGTGCCAATAAAAAACGCATCGGTTTTAATATATTTACAAACAATTAGCACTGTATCATTTCAGCAAAAAAGTGTGAATATATCAAAATCTTTTATTGTGCTAGATTATTTTCTGGCTATAATAATATTGAAATGAAAAAACTCTCCAAAAACATCATAGGATTACTTTCGTGTAGCTTTTTAATAGCGAGCTGTGACATTTTATCAAACGATAATCCTAACTTCAAAATATATGAAGATGGATATTTTCAATACATCCATTTATGTGACAATAGCAAACGCCAAGATCAAAAAGATAAGTCTTTAGTTATAGTGGGTTTTACTGAATCTGGCGTGGAACAAGAAACCCTTGATATTCCAAGAAAAATCAATGGATATGAAGTTAAAAGAATAGGTATAAAAGACGAAGGGGCTGGGATTGGTTTCCATAGTCGTAGTGTTACTTGTAGTGAAAAACTAAAGAAATTATACATTCCAAACACTATAAAAAATATCGAGTGCTTTAATGGCGAAGAAGTATCGCTTATGATTTGTGACAATTTTGATGAAATTGAACGTTCTATGTCCGCAAGTAGCGCTCATTTTAAAAGAATTTATCTTTCAAACAAATTGTTTAAGGATTTAGACATCAAACCCAATGATAGCGTTTTTTCCGCTAATGTCAGCTTTGAATTAAATTTTGAAGCAGAAGGTATTTCTAAACCATATCGTATCGACAACGTCGAAAACGATGAAAAACTTACTATTCCACCAAAGCCAGTAAGAGAAGGATATTCCTTTACTGGTTGGTATACAGAACCCGAGTGTACAAACATTTGGGATTTCAATGAATCACCTGCTATTCAAGAAGGCGATGAATTGATTCTTTATGCTGGTTGGATTATTTCATAAGAAATAAGGAGAAATTATTATGAAAAATAGTAGCAAACTATTCTTTTTGTGTGCGCTTTGCTTCGGGATGACTGTTGGTGTTTTAGCCAATTGCCGACAAGAAAGAACCGCGATTTACGCGGACGCACCTGCGCCTATTGTGGATGATACAGACCTACACAATAGAACGTTAGCCACATCATTTAGCACTGACACTCCAGCAATTACTTTCTTCACTCATGGCTTAGGAGGAAACGCTAGTGCTTGGAGTAATGATTTTAATGGAAGTGTTACTAATCTTTACTTTTCCTATGACTCAGATTCTATTATCGAAGCAATGCGTAGTTCATTGAGCAATGGTATCAATTTGTATAGGGCTAAAAAAGACAGAATTTATCCAGAATATAGTATTAGCTATTCTGATTCCACTTCGTACAGTAATAGCTCGCCATTATCAAACATCAACTTTAGCAAGCATGTTGTGATAGTTCCAGAAATCGAACAAACCACAAGAGAAATGAAAGAACTATACAAGGATTTTGAACACATAGTTGATTCAGTTGTCAACAACTACGTGCGTGTATACGGAACGATTCCAAGCATAAATTTAGTCGGTCATTCAATGGGCGGACTCTTAAATATGCAATATGCAATTAATCATCCAAAAAATGTTGCTTCTTTAGTTAGTTTAGGAACGCCATACAACGGCAGTTGGTATGATAATCCTTTAGTTGAATTTTTAGGTATTAGTGATTTCAATACGCAACCATGTATAGCAGGCACATGCAGCCATGGTAGTACTTATCCATTTTGTAACCTGGAATCAAGAAGACAAATGTGGAATTCGGTTTATAACCAAAATAGGCACATTAAATTTGTTGCCATTTGTGGTGAAACTACAAATTTGCTATGGCAAGAAATGATTCTCAGCGGTCAAATCAATAGATATCAAGGCTTGGGAGCAGAAGCAGGTGCTATTGCAGTAGACCTTTTGAGTGCTTGCACAGCATGGTGGCTATTGCCTGGTGATATCTGTGTTGATTCCGATTCTCAAAGAGCCAAAGGCTTTGATGGGGTGGTTAATTACACTAAACAATTCTTTCCATGGAATACAAATTTAGATAAACGTGCAACCGCTCAAGTGCCAATACCTCACAATCTAGAAACATACGACAAAGACATGCAAAGATGCATTTTAGGAACCATTGACTATGGTGAGACGACAAGTGCTAATGAATATACAGATGGTAATGGTGCATCAATTGGTCTAATTGGAAAGATTGAAGATAAATACTTCGTAAAGATTCGCAACAACACAGGTGGAGCGAGAAGTTTTGAATATAATCAGAAAATGGCAACCGAAAATGATGCTAAGAACTGGACTGAATTGATGGACATCAAAACAACAAACGTCATTCCAAATGGTTCTTCAGCAATTGTGGAAATAAGTGAGAATGCATTCGCTACTCATCTTACTGTCTCATATGAATATGGAAATTATAGAAAAGTTATTTATGCTGATGATCTTAATGGATCGGCTTTAACGTTAAATGGCCATAGTAATTCCCTCGAAAATCATAAATATTCTGTTCACGATGTTGAAATTAGCATTTTGTCAAAATATGCCGGAGAAACTTGGTATATCAAATTAAAAAACAACACAGGAACCGATAGAGAATTCTACTACAATTCATTTATGTGTTTTGAAAACGATGCCAAGAATTGGAACAACATCACCAATGTCAAAAAAACTGAGATGGTTGCTGCTGGCGAATCCACAGTCATATCGATTGCTCAATATGGATTTGCCACAGATATAGCCATCGCATATCTATATGGCACCAATACACGTAGAATTATTTATGCCCATAATCTTAGTACTTCCCGTACTATGACAGCATTAAGTTTCTCTAAGACATTCAGCACTTTCACATATTATGGGATGAGAGTAAATCTCGTTGGTAAAAATGGAGGAAAATGGCTTGTTGAAGTAACGAACGTTTTCGGCCCAGATAAATATTTTGAATTTAACCAAACCATGGCTTTAGAAGGTGACGCCAAAAACTGGACCAATCTTACAAATATAGGCAATACAGTTAAGGTTGGAGTAGATAGAACAGTAACGCTGGAAATTGAAGAACTAGGTTTTGCTACGCATATCGCTATCTCTTTTGTTCATGAACAAAGCAGAAGAGTAATATACGCAAACAATTTAAAAACTGATTGTTCAATGAGTTGCCATTCAAATTATGTGCCATACAAAATGTATAAAGAGCATGACATGTCTGTTGGCATAATTGGCAAAAACGGCACGAAGTGGAATATTAGAATCCTTAATCAGACAGGCGGCTCTTGTAGTTTCTTCTACAATTCTAAAATGTGTAATTATGGTGACGCCAAAAACTGGACTGGATTATATGATGTCGTGCAAACCAACTCTATCGCAAATAACGAGTCAATTAATGTTGAAATCGAAGAATACGGAACTGCGACAAGTATAGCGATTTCATATATTAAAAATGGTGTAAGAAAAATTTTCTATGCGGATAATCTAAAAACGCAATGTACCTTATCCGCACACAATAACCAAAAGAATATCGATTATAGAACCCAGCATGGTATACAAGTGGGTATTATTTACAAAAGTGGAACTGAATGGGTGATTGATATAACAAACAGAACAGGCGACGCCCATACATTTGAGTACAATCAAAAAATGGCTTTCGAAAATGACGCCAAAAACTGGACTGGTTTGAAAAATGTTAGATCAGTCTCACTTAATAATGGCGAAACAGCTTCTTCAATACATATCCAAGAAAATGGCTGGGCTACTGACATTGCTATTTCTTATGTTAATAATAGTAATAATCATAGATATGTGTTTTATGCACATGATCTTAATGTTTCAGGCTCGATGACCGATAAGGGAAATGATATTGACCAAAACTCTTCTTCGGGCAATTGCATTACTGAAGGAACATTAATCACTTTAGCGGATGGTTCTCAAAAACCAGTTGAGCAATTAACTGGCGAAGAAATGCTCCTTGTTTGGAATTTTGAGACTGGTTCTTATGACACTGCTCCAATTATGTTTATTGATAGTGATCCACAAGGACATTATGAGGTTGTTAAACTCACTTTCTCCGATAATACTGAAGTCGATGTTGTAACTGAGCATGGATTCTTTGATAAAACATTAAATAAGTTTGTTTATTTAGATGAAAATGCTAATGATTATATTGGTCACAACTTTGTCAAGCAAGCACCAAGCGGCTATGAGGTAGTGACTTTAACTGATGTAACAATCGATACAGAAGTGACAAGAACATACAGTCCTGTTACCTATGGAGCGTTATGCTACTATGTCAATGGTATGCTTTCTATGCCTGGTGGCATCGAAGGAATGTTTAATATCTTTGAAGTTGATAGCGAAACAATGCAATACGATGCTGAAGCCATGCAAGAAGATATTTCAACATATGGATTACTCACATACGAAGAATTATCACAATTCCTTCCTGTTTCAGAAGAATTGTTCAACGGTGTTAACGGACAATATTTAAACGTCGCCATTGGCAAAGGTTTAATCACATTAGAAAGACTTCAAGAATTGGCTGAAAGATACGGCTCATTCTTTGATGATGAAGAAACTACAGAGGTCACATATTCCGATGAATATATCAAACAATATATAGTCGATGCCTTCTCTATGAGTGGAACGCCATTAAAAGCGTATATAGAAGCCTATATCCGTCATTACACAGGCAACCATTGGAAACATATTCCATCATCCGTTTATAACAATGCAATATGGGAAGTTAGCTATGATACGGAATATTTCTATGCTACTGTTTCTGCAAGATACCGCAACACCATATTTGTATTTGATATTCAGGTTGCGCGATAAAATAATTACAAGCAACTTTTGGGAAACAAAGGAATTTCCTTTGTTTTCTTTTTGATTTTCAAATAAAAAGTGTTCCATTATAATTAATTGAACAGATTTCTCGTTTTTTATACGTCTTATAGGTGAGAGGTAAAAAAGTGATAATTTCAAAAGGAACCTTTATTAGATTTATCAAAGGTGAAGACAAGGCAATTGAAGCAGTCTATCTGTCTTTTAAAAACCTGATGTTTTTCGTAATCTCTTCGTATGTTTCTTCTAAGTACGACGCTGAAGATGTTCTATCAGAAGCTTTTATTAAAGCTATTGAACACCGTCACGAATTAAAAGATTATAGGAAACTAAAGTCTTATCTAGCTACAATTGCAAAGAATCAAGCCTTAGATTTCCTCAGAAAGCAAAAAGAAGTTCCTTCAAGCGATGTCTTAGATGAAATATATGGAGAGGAAGACAAAACGAATGAACTACTCTCCGCTTTTGAACCTCTTTTGACCAACAAAGAAACAATCGTTGCTTATTTAAAAATTGGTTTTTCTTATACCTGGAATGAAATTGTAGAAGAAACAGGCATTTCAGAGAGCACTGCTAGAAGGCTCTATGAGAGTGCAAAAGAAAAACTCAGAAAGGAGTTAAAATGAGCTTAGAAAGTCGTATTAAAAAACACATTAACTCAACATTAGATAGTTATACTCCAAACCCTTATGTGAAAAAACGTCGTTTTCCAATGTGGGCGAAAATAGCTATTCCTTTAGCCACTGCAGCAGTTGCAGTTGCTGTTATAGTGCCAATTGCGCTTAGCAATAATAATCTAAGTAGTTTCATAGATCAGTTAGAAGGCACAAAAATAAATAACATGAGTAATGTTTCTGCATTCTGCATATGGTCCGCGCCTAATGGAAGGAACTCTCGTCCTCGACTAAGAAGCATTGCAAAAGTTAAAGATGATTTTGACACTAATCTTTATTTAAAAAACGAGAGTGATGATTCGTCTTCAAATTATGATTCCAGTTACTCATGGACTGAAGAAGAAAAGGAACAATATGAATGGGAAATGAGCTATGACTGGGATCCAAATGCCGCTAGTGTGCTCGTTTCAATGGATAACGAAGGAAGAGTAAAAGAAGTTGTTTATGAACGTACAAATGGTGAAGGCGTTGTTAGACAAGATACTCTCGGAAACTGCGCAGCAGTCTTTACTTCCAAAAGTTTTACATACGTTATGTATGTTTCGGATGGAGAGTGGGATTATTGGAAGCAAGGCAATTATGCCCAAGAAATGATTAATCCTAGTGGATTCCACTGTCATCATAATGAATTACAAACAATTGTTATCCATAATCAGACAGGAAAAGTGTTTCCTCTTAAAGATTTAATCAAGCAAGTTGATAAATATTCGAATGGCAAAAACTATACTATGCAAGCTGTTCCAAGCAAAGATGATTTTATCAGCGTTAAACCTATGTATGGAAACCTTGTTCCTCAATTGTATGACGTTATTTATGACGAAGAACAAATCCGCTACGATTTCGTTATCCCAGATGATTCACATTTAATCAGTGATTTCGATTGGAAATATACTATTTCTGATGCAAAACGTGATATTTATGGGCAAAAGTATGTTTTAGTAAGCAATACTGTCGACTTTGATTACCGCGGAAACAAGGATACTGCTGAGTTATCAGAATATGAAATACATGATAACACTTTAGTGTTTTTCAAAGAAAATGAAATCCTACGCGGTTCCGATCAAAGAATGTATGCATTTAAAAATGGGGCACTCAACGTGTTCGGTAAAAACTTTGAGTTGGCACCTGTAGCCAAAGACACAGCTGTTTCTTTTGAAGGAATTAATGGCGCTTTGGTAGGAGGCAATCATATCGAAAACGATACTGGAACGGTCTATCGCCTTGAAAACAACTATTTATATTCCATCTTTGGTGACGTCTACAAAGTAGAAGAAGATGGCTCTTATAGTGAATATGCCCGATTAGATGGCGCATTTCCTGCATACCCAGACGAAGGATTCTTGATCGAAGACACAATCGTTGCATTTGTTAATGCACAAAACAAACAAAATAACCCTAATCATTCAACAGATGGCGAAGTAGTACAAATGACTTTTGGCTTAGTTGACGGACACCCTGGCGTAACTAATAGAAACATTATTGATGCAACGGGATATCACTTTCATAGTGAACGTATGACGATAGATGTAAAAGAAGAATCGGTTACAAAACAATATATACTAAGACTTAAAGATGGCGAGGCTTATGCTGAACATGTGGTAAATAGAAATGGTGGTGGTGCATCGCTTGTCAAGCCAATTACCGAACCACTTAATATGTATAATTAAAAGTATCTGAATATTGAAAAAGTGGGCTCACGTTATGCGTGAACCCATTTTTTATTATGAGATTAACTAGAATGATTTCTTAAGAATTCGTTCTGCTTCTTCTTGTGAAAAAGTTCTTCCTTCTTTGATATCTTTATAGCCTTTTTCTAATTCTTCGTTTAATTGTTCTGGTGTTAAATCTTCAATATAGATTGGTTTATTAATTTTATCTTTATTTTTCATAAGGCTGCCTCTTTGTTATCAACGATATATTTATAACTTGTTTGTATCATTTGTGTCAATAAAGTATTTATTTTCAATTTTAATTATTGTAGACTTTTCTTAGAGAAAATATATGGAATACAAAATTAATGAAGATTTAGAAAACATTAGACAGTTCTATGGACTAACTCAAAGTGAATTAGCGGAAGAGTTAGATATTGAAAGAGTGCGCTTAGCAAGAACTGAAACAGGGGAAACAACACCAAGGAAAGAACTATTAGACTTAGTGTATGGTTATGCTTTTTCTAGCGGACTAAAACTAAATCTACAAAAAGAAATGTTTTATAAAGAAGAAATGGAAGAAGGGCATATTCTATTAACTCATTCTTCTAAAAAAGGCATTGTTGGTAAGATATCCACTAAATATGGTAGAGAAAGAAACGATTTTGGTTATGGCTTTTATTGTGATTCTTCTTATGAAAAAGCTGCAGCCTTTACATGTCAATACCCTGACTCTTGTGTTTATTTTATCGATTTTAATCCCAAAGGCTTAAAGTGTGTTGAATTTGGCGTTAATCAAGAATGGATGCTTGCTATCGCG
The DNA here is from genome assembly GCA_947165725.1 of uncultured Caryophanales bacterium. The sequence goes on along the minus strand of CAMVBL010000034.1, from coordinate 2,417 downwards.
TATTTCAGAGGGTCATTAAATGAATACGCTGATAATGAATTAATACAGTCAATTGTTAATAAAGTAAAAGAAGCAGATTATATTATTGCGCCTATTGCAGATAATCGTATGTTTCAAATCATCGATTCTTTCATCGATGGTGAAATAACAGATGAGCAATGTAAGCACTGCCTAGCGGCCACTAATCTAGGCATGCAATATGTCTTTATTACCGATAAAGCGGTCAATCGTTTAACAGTTTTAGAACGATGCTTTGTGTCTTCTAAAGAAAAAGAATATCTCACTAATGAAGCAATTGAATTTCAAAAACAAGGCCATGACAAAAGCAAACTTGCTAGAATCCAATATAAGAACCAAGGCAAATACATTGAGGAGCTTTTAAAATGAAAAAGATAGATCATGATGGCTTACTTCTATGCAAAATCCAAGGTGATATATTTGAAAACTCATTAAAGAAGACAAAAACTAGTTCTGAAATCTTTATTCGTCGTTTTATGTTTTCGGATATTGCTAAAGAATTTGATTCAAAAGCATATTTAAATGGTTCAATCACTAAAGATGAAGTTTTTGAATTAATTGATGATGAATATGGAGAATCTAGTTATGGAAAAAACAAATATAGTGAGCAAGTCCTACATTGGATAGGCTACCTATACCGTTATTTTTCTTATACTTATGAGCTTACGTCAAAACAAGTCTATCGTTATGTTAAACCAAAAGAATTAAATGGTCTTTATCTTGCGTACCATACGCTTGATTGTGCTCAAGCCATTGAACGTATCTTAGAAGCTAAAAACATCTCCTTTGATGTCGACGAGCAGAATAAAAGATTATTACAGATAATCAAAGAAACTAGGTATAAGAAAGAAATTACAGTAGATTCAGTCTTTGATGATGACTTGTCATCTCGTTCAAAATCCGTAGATGCTTTGCGTGAGCCATTAGACAACATTACTTTCGATTTTAAATATAAAGGCAAGAATGTCGGACGTATTGATATTAAAAAAATGGATACCACTTTAGGCTTTAAAATCAATATTAATGGTAAATATTCTAAAAGAGGCATGGAATCCACTTTATTACTAAAGACTCTTGAATTAACTAAATCATTTAATGGCGTTAAAAGAATGGCCACGTCCGTTAATAAAGACGAACAAGCAATGATAGTGGCACTTAAGCGTTATGACTTTATTTATCAAGATGAAGATAAAAAGAACATCTATTTTGAAAAGAAATTAAAAGCTACTAAATCTTAATTAACTTATTACACTTAGAACATTTTAAGCCATTAGGCACGATAGAGAGTATGCCCCCACAGTCGGGGCATATTTTCTTTTCTATCGCAGCTCTTAACTTCTTTTGATATTCTCTTCTATCTTTAGTGATCTTTTTGATGCTTTCTAAATGCATCTCATCATTCACATATGCTTCTTTATCTAAAAGTGTTTGATAGATTGATTCAATGACTTCTTTTGATAGTGGTTTATCACTTGTGATTAAATTAATTCTTTTTAAGATATCGTTAGGGCCACAGACATTAAATAAATCCAATTCATCAACGTTACTGCGTACAAACACTACAAAGCAGTAGATCGGGCAGTCCTTACCTAATACCCTTTTAATAATTCTTATATGTGATTGATTTTGTTTAAGAGGGTTATGGAATGTTTCAGTTTTAACTCTACCTTTATATGGATATGTCTTTTTCCAATATGAATCATCTTCTAAACCAGTTATACGACCAAAATGATTCTTAGTCTCGATAACAAAAATACCATTTTCTCTAACGAGAATATGGTCTATTTGATGAGAGACATTATTTTCCCCTAATAATACTAGATTATTAATTAAACGATGAAAGGATGGATCCTTATCTAAAGTAAGGGATACCAGTTGTTCTCCTTCTTCGCCACGTTTTAACTTTCTAGATGTTTTCTGCATTAAGAATTGGTGTTAATAATTTAAGAGTGTCTTCGTTTAATAAGTCGTTCATTAAGTAAGCAAATGTACTCATGACCTCTTGTTCGTCTTTTAAACAAATCGCTGTGTAGTGGAGTTCTAAATAATCTTTATTTTTGATATTAGTGATATACGCTCTAAACCAAGGATTGTTATCATTGAAATGATTGATGAGATACAAAGTATCATATGTTCTTTCAGAGACATCAAATGTTAAGAATAAATGAATTGTGCCCGCTTTATAGATCACAAATCTTAGATAGACAGAATTGGTAAAGTATTTCTTCGCAGTAATTTGACTATGAACAGTTAAAGATTCCGCTGTTTCTTCATCGACTTGTAAACCAATTTTTTCACCATATTGTAATAATTGTTCTTTTAAATTTAAAAGATTCATAATTTGTACGTATTATCTAATCGTACCCGGATTGTGATTAGATAACGATTCCTTTCCCGGG
>CAMVBL010000033.1 GCA_947165725.1 uncultured Caryophanales bacterium | reverse complement strand
ATATCTGTTTAACAAATAATGTAATCTAGCCATGTACTTGGTTAGATTTTCTTTTATATCTAACTAGTATAATCAATATATGCCGTTATCCTGCTTACTAATAATACAGCTTTGACTGTCAGACTTCATACTCAGGCATACGGCTTTTCTTTTAATCGCTAATAGGTTGGTTAACGCTTTGACGTTCCATTAACAGATAATTCGAAAAGATAAGCTGATATGGTTAATACGGCAAGAAAAGGAGGTCTTATGGACTTTTATGTTGGAATCGATGTTAGTAAGTTTAAACACACGATTGCTATCATTGATCAAGATGGAGAAATTAGAAAGAAAAGCTTCGATATTTCTAATTCTCGAGAAGGGTTTAGTTCACTCTTAAATGAACTAGGTTTGCTTGGAGAAAAAGAGCAAATAAAAATAGGGATGGAAGCGACTGGACATTATATGAATTGTCTAGTGAGATGCTTAATCTCTAATGGATATCAAGTCCAGATTTATAATCCAAGTCTGATTTCTATGTTTCGCGACTCTGAATCAATTAACTTGGCCAAAACGGATAATCTAGATGCGATGTTAATTGCTAAATATGTAGCAACTCATCCATTTACTTCATCCCCACAATTATCTTACCTTATCGGAGAGATTCGTAAAATCTCAAGAGCAAAATATTTTCTTTTCGGAGATAAAACTGCTTGTTATAACCATCTTTTAAGATATCTGGATGAAGTGTTTCCAGAATTTGTTTCTTTCTTTAAGAAAAACGAAGATGGAACGAGAAAAAACATGGGAAGAAATCTATTTGAATCATCCACAATAAGATGGTTATTAAGTGAATATACATCCCCACAAAAGATGGCAAGAATGAGAAGCGAAACTGGTGAAACATTAAGAAGAATGTCGAAAGGTTCAATAAGTTTTAATAGATTCAATCAACTTAGAGAACTCGCTAAAAATTCGATTGGCTATTCTACAGAAGTTGATGAACAAATTATTAGAAATCTCGTTACTCAAGTCACAATCATTGATGAAGAAATTGATATGCTAAACGAGCTATTAGAACCTTTAATGGAAGAACTTAATTCACCAATTTTGACAATTCCTGGAATAGGTATTAATCTCGCCGCGATGATTATAGGCGAAATAGGTGATATTAATCGTTTTAGTAATCCAGAAAAACTCATTAAGTTTGCTGGTTTAGATGTTAAGGTATATCAATCAGGCACGATTAATCATAAAGGCCACATTAGAAAAAGAGGATCACCTATATTGAGGTACGCTCTTGCATTAAGTGTCCAAAAATTAAGAATTCATTCACCCGTTTTTTCAGAATACTATTATTCAAAACTCAAACAAGGAAAGGCAACAAACGTCGCGATAATTGCCACAACAAGAAAGCTGATTCGAGTCATTTGGAAGATGATGTCCACTAATCAAGCTTTCGATAACAGCAAAAGAGATTAATTGAAGCTAAAATCTCTAGTTTTTTAAAAGCAAAGCTTTTGCTTCTTTTTGTCATATCTTTTTATAAAAATTTATAAGATAATAGTTGTATGAAAGAATTATTTGTTAAACATCCATTAAGCGATAAATGTGTGGCATTAACCACCACAACAGCTTTAGGCAACCTTGCTTATCAAGTAGATGAAGGAAAAGATGTCAAAGAACACCGTAACCTTTTAGCGGAGCTTCTTTTTATTCTCCCTAATAGATTTACTTATGTTCATCAATCGCATAGCGATAAAGTGATGAAAGTCACCCCTATTGATTTAGGTAAGGGCAAAGATAGTTTTGAAAGTGGTATGGAATGTGATGCCTTATATACCTATGAAAGAAACGTTCCTTTATGTATTTTCCATGCGGACTGTGTTCCTATTTTCTTTATTAATGAAAAAGCCTCATTAGTGGGTATTATTCACGCAGGATTTAAAGGCACAATGAAACATGTTGCTTATAAGGCTATTAATGAAATTCTTAATAATGAGAAATTAGATATTAAAGATTTTAAATTCTATATTGGTCCATTCCGTCAAAAAGAATCTTTTGTAGTGGATGAAGTCACTAAAAAGACAATTATTGAAGCGGGATTTGAAAAGACTATCCAAGATGACCATTTTGATAACGGACTCGCTAATGTATTAGATTTATATAAATTAGGCGTTAAAGAAGAGCAAATCGTTATTTCAGATTATAATACTGTCACCGACGATAGATTCTATTCCGCGTATTTAAAAACACCAGTGGGAAGACTGGTGTCGTTAATCTATTTAAAATAGAATTATTTTAATCGTTTAACAACAGAAGGTGGAACAAGTGAAGAAACATCCACACCACTTTGATATAATTCCATAATCATTGAGGAATTGATGAAAGATTTTTCCACTTTGCTCATTAAGAATACTGTATCAATTGAGGAATCAATAAAGTCATTAGCGGACGCGAGTGAGAATTCATATTCAAAATCAGTAACCGCTCTTAAGCCACGGATTAAATGATTAGCACCATGCTTTTTCGCGTATTCCACAGTTAAGCCAGTGGAACAATCAACTTCCACACGTGGATCATTAACGGCTTCTTTAATCATTGCCACCCTTTCTTCAGGAGTGAATCTTGCTTTCTTTTGGTCATTATATGCCACGAGCATAATCACTTTATCGAAGATATTAAGCGCTCTTCTTAAGATTTCTAAGTGACCGTTAGTGATTGGATCAAAGCTTCCTGGATAAATTGCTACTTTCATGGTTACCTCCAATAGATGAAGACCTTTATTTCTCCATAATGGTATTCTTTCTTCTTATTATAATCAATATTTTCTAAATTAACGTCACGGTTAGCTTCAATAACGATAATCGCGTGTTCATTTAATAAATTATTAGATATAAGTAAATCGACGATTTGTTGATATTGACCTTGTTCATAAGGTGGATCTAAAAAGACTAAGTCAAACTTTTGACCTTTGTTTTTAAATTGTTCTAAGGCATTAATATCTTTATCTTTAATTAATTGATATTCAGTTTCATTAATCTTTAGATTATTTATATTATCCTTAATTACTTTAATAGCGAGATTAGAGACATCCACGAACGCACAGAATTTAGCGCCTCTAGAAAGAGCTTCTAAACCCATCGCGCCACTGCCAGCATAAAGGTCTAAAGCATTAAAATTATCGATATTATTTAACGCAGAAAAGATTGCTTCTCTGATACGGTCTTTGGTTGGTCTAGTATGTTCCATATCATCAGGAAAAACGATTAAACGATGACGATATTTTCCTCCGACGATTCTCATCTTAAAGTCCTCTTTTCTTTCTGATGCAATGATAAATCATTGAATAAGATTTCATTTATTTGAAAATAGAGGTCTCTAACTTCACTATAAGCTTTGAGATATTCTTTCACTAAAGGATGATTATCAAGAGCTTCTTTTTTTAAGAATAATTCGTGTTGATATTTTTTTATTTCTTCTGAATCATTAGCGAAATGATTAAGAGCGTCAGAGTAGGCGGAGACCGCTAAATCTTTTTGATAAGAAAGCGCCATAACCTCTTCATTATTGTTCAGTTCATTTTCAAGTTTATTGAGGCGGATAATACGTTCATCATTATCCAATAAATCTTTTAATTCACCAGCCAGTAAATAAATGTTGCTAACCATGCACTTATTATATACAATTATTCGTCTGACATAAACTTTATTTATGTCGTTAGATGTGTTAGTATATGCCTATGAAGTTCAAAATCATTAAAGATAATAACCCAATCATGAAGAAAAAGTCCCTTCCAGTGGACCTCCCTCTTTCCCAAGAAGATAGAGATACTTTAGATTGGATGCTCGACTATTTAAAGAAATCACAAGATGAAGAATATGCGAAGAAACACAATATCCGTCCTGGTATTGGTTTAGCCGCGATTCAAATCGGTTTACTTAAAAGAATGTTTGTTATCTATTATGGCGAAGGTGAAGACTTAGTCCAATACCAACTCGTTAATCCAAAGATTATCGAATATTCTCTTAGAAAGTGTGCTTTAAAAGATGGAGAAGGTTGTTTATCTGTTGACTCTGAACATCCTGGCTATGCGCACCGCTACTACAAGATTAAATTAAAAGCGTTTGACGCATTAACTAATCAAGAAGTCGTCATTACTGCGAGAGGTTTTGACGCGATTGTTTTACAACATGAATATGATCATCTCGATGGTTTATTCTTCTATGACCGTATTGACAAAAATAAACCAAATGTTCAACTTATGAACGAAGAACTTATCTAGTTTTATTATTATTTGCTATAATAATTAAAGATTTCAAACATAATAATGAAAGGAGCCGCTATGGATAAGACTATTTCTATGCCAATTTCTATCTATGCCCTTGGTGGACTTGGTGAAGTTGGTAAAAACATGTACTGCATTGAAAATGAAGAAACAATTATCATCATCGACTGTGGTGTGCGTTTTCCTGGTGTTGAATTCCCAGGTATTGACTACGTTGTCCCAGATTTTACACATTTGAAAAACAATCGTAATAAAGTGAAGGCCTTATTTATCACGCACGGCCACGAAGACCATATCGGTGGTATTCCTTTCTTAATTCAAAGTTTAAATATCCCTGTGATTTACGCTCCTAGATTAGCGGCAGCCTTAATTAGAAACAAAATGGAAGAAAGTCGTATGTCTGATAGACTTCCACTTGTGGAATATGTTGATGATACGGTCGTTAATGTCGGTAACTTTAAAGTTTCTTTCTTTAGAGTGACCCACTCCATCCCAGATTCATTCGGTATTGTTGTGGATACTCCCGAAGGTAGAATCGTCACCACTGGTGACTTTAAAGTGGACTTAACACCAATTGGTCCAGATATCAATCTCACCAAGATGGCTAAATTAGGCCAAGAAGGCGTTGATTTATTATTAAGTGACTCCACTAACGCGGAAAATGAAGGCTATACACCTAGTGAAAAGAATGTTTTAGATGCCATCGATGATGTCTTTGCTAAAGCGGCTGGTAGATTAATTGTGTCTACCTTCTCTTCTAACATTTCCCGTATTCAACAAATTTGTGAAGTGGCCGCGAAATATAACCGTAAGATTGTAATTATCGGTAGGTCTATGGAAAAAGCCATGGATATCTCCCGTGGTTATGGCTATATCAAGATTCCTGACGATATGATTATCGAACCTGATAAAATTAAAGACTTTAAGAGCAATCAAATCGTGGTTATTTGTACCGGTTCACAAGGTGAACCAATGGCCGCTTTAAGTAGAATTGCTAACGGCGAACATAAAGACATTCATATCGCTCCTGGTGATACTGTTGTCTTCTCTAGCTCTGCGATTCCAGGAAACGGCATTATGATTGACCACGTTGTTAACCAATTAACAAGATGTGGCGCGGATGTTGTCACTAACTCCATTCTTAATGATATTCACTCCTCTGGTCACCCATCTAAACAAGAATTAAGATTAGTCTTAAAATTATTTAAGCCTAAATACTTCATGCCAATGCATGGTGAATATAGAATGCTTTTAATCCATTCTAAGATCGCTAGTGAAGTTGGTATTCCAGAAGACCATAGTTTCGTTTTAGATAATGGGGATTGCTTAACTTTATCTAAAGGTAAGATTTCTCGTGGTTATCCTGTAGAACATGGTAATACGTATATTGATGGTAAAGATATTAAGGGTTTAGCTGACGCTGTTATGGCGGATAGACGTATCTTAACTGGTAATGGTATGGTCATTGTTACCATCACTATTGATTCCCGTAATAATCAATTAATTGAAGCTCCACTATTTGTGCTTAAGGGTGTTGTGGCATCTCACAGTAAACGTAATACTAATGCTTGCGCTAAATTAGTGGAAAAAGGCATTAAAGAAAAACTCTTAACAAAGACCTCCTTTGCGGAACTTAAGAGCATCATTAAAGATATTACAGATAGTTATTTCTCTGCTTTAACGCATTCTCATCCAATGATTATCCCTGTAATTCTTACGAAGAATTAAGATGATTATTTTAGCGAGTGCATCACCAAGAAGAAAAGAATTAATGAGGAAAGAAATTTCCTCTTCTTTTGTGGTAATTGTGCCACATATTGATGAATCATTATCCTTTAAGAAATATAGTGATGTAAAAGATATTGTAAAAGACATTTCTTTACGTAAATGTTTAGAAGTCGCAAAAGATCATCAAGATGATTTGGTTATTGCTGCGGACACTGTCGTGGTCTTAGGTAATGAGATTATAGGTAAGCCAAAAGATAAAGAAGATGCCTATAAGATTTTAAGAGAATTATCAGGCAAAGAGCATCACGTGTTCACTGGTTACGCTCTTAAGCAAGGTGATAAACTAGTGCAAGGCATCGCTATAAGCAGCGTTTTCTTTAATGAATTAAGTGATGAATTAATTAATGCTTATATCGCGACTGGCTCTCCAATGGATAAAGCGGGAGCGTATGGCTTACAAGATAATGATAAGAAATTCCCATTAGTTAAAAAAACCAGTGGGAGCGTCAATAACATTATTGGTTTTCCCACTGAACAGATTTTACAAGATTTAAAGAATTTTATTCTTTAATACCATTAGAGATTGTTTCTGCGATATCAACCGCGTTATTAGCAATCACTAAGGTCACTTTATTAGACATTACTAGGACACTATTGACCCCAAGGCTTGTGAGCTTCTCGCGGTCAATTTTTTCTTTATCTTTTAAGGAAAGATTGATTCGAGAACCAATTGCTGAAACACTATTGATGTTTTCCTTACCGCCTAAAGCACTAAGCCAAGCGGATTCATCCACAATTGGGTTCTTTTTTCTTTTACCAAAAAAGATAACTAAGAACACTAAAATCGCGACTAGGACTAAACATCCTGCAACGATGAGTACAACAGCGTACATTGGTAAAGTTGTGTTATTTAATAAATTGAATTCCATAACCTTATGATATAATAGTCTAAAAGTTTGGAAAAAGAAATGATAAAGACACAAAAAGAATACGAGACAAGATTAATGTTAACAGAGGAACAATACTTTTTTATTGTGACTTATTATATGAACATTCAACCTAATAAACATTTCTTACAAAACATTAACCACTACTTTGATACTGATGACTTATATTTAAGAGATCACCATATGACTTTAAGAGTGAGAATTATTAATGATGTGAAAAGTGAACTCACTTTAAAGATTAAAGGCAAAAACGGTGATGATGAAATAACTGATGGTTTAAGTCCAAAAGAACAAGAACTACTATTAGAACAAAATATTTTCCCATATGGGCAAGTGAGAAATCGCTTAATGCTTTTACCCTATCCATTAGATAAATATCATCGTATTACTTCTTTATATAATAGACGTTTAGAAATTGAATTTGATAATCACACCCTAGTGGTTGATAAAAACACATACGAAGATGAAGTCGATTACAATTTAGAGATTGAATCTAAGCTTGGTATCGACCACGCAAAAGAACTATTAATCGAATACGCGAAAAAGTTTAACTTAACTCTTTCTAAAGAAAAATATATTGGCAAAGCCAGACGCGCTATTGCCGCGACATTAAAAAAGCTTAATAACAATTAAGCCTCTTCAACATCTGAATGACCACATGTCTCATATTGTGGACAGTTATCGTTTTTACATGCCCACTCCGCTAAACGACGAGCGTGAGGAATGAACGATCTTATCTCATCTGGGTTGTAACCTACTTGAATTCGATGGTCATCAACGATAATTGGTCTTTTTAAAACGGATGGATTTTCTTTAATAAAAGCAATTAATTGTTTGACTGTCATAGAATCGATATCTAAATCGTTTTCTTTAACAATCTTGCTCTTCGTGGAAATGATATCTTCAGTACCATTTTCACTCTTCATTAAAATATCAGTTAATTCTTGTTCGTTAAGAGTCGCAACAAAAATATTCTTTTCAATAAATGGGATGTTTTGATCCATGAACCATTTTTTGACTTTGCGACATGAACTACAAGAAGGAGAAGTGTAAATTTTTATCATACGTTGATAGTATAACGATTTTCTTAAAGAAAACAAATAATATATATTTGAAATTAGTCTCGTATAAGACTAAACTAGATAAGCAAGGCGGATAATAATATGGCAGAACGTATATTAACTGGTATTAAACCAACTGGACAATTAACATTAGGCAATTATATTGCAGTTTTAAAGAATTTAAAAAAGACTATGGAACGCGGCGAATGTTTTATCTTTATCGCTGACCTCCATGCTTTAACTTTGCCAATTGATCCAGAAGTATTAAGACAAAATTCTATCGACTTAGCAGCTTTCTATTTAGCCGCGGGTCTTGATCCAAATAAGAGCGCGATGTTCTTACAAAGTAGCGTCTCCGCGCATGCAGAGCTTAACGCTATTATGCAAAACTATTTATATATGGGCGAGTTATCCCGTATGACGCAGTTCAAAGATAAATCTGCTAAATTAAAAGAAAACGCGATTGGTTTAGGTTTATTTGCTTATCCAGTCTTAATGGCGTGTGATATCGTCTTATATGATGCGAATATCATCCCTGTTGGTGAAGACCAAGTTCAACACATTGAGCTAACACGTGACCTAGTTAACCGCTTCAACAACCGTTATGGTGAACTATTAACAATGCCAAAAGCGGAACTCCGTAAAGTTGGTAAAAGAATCATGTCTTTAAGTGATCCAACAGTCAAAATGAGTAAGTCAGACCCTAAGGGTGATGTCTTCCTTAAGGATGAACCAGCGGTCATCCGTAAAAAGATTATGTCCGCAGTTACTGATATGGGTTGTGAAGTCAAATATGATCCAGAAAATAAACCAGGTATCTCTAACTTAATTCAAATCTATTGCTGTATGAAGGACATTGAAATCCCAGAAGCCGAAAAGAGATTTGAAGGCTACCGTTATGGTGATTTCAAAAAAGCGGTCGCGGATGCGGTTATTGAAGAACTTGAACCATTCCAAAATCGTTATAAAGAAATCATTGCTAATAAGAGCTACGAAGCCGTCCTTAGACAAGGCGCTGAAAAGGCTAGCAAGATTGCTAACGAAACACTTAAAAGAATTCAAAAAGCCGTTGGCTTATTACAAATCTAAAGAAAACCAAGGATTCAATCCTTGGTCTTTTTTTATAATAAGTGTAATGTTTCTTTGATACTCTTGAACAAAGCATCTGGGAAGGAATTATCAACTGGTTTTTCCTTTAAGACTGTACCAACATAGAATTTAACTTTTGGTTCAGTACCACTTGGTCTAACAGTGACCACACTACCATCTTCTAAATAGAGTTTAACAACATTAGATTTTGGTAAGCTAAGTGGTTCTTTTTTATCTTTGGTAATTCTTTCACCTTTTTCAACATCATCAACCTTCACCACTTTTAAGCCATTGATGGAGATAAATGGGTCTTTATGCAAGGTATTCATGAGGTTATTCATCTTAGCTTGACCTTCACTACCGAAGAATTCCATAGAGTAAGTGATATCTTGATGATAACCGAAGCGTTTACATAAGTCATCCCAAGCTTCATCAAGTCGTTTGCCTTTTAAGAAATAGAACAACGCCATTTCACAATACATTAAGATTGCTTGACAACCATCTTTGTCTCTCGCAAATGGAGCGATTAAGCAGCCATAACTTTCTTCATAACCGAATTCAAACTTTGGACCATGGCCAAGTTTTTCATAATAATCAATACGATTACCAATGAATTTAAAGCCGGTTAAGAATTCTTCAACTTTAACACCATAGTGTCTAGCAATATCTCCCCCTAGCGAAGAGGTAACAATTGTGTAATACATGACACCATTATCGCTTAATGTGCCTTTTGCTTTCTTTTGGGAGAAGATATAGTCCATTAATAAAGCCGCACTTTGGTTACCAGTTAATGTTTGATAACTTCCATCTTTTGCTTTATAACCTAAGCCGACACGGTCACCATCAGGGTCAGTCATAACAATTAAATCAGCATCAATCTCTTTAGCGAGTTTAATTGGTTCAATAAATGATCTAGCGTCTTCTGGGTTAGGAGATAATGTACCAGAGAAATCTGGGTCTGGGTCCACTTGGCTCATCACTGGATAAATCCTATAGCCTAAATCTTTAAAGATTCTCATGGAATTAACATAGGATGTACCATGGTTAGGAGTGAAGACCACTTTGAAGTTAGATTTATCTAAATCCTTATTAATCGCAATAGATTCCACTAGTCTTACATATTCATCATCAACTTTATTATCTAAGAGGATATTTTCCCCTCTTTGTTTTGCCACTTCATATTCCACTTCTAATTCATTTGGTAAAGAAGCAATGATTTCTAATAAGCGTTTAATTTTATCTGGGACTAATTGACAACCAGTTTCGTCATATACTTTATAGCCATTATATTGTTTTGGGTTATGGCTAGCGGTAATCATGATACCAGCGCAGGCTTTTAAATAACGGACAGCAAATGATAATTCAGGAGTTGGTCTTAAAGCATCAAAGATATATGTTTTAATACCAAAATCATTTAATGTTTCAGCGCTTAAAAGAGTAAATTCACGCGACATGTGTCTATTATCGTGAGAAATTACTACACCTTCTTGTTTAGCGTTTGGGAATAGTTCTAATAAGTATTTGGCAAACGCCACAGTAGCTTTTTTCACTGTGAAGTTATTAAGTCTATTAGTACCTGGTCCAAGAACACCTCTCATACCAGCGGTACCAAATTCAACATCTTTAAAGAAAGCGTCATCAATTTCTTTTTGATCCATCTTTCTCAAGATTTCTTTATCTTGTTCACTAACTTTGGCTGAATTAAGCCAGCGTAAATAATTTTCTTTTGTGCTCATAAAGTTTACTCCCTATCTATATTGTCTAACTTAGTTAGGATATTTGCAATTTCTTCGTTAGGTTCAGCAGTGAATTCTTTTTTGCTTAAGTTGGTTAAAGGCGCTGGTAAATCACCAAAACCAATCTTATAGGCATGTAAGAATTGTTTATTAAAACCATATTGTTGTTTAAAGATTCTATTAGCGGTAAAATCACCGTATTTTTCATCCCCGATAATTGGATGATTAATATAAGCAAGGTGCACTCTGATTTGGTGGGTTCTACCGGTTAAAAGAGTGACATCTAATAAACTATAGTCTTGATACTTTTTGATAACTTTATAAACCGTTTTAGCGGTTTTTCCTCCTTTATTCAAAGGGGCGACAGTCACTGTGTTATTCTTTTCATCCTTTTTAAGTGGAACATTGATACTATCTTTATCTTTTTCCATTTGGCCCACCACTAAAGCAAGATAATGTTTATTAATTAAATCGTGATTTTTAAATAGTTCAAATAATAGTTCTAATGTTTGATGGTTTTTACCAAAGGCGACGATACCAGAAGTGTTTCTATCCAATCGATGAGCAGGGCCTGGTTTAAAAGCGATTTCTTTTTCTGGATCATATTCGCCTTTATAAATTAGATATTCCACGACCATTTGGTCTAATGATTCGTCTTGTGGTTTGCTCTTTTGCACTAGTAGGCCTCTTGGTTTATTGATGAATAAAACATTATCATCCTCATAGATAATCCAATCTTTAATATTGTTATTAGGTTGATACGCTTTTTCTTTTAGAAAATCATTAAATTGATCTTCGGTAATATATATTGCGACGTCATCATTTTCTGATAATTTAAATTTACGGTCTTCATGATGACCGTTAACTTTGACATCTTTTTTCCTAAATATTTTATATATAAAGGACGATGGAGCGGACATAAGGAGTTTTTGAATATACTTCTCTAATGTCTGTCCTTCTTCGCTTTGATGAACCTTGAATATTCGCATATTCATATTGTAAAAAAATTATTTTATTAAATAAAGAGTGACTAATTTAATTTTTTTGTTATAATACTATTCGCACGTTCAAATATTGTTCAGCTTATACGGAGGAATACCCAAGAGGCTGAAGGGGCGGGCTTGGAAAGCTCGTAGACATGTAACAGTGTGCGAGGGTTCAAATCCCTCTTCCTCCGCCAAAATTATTAAAAACTCCCAAGGATTAACAAGGGAGTTTTCATTTGCTTCACATGGATTATTTAAATAATCTTGGATAGAATTTTTCCCAGTGATTGGCGATTATTATTTCCTTGTCGCTTAGCTGAGAGAAATACTCTGACATCTTGATATATTCTTGCTTATCAATTCGTAAAAAATATTTTTTAATATCACCATAATATGGGTCTAAGTCATTTAAATATTTAATAATAAACTCGTATCCATAGTCATCATAACTGCCATATTTTTCAAAGCATTTTATAAAATCATCAAAAACAGCCGGATCCGCGCTATCATCACCGGTTAAAAATGGGTCTGCTTCAGATAAATAGAGCCCAAATAATTCATTTTTATCCTTTTCCCACTCTTTATTTAAAGCAAGATACATTAATTTTAAAATTTGAATTGGTTCATTGATCATTTTTTCTTTCCTCCTTTTTGATGATGTTTGAAGTTTACTTCGTTAACACAAAGCTGACATCAATTAGAAATTCGTGTGCGGACAATTGGACCTTAAATTGTATTAGGGTGCGGACAATTGGAGACATCATTGTGAAACTTCCCCAAGGATTTTGTCCAAGGGGATTTTTAAATACCTATCATATAAATTGGAC
>CAMVBL010000032.1 GCA_947165725.1 uncultured Caryophanales bacterium | reverse complement strand
TTCTACCTTATTACCATATTTATCGAGATATGAATAAGAAACGTTATTAATGGATAATGATTTGAATTCATTGTTATAGAAGTTATTAATTTCATCATTACTTAAATAAGTGACGTCTTGATTATTTTCCATTCTTAAACGTTCACCAGAAGCGATTAAAGAATAGTACTTAGGAATAATAGAAGTGATATTACCTAATGGGCCGGTTAATTGAGATAAAAGGGCCACTATTGCGGATAAGAAACCAATAGTCATATCACCGTTAATGATCTTTTGCCCACAGAAAATAATCGCGAGAATATAGAAAGCATAATAGACCACGATAAAGCCTACAGAACAAAGGACATTAAATGTGTTTCTTTTTAATCTCGCTTTCTTATATTCTTCTAAGTTTTGTTCATTCTTCTTAGTAAAGACATCTTCCTTTACAAAAGAGTGGACAATCGCTAAACCTTGAAGAGATTCAGATAAGAACACTTTAGCCCTACCATCTTTTTCTTGGGCTAAATGATGATACGCTTTCAAGCGTTTCCTCATAAAATAAGTGATTAATATAACTAATAGAATAAATGGTAACAAAGACAAACCAAAGACTGGGAATAAAACAATAATAGCGGCGAGCGCTAAAACTAGTTGTACCACCATTCTACATAATGAAGGTAAGATGGATAGGATAGAATTAGCCACCACTGCGGTATCACTAGTTAATCTATGAATCCATTCTTCATCATGAGTATTTTTAATTTCTTGGTAATCTTTATTTAAGATTGTTTTAAATAAGTTATTTTTAAGTCTATTTTCAATATCGATATAACTAACTTCGTAATATAAGCGATAGAAGATTTGTAAGATGATAAGAACAACCGCGATAGAAGCAAGAATAATGACATTTCTAATTAATAAATCATTGTTCTTATCTTCAAGAGCGTTTATCACAGGTTTAAGCATAAAAGAGAAAGCCACTGTTAAAACACCTAATAAGGTTTGGACTATTGAAAGAATAAGAACTTTCTTCTTACTGCCTTTAATATTATTAGTAATAAACTTTAGTGTTTCTTTGTTTCTCATCTTTGCTTCCTTAATTACGATACACTATTCCAAAATAATCTAGGTACGCTTTTACTGTATCTTGCCCATCTAAACAGGTATCTAATAGCCAACCACGTTGCTGATTCCAGTTTTTAAGCCCACGATAATAAAACATCTTTTTGCTATCAAGGATGACAAAAGGAACAATGTTGTTTTTCAAACACTCCTTAAGAATAATCAAACGACCCACTCTACCATTGCCGTCTTGGAATGGATGAATTCTTTCAAATTTGACATGAAATTCCACTATCTCTTCAAAAGAATGGTTTTCTTTTTGATTATAATCACTAATAAGCTTTTTCATTTCATTTCCAACAAGTTGTGGAGATGTAGTGGCCATATCACCCACTTCATTTGCTCTTTTTTTATATTCACCAACGGCAAACCATGGAAGTCTTGAATCAGATGTTCCTGTTTTTAATATTTTATGGAGTTCTTTGATAAACGGCTCACTAAGTTCATAATTAGCAAAATCAATCACCCTATCAATCGCAGAAAAATGATTAATCGTCTCAACAACATCATCCACTCTTACTGATGAGTTTTTGTTTTCTAAACCAATAGTTCTTGTTTCAAAAATATACCTAGTTTGATCATGAGTTAGTTCACTGCCTTCAATATGGTTTGAATTATAAGTTAAATCAATTTGAAGCTTGTGGTATATTCCTCCACTGATTTGATATTTCTTTTCTTCTCTTAATCTTTCCAAAAGATGATTCTTATTATTCTTCTCGTTAAGTCTTACTGGTTTTTTAGCCTCTTCTGGTATGAGCCAATGACCATTATTAAAAACAGCACTAGGAACTCTTCCATGAGCGCAGTAATTACGAACACTTCTTTCCGAAATGTTCCACTTAATTGATGCTTCTTTAATGGATATGAATTTATTCATATATTAATAATACTATATTCGGCAATATTTACAATAGTTATATAAAGTTTTTTGTTTTTTGCCGATGTTATATTATTTTACTTTCCTGATATGTAATATCTTACCGATGATTTGGAAGAATGCTTTGATATAAAAGAAATTAGTGTAAAAGAACCTTCTAGCCTTCTTATCTTTAGATAGGTCGATTATTTTATCGTTCTTCTTAGTAATAGTCCTTAAAACGCCTAAAATCATATCTTTTGGTATAGGTTTATCTTTAAAGTAGTTATAATCTCCTGCGAGTATGACTTTATCTTTCTTAATTTTAAGAATTCTATGTAAAACATAATGGTCTATTTCAGATTTATATAAGACAATATCACCTTTCTTATAGTTATCAGATTTAACTATTCTTAAAACATCCTCTCTTTGTCTTATAAGAGGATACATGGAGTAACCAACATTAGTGAATATTAGTTCCCCGTCTTTATTAAGAACATCTTCAAACTTATAAGATGATGGCATTGATCTCGACGAGCTTATTAATAAACTCACTTACTCCCTTTTTAATTGCTTCTTTATCATCATTAGGGCATTCTTGATAAAAGTGATTAAGAACATCTTCTAGTGATAAATCATTATTTTCTAATAAGTGAACAATTTCACTACCAGTATCATTAAGTTTAACAACTCCATGGAATCTTTTAGTCTCATCCCCCACTGGGATAAGGATTTCACCATTATCAGATTGATGGATTAAAAAGTTCTCATTTAATTTCATAATTAATAATCCTTTCACTAGTCATCTCTGCGCTTGATATATCAGTATTAACATTTATTTCATAGAAAGAAACACTCTTTAATAATATATCAATTAACTTTAAGGCTTTTTCTCTTTTTGCTTTATCTCTTGGTAAATATATTTGACTTAATAACTTAAAGTAGACATCACTATTATTAGATAGTTTCTTATATGTATTAGTGATACCCCTATTAAGGAAGATAACACTTCTTAAAGGTGCATATATATTATTACCTCTTCTTTCTTTTCCGTTCCACGGAGAAGAATATAGAGTTAACTTATCACCTTTAATCTTTAATAAAGGTTTATCGTCATTAATATAAGTAAATCTATCTTTAAGATATTGTTTTAATAAGTTAACATGAGTGGATTTACCAACACCACTTCTCGCGGTCACAATAAAAGCACTATTATCAACCTTAAATGATGAACCATGCATCACTAAGATATCTTCCTCAACGAATATATCTGCAATCTTACGATATAACGCTGATATCTCTTCATTCGCATATACTTTGCCATCTTCATTAATATGCTTTTCATTTTCTAAATCTTCCTTAGTCATAGTAATGACATAGTTAGATTCTTTATTAGATAGAAAATCATTACAGTACTTTAAAGTAGTTTCATTAAAAGCATTAATCTCTACGACAATATCAGCGATTTCGATTTTAAAGTTAACCATGTGCTTATTATATATAAAAAGTGGAGTAAAAACTCCACCTTTGTTACTTTATATTTTAATTAATAGTTAATGTACACGAATGATTGAGGCGCATATCTAACACCATAGTCTTGAAGAGATTTCTTTTCTTTAAAGACTTTTACTTTGCCAATGCGATAGGCATGCGCAATTTCTTTTCCTTTGAAATATTTATCAAAGAATTCCCTAGTAATGCCTGATTCATTCTTTGTTAATTCCCAAAGTTCATTTGGTGTATATGAAAGGATGGCTTCTATTTCAGCTTCCGCGACTACACGTTTAATTGGTGTTGTTTCGTAGATGATTATGGATGAAATATCCTTTTTAGCTACATGGCGTCGATACTCGTATTTTTTAATACCCTTTATGATATTGTCGACATGCTCAGGATTAACCGAAATTAATATTTTTCGTTTCATCTCACTCTTCTCCAGTTCCTTTTTTATATAATAAACTGAAATAGTCGTTGCTTAAAGGTTGAAATGATCTTGGTCCAGAATTTTGTTCAATGATACCCTTTTGCCATAAATAGTCTAAAAGAATCTTGTGGTCAAACGAGTTTCTATATAAAAGCTTTACAACCGTTGGATATTTATCGTGAAATGCTCTAATTTCTTTTTCGCTAAAGATAGAGCGGTTGCTGCATATCTTTATGCATTCATCAGCATCCTTGGTTTCGATGATTTCTTGAACGATTGCAACTCCGGTGAGGGTGGAAGAATACCTTTTAAACATATCTTTGCCAATACGATAAATGAGTACAATATCGCCTGCTTCTATTCCATCAGTATTTGCTCCTGTCAAATATATCTTTTCTAAAGCGTACTGATGAGCTTTATTGCTTTTCAAAAAACTTAAGTTTTCATTCTTTAGATGGCTGTCTGGGAATAAATCTGTATGATATTCAGGTAAAATTGGCAAAAACATTTTTTTAGCTGTAGGTTTAAAAGCAGGAAAATATAGTTGCGGATTGTCTCCAATGATTGGATTTGCCATTTCTTTTACTAGAACAACTTCCCCATTAGTTTTATATCCAAATTTGGTAAAACCCCACTTTTCAAAATCAGATTTTAATTTTTCAACTTCTTTGCGCTTATTTTCAAACAGTGTCACATAGATTTCGTCAACTTTTAGAAGAAGCGCATTGTCAAAAATTATTTTAAAAAAACGCTCGCCAAGTCTAAAACCAGTGCTATCAATTTTAAAAGTTCCTACTTTAAGTCTTCTTCTCTTAGGCATTTCTGGCGTAATATCTTCGTACGTGTCACAGTCTTCAAGTTTTAAATATAAGAACCCTTTTATAGTTTCGCCATCATAGAAGACATATGCTTCTTCGTTGTTTTCTGCTTTTCCTTGATACCAAGGTATGAATGTTTTGTAATCTTCTTTTAATGTATCAAAAAACGGATTATCCAAATCAACTTCGGCAAAAGGTTTAAGTGTAACATTCAGAATGTCATATTTTACGTTTTTAGGGTCTAGCTCTTTGTATCTTTCAAGCAATTCGATAGAAGATAAAACCTTGTCTCTTATATAGAGTTGCTCAGCCTTTAAAAGCATGAGACGATCATCGGTCAACAAAAGTTGTACATTACCGCAATACACTTCTGCTAGAAGGGCATTATCGATTTGACTATTATCATCGTTAGAAAACCGAGAAACAATATCGTTGAAAATACTGTCAAGGTGAACTACATAATTCGGGAAAGTTTCATATGCATTTAATTTATCCATAAGAGATTTCTTATATTCTGGATCTGCATATTTTTCCAACTCAGTTTTGCTTTTCTTATGAACAAATGTCCTAATTTTTTTCTTATTAAAATAACTAAAAAGTTTAGCTATTTCAGAAGAACTGTTATTGTAGCTATCTCTTCTAACAACGATATTTGTGTCCAATAGAACGGAGGCCTTTCCATAATCAACGATGACAGGTTTCACATCAAACACAACGATTCCATACTTGTTGACATCATCACGTGAATAAAATTTATTACATTCATTAAGAGCAGTCTCAAGAGTATTGAAAAGCCCTGCGAAATCTTCTTCCCAATATTTTTCCAATGCCTCTTTCCATGTTTTGTAAATATGGATCCCGGTTACGGTTGTTCTTACATAATTTTTCTTATCCTGGTTTGATATCAAAACAAGATTGTCCCCAATCTTAATAAAACGTCTTTCTGGTGATGCTAAACGATACTCGTGTTTCTTAACGCCAGTTCTCAAAGATTCAATAAATTTTTCTCTTATTTTTAGATAATATGTCTTCATTTTTCTAGATTTAATCATAGCATAAACTTTGTTTAAATCCCTTAACAATTAATTCAAACAAAAAACTCCTTCTATAAATGTAATAGGGAGAGTTTTTTATTTTTGTCCAAAATATTTTTAAAAAGTGGAAAAAACTCCACTTTTGTTACTATTTATTGGAATAGAACTTAGCGGATTCTTCAATGATTTTGTCTTGAATATATTGTCTATCACAATAATCGATAATAGCTTCTGATTCCATTAATCTCTCTGTCATATCACCATCATTATGACTTACATACTTATCAAAATCTAATTTCACAATAGACTTATCACTTAAAATAGCTCTTAGAGGACAATCATTTTCATTAACTAAATCACAATCAAAACCAATGACATTAGAAAGCTTGAGTTTTTTAATAATAAACTTACCGACTTCAATGAAATCCTCAACGATTTTATCTTCATCACTTAAAGATTCATGGTGGTCATTATGGACACCACCATCACTTTGCTTAAATGTATTTCTAAGCCAACCAAATAATGTTTTATCTTTTATCCTTTGAGCCATACGTAAATATTAGCAAAAAGTGGGCTTATTGCCCACTATAATTGCCTTTTAAAAATGTTAGTGCTGTTTCTGATAGAGAATTATCATGAGTACTAAGACATTCATAAGCTAAAGATCTAACCGAATAATGAAGTTCTTGTAAGAAATAGTATTCTCCGCCTGCGACAATATATGGCGCTGCGTAGAACACTTCATCATAGTCTTCCTCTTCAAGATTTAATCTTGCTGTGAAAATATAGTCATCTCCATTAGCATTAGGATGTGATCCTGAATCATTGTACACTCTACCAACATCTTGAACGTCATTTCTAAACACAGCCTCAGCAGATGATAAGCCACGGGCAGTTAGCATAGATTGTCTTGCAAACACAATACCGTATTCACTGATTCCCCAAGTATCATCAATTGTGGTCCAATCATTAATTGGGATAACAGCGCCGAATCTAAGTGCGACCTGATCAACAGTTACTGTTTCGCCAGTTGTGGTAACACTTACTGATTGCAATCTCCAGTTACCACTACCACTAGGTCTTGTAAAAACAACAGAACTAGCAGAACCAGTCCAAACTCCAGTAGAAGCATTATATGTGCCTGTATTAACCACATTGCCATTACTTGGCTTATTTGAGCTATCCCAAGTTAGTGTAATTTGAGAAATGGTTCCAGTTGAAGCAATTGTAATAGTTCCACCGCCATAGGTTCTAATGCCTGTGCCAGTATTGTAATATTTGCCATCATTTTCACCACCAGCAAATGTGACAGTAAAACCTGTGCCAGCAAACGGAGTTAAGTATTGTTGACTATTGTTTAAGCCTAAATCTGCAAACACGATGCTGCCATTTACTGTTCCGTTATCAGTTGTATTCACTCTGCCGCTAATTGTTTTTATTGTTTGAGTAGAGCCCAAATAATCGGATGGAGATGGTTCGGCCTGACCAGCAGCTTTCCATAATTGAATATATTTATAAGCATCACCATTTGTTTTATTTGTGTAGCAGGCAAATCTTGGATAATTGACGTTATACCAAATGATTCTATTACTATCTGCCACATTAGCGATTGTAGCGTTGTTGTTTTGATCAAACGCCACAGTCCATGAACTATTGTTATCGACTGAAGCCGCCACTCTTAAAGTATTATTATTAGACCAAGCGAGATACTTGTTGGTGTAGTCGCCAGATGTCAATTTGAAAGCATATGAATTTGTTACATTACCATCACAAACTTCAAGCGCTAAAAGATTTGTATTTGGTTTAGCACCACCAAAGTCAGCATATGAGCCATATGCATCAGCATTTGCTGATGTTGGTCCGTTATACTGTCTAGAAACAGCATTTGCTGTTAAATAAACGATATCTCCTGTTGCAATAGAGGATGCAATTTGAATATTAGCTGTTCCACCATTACTTGTAACAGTGACTGTGCATTGAGCTTTAACATTGTCTGATAATTGCGCAGTAATAACCGCAGTGCCAGCAGATACACCAGTTACGACACCATTTGATACTGTAGCGATGCCTTCATCACTAGATAACCATGTAACTTGTGCATTATTTGGAGTTGTAGTTGCCACTAAAGTAGTTGTTTGGCCGACTTCAATCGAAGCGGTGCTTCTATCTAATTCAATACTCGTTGTTACCGGAGTTCTAACAGATACGATTAATGGATTTTTCGGTTCTGTACTTGATGTACATAATTCGTACGTAGAATTGTATTTTTTAGCATAGCCATACGCTATAACTTCTTTATCTTTAAAGGAGTTGGCCGCAGTGTAATCACCACTCACTTTGTTGGAATCAACTTTTGCTCTAAATAATTCAAAAGCTTGTGAAGTTTCTCCATCTTCGCTTTGTAGCCATATCTCATCATAGTTGTTATAAGAAGTATTAAATGCAGAGTTAGAAGAAACTATACCTTTGACATAGATTGGTTCTTCTGTTGGAGAAGTGCCAGTTTCATCAATAAGGGCTTTTGCTTCTGTAATAGTTAAAGGATTGTCTTCTGTTCCATAATTTGTATTGGATTCAGAGACAGTAACAACACAGCTAGCACTATAATCGCCTACTGTAGCAGTAATTGTGGCTGTGCCAACCGCATTTGCGGTAACTAGACCGTTATTAACAGATGCAACTGAAGTATTGCTAGAAGACCAAGTAACCGTTCCTGCGGCACCATATGGTTGTAATGTAGCAGTAAGTTGTAAGGTGTTTCCAACTCTTATTTCAGCAGTTGATTTATTTAAACTTATTCCTGTTGGTTCAGCTGGATCACCACTATCAGGATAAGCAGCCATACATTGATTTAAGACAGATGTGCTTAAGCCGTTAGCGTCACTAAAGATTTTCCACGCTAATTCAGGATGGTCTACAAATGGATTTCTATTCTTTTGCTTAGTGGATTGAACATAATCGTTTCTATGGCCTTCTAAAGCATCTGGTCTATCCATTGTGTGCCATTTAAGTAAGGTGTCATAACTTTGAAAGATGGTTGTGATATTTAAAGGACTATAGCCAGACCAACCTGTATATGTTGTCCAAATATACATAACGATTCTAGCAACGTCACCTTTAACACAATCTAATGGTTCGAACCACGTACCATTTGAGTAGCCAAAAAGCATTTTAGAGCTATCATTAACTACTTTCTTTTGAACTGGATCATAGTATTTTGGATTTGATTTATTAAGGTCGCCATAAGGTGTATTACTTCTAGAACTATTAGTACTTGCATAATCTGGTCTTAAATGAAGAAGGTCTGTTCCACCTTGAGATTCACCCCAGTTGCCATTTGATAAAGATTGGCACCAAACGTGTTCTCTATTCCACACCATACTTGTGCCAGAACCGGCAGCTGCTTTTCTAATTGAATCACGAGTATAGAAAATAATCATATTACTCGAATTGTTAGGATCTTGGTCTGCCTCTTGTAACTCTTCGGATAATGTACCTTCACCACTGCCGCTGTAAGTAAAAAACTTTTCTGGTTTAATCTTAGTTGTTAGTGATGTTCTAAGAGCACCATTCATACCACCAGCGGCATCAAAGTTAAAGCCATCATAATAATCTCCACTATAAGTGTATGGAGCATAATTATCATTGTATTGTGTGGCATCCACTTCTTTGTGTGGAGTATTTGTATAAACAGCAACACCAATGCCTAATGTAAGAGCAACTGATAAAGTAGCTATTTTAAATAAATGTTTTTTGATTTTCATATTTTGTAATGTCACTATAGTGAGCACTTTATAATATACCAATTATTAAAAATTTCAAAGCGAATAATAATTTTTTCTCGATTTCATCGATACAAAAAGGTGGAGTACAACCCCACCTTATTATTGTTGTAATTAAATAGATTATGGATTTGGCACTTGGCCACCACTGATTCCGCCCTCTTCGTATTCATCATCCCACCAAGGGCTGCTACCAGTAATAATGTCTTCATTAGTAAAATTAATGATTTCAATTTCAGGTTTTGTGAATTTCTTTTCTTTTTTCATAAATATTCTCCTTAGTTATTACCTTTGAGGGTTGTTAATGCTGCTTGTGATAAAGTAGATTCACCACTTGTAAGGCATTCTTCTGCTAAAGTTCTAACAGAATAATGCATTTCTTGCAAGAAGTAGTATTCACCACCAGCAACGATGAATGGAGCTGCATAGAAGACTTCATCATAATCAGCTTCTTCAAGATTTAATCTTGCCGTAAAGACATAATTATTTCCATTAGCATTAGGAGTTCCAACAGAACCTCTGTGGACCATAGCGACGTCAGCAGAATTGTTTTTAAACACTTTTTCTAGAGAATCAAGAGAATGAGCTGTTAGCATTGAGCCTCTAGCGAACATAACGCCAAAGTCGGTAATTGGCCAGCTGGAATTTATTGCATTCCAATCAGAAACTGGAATAATACCACCAAATCTTAATGCTACTTGTTCAACAGTTGCGCCTTCGTTAGATTCAACACCACTAATTGTTTTGATAGAAGAAGCAGAATCTAAATGTTCATAAGGATTGTTGAGGTCTAGAGTGAGTCTTGTAAGAATAATGCCATAGTTATTACCTGTACTAGAAGAAATCATGTTGTACACTATTCTGAAATATTTATTTGACCATTTTGTACCCTGAGCTGTTGGCTCAAAAGTAACACTTGTGTTTGGAGCATAATCATGAGCAACTGTATCAACAGCTTTAGATGTATTGCCTTCCGCTGCATCAGCGGCAGAATTATAAACATAAAGTGTTAAAGAGTTAACTGTGATGGCGTTATCTTTAGCACCATGAATAATAGTAATTTTAGATACAGATTCGTATTCAGAAATGGAATATAAGAATCTATCTGTGTTTTCGGCTGGTTTACCGCCAATTTTAAGACCGGCTTGGATATTTTGATTACCAGGAATCTTCCATTGTTGACCATCCGGGAATGTGTTTGTGTACATATTGTTATAGCCGGTATTGGAACTGCTTAAGCCAACTAATGAATAATCTGCTTTTGCAGGATTAGAAACTATTACTTGGCATGTTGTCGAAACACTTCCCGCTGTCGCTGTAATGGTAGCAACACCGATTGAATGTGCTGTGACAACACCAGCAGCAACTGTAGCAACATCTTCATCGCTAGAAGACCATTCTGCAATTTGAGAAGCAGCAGCTGGGGTAACAGTAGCTGTAAGAGTGGCTGTTCTGTTGACACCAAGTACGATTTTTGTTTCATCTAATGTAATTCCGGTTGGTTCGAGAACGACTTCTTGTGCACTTGAAACACAAACACAAAGATAACTGTTATAGAAACTTGTGAGATAGCACTCAATATCGTAAGATTTACCGACAACCATACCACAGTTAGAAAAAGCGACTTCAATTGTTGATGTTCCGTAAGGGAAAATTAAATAATTACCAGAAGCAGCAATTGTACCTGTTCTCAACGACACCTTTCTATGAGCAATAACATAGTTAGGATTTTGAGTATGGAGAGTAATTTCGTTCGCAACTTCTTCTTCGGTTATTGGCTCAGCTGTTAATGTTGTTATAGTTCCAGAAGCGGATGTAATTGTGGCCGGAGAAACCTCTAAGCCAGAGTTGTAAACAACTGTTTGACCAGTGACATTTACAACATCACCGACTGAGCAAGTAACATTACTGGTGGCATATGCCCACAAACCAGCGGTGCCATCGTCAATCATTGCATTCTTTCCACCAATAGCGACCACTTTGCCAGTGATGTTAACTTGAGCATTAACATAGTTATTTGCTGCGTTTAAAGGAAGCACTGTCAAAGTGAAATCAGCGTGAACTTCGCCAGCGGTAACAGTAATTGTAGCTTCGCCGGCAGCTACTGCTGTAACAACACCAGCAGCTACTGTAGCAACATCTTCGTCACTAGAAGACCAAATAGGTTCATCCGTTGTAGTGGATGGTAAAACTGTAGCTGTTAAAGTTTTTGTTTGTCCCTTAACCAACGTACCAGAACTTTCATTTAAGGTAACGCTTGTTGCAGGAATGCTATTAGAAGTAACTGTTACTAAGCATGTTGCATAAAGAGTTTCACTTACTCTAGCAGTAATTGTAGCTTCGCCGGCAGCTACTGCTGTAACAACACCAGCAGCTACTGTAGCAACATCTTCGTCACTAGAAGACCAAGTAACTGTGCCAGAAGCACCATTTGGAGTTAAAGTTGCTGTAAGTGTGCTTTGGCCGCCAACACCGAGTAACAACTCTGTTTCATTGAGTGTGATACCAGTAGGGGTAATCACAACAGCTTCTTTTTCATTAAGAGTAATGCTGTAAATCAAAACACCGGCATCAGTAGCAAGTGTGACTGAATTAATAGCTGTAGTAGATAAATCGAATTCAAGGTCATCTGGCGATCCATTAGCAGGTGTTGCAACCAAATCAGAACCATTGACTGATATTTTAGCATTAGCATTGTTCTTGCCGCTCAACTTCTCACAATTGACAACAATTGAAGAGTATTCTTTATCAGCGTTTGCATAATCGTAATTTGTACTCAAAGCGATGCTTAAGCTTGCGGCAGTTCCGGATTTTCCGACACGGATAGATTCCTGATTGTCGCCGTAATAGCAGTTACCACTGTTGACAGTAAATGGCTTATTTGTTACATATTGTCTGCCACTAGAAGCAATAACGGTAGAAGCTTGAGTAGAAGCGCTAATAGCAGATGCACTTTTCACGCTATTTTTAAAGTCAATAACATAAGCGTTTGCATCTGCATCAACCATTTTTGCTTGCTTGTTGACATTAACGCCAACAGCACCACCGATCATCATAGCGAAAGCCAACGTTGCGCCGATGATTTTTGTAATGAAATTATTTTTCATTTAATTTCTCCTTTCGTGAAAAATACCCTGTTAGGATAGAAATTGGTATTTTTTTCACTCAAAAATTTATTGTGAGTAGTATAGCAGTGACGGTGCTATGTAGAAACGGTCAACCTTACTATGACCTTATACTCAATTTCCAATTAATAATCATATTTCTTTCAAACGAATGTATCAATATATAAAAAATAATATTTTTTGATTATTCATTTAGAAAGTGACAAATGACCATTTTTGAGCATAAAAATAATAAAAAACCTCCCAAAAAGATAGGAGGTCTTTCACATCAATATAGAGGCTATTAGTCTTCGCCATCG
>CAMVBL010000031.1 GCA_947165725.1 uncultured Caryophanales bacterium | reverse complement strand
ATTAATTCCGCCAACGAAAAATTGCAAAATATGCTTCAAGGAAATCAAAATATCTGACTTTTGCAGACTTTTTGACTGCAGAACTGCTATTTGTCCATCTTGTCAGAGGCAATTAGAACCAAAATTTACATCTTTTGAAATCGATGGATATAAGTCTTTAGCTATATACGATTATAACGATTTCATTAAAAATCTTATTTACTTATATAAAGGCTGTTTTGATTATGAAATGCGAGAGGTATTTCTTAACTTATTTTTAAAAGAATTATCTATTAAATATAAAGGATATATAGTAGTGCCTGTTCCTTCCTTTAGTAAGGATGATGAAAGGCGTGGATTTAATCATGTTGAAGAAGTATTTTCTTTGTTGGGTTTGACTATGAAAAAAGCATTAATTAAAACATCACATTTTAAACAAGCTGAAAAAGGGGCGAAAAAGAGGCAACAAATTAGAAAACATTTAACTTTAATGCCTAATATTTCACTTAAAAATGAAGATGTTTTAATTGTCGATGATATTTACACTACAGGAGCCACTTTAAAAACTGCAATTAATCTTATAGAAAAACTAAATCCTAGATCAATTAAGATACTTGTTTTAGCAAAAACAATCGATTTAAAGAAAAGGAAATCTAATACAAATTTACTTAAGTATTAGACAAGTAAGCCTAGCATTGATATTATATTTAAGCGAATGCACGAAATTCTTTTATAAAGAAAGGCACACCATTTGTGTGATTGGTATTAAATCATGGGATTTTTTGACAAGAGAATGTTGAAAAAATATATGAAAGAGGCAGACAAGGTTATCGCTTATGAAAGCAAAATGGCTGCTTTATCTAATGAAGAACTACAAGCCAAGACCCCATATTTCAAGGAATTATTGGCGAATGGTAAAACGTTAGACGATATCAAATACGAAGCTTTTGCGGTTGCTAGAGAAGCTGCTAAGCGTTGTATTGGTGAATTCCCTTACAAGGTTCAAATCATTGGTTCATTAGTTTTACATGCTGGCGACGTTGCTGAAATGAAAACTGGTGAAGGTAAAACTTTAACTTGTACAATGGCTGTTTATCTTAATGCTTTAGCGGGTAAAGGCTTACACGTTATTACAGTTAACGAATACTTATCCGGCCGTGACGCTGAATGGATGGGCCAGATTTATCGTTTCTTAGGTTTAACTGTTGGCGTTAACGCCAGAGCTAAAACAACAAGCGAAAAGAAAGCCGCTTATTTATGCGACATTACATACACGACTAACTCCGAATTAGGTTTTGACTATTTAAGAGATAATATGGCTACTGATTTAGAACACCGTGTTTTAAGAGGACTCAATTACTGTATCGTTGACGAAGCTGACTCTATCTTAATCGATGAAAGTAGAACACCATTAATTATTTCTGGTGGTGCTAAAACAAGTGCTTCACAATATACAGTTGCCGATAGATTCTGCAAAACATTAAGAAAAGAAAGAGACTTCTCTGTTGATGTTAAAGACAAAACAGTTCACTTAACTGAAGAAGGTCAACAAAAAGCAGAACGTATGTTCGGTATTAAAAACTTATATGATCCTGAATATGCTGATTTAGTTCATAGAATCCATAATGCTTTAAAAGCAAACTTCATTATGGGTAGAGACGTTGACTACTTAGTGGACGCTGAAGGTGAAGTTCAAATTATTGACCCATTCACCGGTCGTGTTCTTCCAGGTCGTGAATGGTCTGATGGTTTACACCAAGCCGTTCAAGCAAAAGAAAACGTCAAAATTAAACAAGAAACTGTCACAATGGCGACAATTACATATCAAAACTTCTTCCGTTTATACGACAAACTTGCTGGTATGACTGGTACCGCTAAAACTGAAGAAGAAGAATTCCGTAAAATCTATAACATGCGTGTTGTTTGTATCCCAACAAATAGACCAATCCAACGTATTGATGCGCTTGATTATGTCTATGCACACAAGGGTCCAAAACTCGCTGCCTTAATTAAGGAAGTTAAAGAACGTCACGAGACTGGTCAGCCTATCTTAATCGGTACCGTGTCCGTTGAATCTTCCGAAGAAATATCTGCGTTATTAACACAAGCGGGCTTGCCACATGAAATGTTAAACGCGAAGAACCACGCTCGTGAAGCGGAAATTATTTCCCACGCTGGTGAAAAAGGTTCTATTACACTTGCCACTAATATGGCAGGTCGTGGTACCGATATTAAAATCAACGATGAAGTTAGAGCCTTAGGTGGCTTATGCGTCTTTGGTACTGAAAGACATGAATCTAGACGTATTGATAACCAATTACGTGGTCGTTCAGGACGTCAAGGTGATCCAGGCTTCTCTAGATTCTACGTATCATTCGATGATACTTTACTTGTGAGATTCGCTGCTGATTCTATTAGAAACTACATCGAAAAGAACTTTGGTGATGAAGCATTAGAAGCCAAGATGATCACTAACGTTATAACATCCGCGCAAAAGAAAATCGAAGGTCAAAACTTCGATACTCGTAAGAGCTTATTAGAATACGATGATGTTTTAGCCAAGCAAAGACAAATTGTCTATGACAAGAGAGATAGAATCATCGAAGGTAGACCAATCGATGACATCATGGAAGATATCTTCAAAACCGCTGGTGAATTCCTTGCTAAGAAAGGTATTCCTGCCGACAGTAATGATGAATTAATTTCTGGTGAACAATTAGTCAAAGTGGTGGAACCAAGATTCTTACCAACTGGCACAATTAAACCAAATTTATATGATGATGCTCCAGTCGATGATATCGCACCAGATTTAGCCATCATTATTAGAGAAAGATTTGAACAACTCCTTAAAGAATGGGATGTTGATGAAGCTGATAAAGACAATATCAAACGTTCAGTAGTTTTACATTGTATTGACCAAAACTGGACCAAGCATATTGACCAAATGTCGCGTTTAAGAGAAGCTATCTTCTTAAGAAGCTACGCTAACGTCAACCCATTACAAGATTACGTTAATGAAGGCTATGCGATGTTCAGAGAATGTTTAGAAATGGCCTCTGTCGATGCTGTTTTGAACTTAGTCAACATTAGACCTCAACGTCGTGTTACTGTTCAACAAGAACCAGCTCCAGAACAACCAGCTGAACAACCAGCTCAAGAAGCTGCTCCTGCTCAACCAGCCGAAAATAAGAAAGACGCTGAATAATTTATGAAAGACTTAGTGACCTTAAAACAGGAACTTAGTGCTGTTGGCGAGAGAATCCGTCAGCTCGGGTCTTCTCTTTGACCTCGCTAAATTAGATGCCGAGATCGCTTCATTAACTGCAAAAAGTGAAGCAGAAGATTTCTGGAATGACAGGAATTCTGCTTTGGAAATTATATCCCGTCTCAATCATTCTCGCGAAATTGTCGATACATATCGCGCTCTTTTGCGTGGTCAAAAAGACCTTGAAGAATTATTAGAATTCGAAGATGAATCATTCTTTGAACAAATTGAAAATTCCCTTGATGAATTAAATAAGCAATCCAAGGATTTTGAATTACAAATCTTATTCACTGGTGAATTTGATGGATTAAACGCAATCATTGAAATCCATCCAGGCGCCGGTGGCACTGAGGCCCAAGACTGGGCTGATATGCTTTATAGAATGTATGTCTACTATGCAGAAATACATCATTTCAAGATGTCTCTTTTATCACTCGAACCAGGTGATGAAGCTGGTATTAAGTCAGTTACATTACTAATAAGCGGTAAAAATGCCTATGGTTTATTAAAAGGTGAAAAAGGTGTGCATCGTTTAGTGAGAATTTCTCCTTTTGATGCGAATAAAAGAAGACATACATCATTTGCCTCAGTTAACGTTGTTCCAGAATTTAAGGACGATGCGATTGATATCACTATTAATGAATCTGATTTGAAGATTGATACATATCGTAGTGGTGGCGCGGGTGGTCAAAACGTCAACAAAGTTGAAACTGCAGTTAGAATCACCCACTTACCAACAGGTATCGTTGTTTCTTGCCAAATCGAAAGAAGCCAACTTCTTAATAAAGAAACGGCGATGAAAATGCTAAAAGGTAAATTATATTTAATAGAATTAGAATCTAGACAAAATAAACTCAACTCAATCGTTGGTGAAAAGAAGAATATTGAATGGGGTAGCCAAATCCGTTCTTATGTCTTCTGTCCATACACATTAGTTAAAGATAATCGTACATCATTTGAAGTCGTTGATGTCGCTTCTGTCATGAACGGAAACATCGATGGTTTTATCTATGCTTACCTCCAAATGGAAGCTAAGAAAAACACAAAATAATGGAGATTTGCAGACTTTTATGGATAATAGCCACTTATTTGAGATAGTTTCAAAGTTCAAGCCAACAGGCGACCAACCAACCGCGATTAAGCAGTTAAGCGATGGTATTTTAAACGGTAAGAAATTCCAAGTTTTGATGGGTGCGACCGGTACTGGTAAGACTTTTACTATGGCTAATATTATTCAAACCGTTCAAAAGCCTACATTAGTCCTAGTGCACAACAAAACTCTTGCCGGTCAGTTATATTCTGAATTCCAAGAATTATTCCCACATAATCGTGTGGAATACTTTGTATCTAACTTTGATTTCTATCAACCAGAAGCCTATATTCCAAAAAGCGATACATATATTGATAAGAACGCAGTGATGAATGAAGAAATTGAAATGCTTCGTACATCAGCGATTAATTCTGTCTTAGAAAGAAAAGACACAATTATTGTGGCTTCTGTGGCTTCTATATATGGTTTAACTGATCCTGATGAATATCGTAATTTAGTATTCAACATTCGTGTCGGTGAAGAAATTAATAGACAAGAACTATATAAGAAATTAGTGGACGCTCAATATAAACGCAATAACCTTGATTTAGCCCCTGGTACATTTAGAGTTAGGGGAGACGTCATCGAAATAGTGCCTGCTTCTTTCTCTGATGGCGATGTTATTAGAATCGATACATTTGGGGATGAAGTTGAGAAAATTATTCAATTAAACCCACTCACTGGTGAAGTAAAACATACCTATCATACTTTCCCTATCTTCCCTGCTTATGACCACGCTTCCACAAGAGAAAGAATTAAAGAAGCTTGTGTCACAATTAAGGCGGAACTTGAAGAAAGACTTAAATTCTTCAAGGAAAACGGCAAGTTATTAGAAGCTGAACGTCTAGAGATGAGAACAAATCAAGATATGGAAAGCATGCAAGAATTTGGTATGTGTCCTGGTATTGAAAACTATTCTCGCCATATTGATAAAAGAAAGCCAGGTGAAAGACCTTGGTGCTTATTAGATTATTTCCCAGAAGATTTTCTAATGATTGTTGATGAATCACATGTTACATTCCCTCAACTTAGAGGCATGTATAACGGTGACCGTTCTAGAAAAGAAACTCTAGTGGAATATGGCTTTAGATTACCTTCCGCTTTAGACAATAGACCACTTAACTTTGATGAATTTGAAAAGATTATGCCTTATGTTGTTTGCACAAGTGCAACACCTGGTGATTATGAACTTGAAAGAGCGGGTGGAATATCCGCAGAACAAATCATTAGACCAACTGGTTTATTAGATCCAATTATTGAAGTTCGTCCAACTTTAGGACAAATTGATGATTTAGTTCATGAAATTAAAACTAGAGTGGATAGAAATGAAAGAACGATGGTTGTGACCCTTACTATTCGTATGGCAGAAGACCTCACAAATTACCTTAAAGAAAAAGGTATTAAGGTCGTTTATTTGCATCATGAAACTAAGACTTTGGAAAGAAGCGAAATCATTTATCAATTAAGAAAAGGCAAATATGATGTCCTCGTTGGAATTAACCTATTAAGAGAAGGTTTAGATATTCCTGAAGTTTCATTGATTTCTATCTTTGATGCAGATAAAGAAGGTTTCTTAAGAAGTACTCGTTCATTAATTCAAATTGTCGGTAGAGCGGCAAGAAACGCTAACGGGTTAGTGATTATGTATGCTGATAGAATGACTGATTCAATGCAAAACTGTATTGAAGAAACAAACCGTAGAAGAAATATTCAAGAAGCATATAATAACGAGTACGGAATTATCCCACGAACTATTATCAAAGAAATCCGCCCACCAATCCATAATAGTGATGATGAAATCAGTGAAATGATTGATGTCACTAAACATGGTAGCCGCGCGGAAATTGAAGCGAAAGTCAAAGAACTCGAAAAACAAATGCGTCAAGCAGCGAAAGAATTTGACTTTGAAAGAGCGGCCGAGCTTCGAGATATTATTCTCGAAATTAAAGGCAATTTATAAAAATAAAGTTTGCTTTATTTAAACGATTCTAATATCATTGTTATCAGCGATTAAGAAAGGAAGAAAATTTTTATGTTAAATTGGTATGACTGGATTATGTTAGTAGTTGCTATCATCATCATTGTTCTCTGCTTATTACAAGGCGGTAAATCAGAAGGTGCCTCTGGTGCTATTACCGGTGGTGGCTTAAACGTCTTCGTTAAGACCAAAGAAAGAGGTGCAGAAAAAGTTGTTTCTGTTTTAACACTTGTCTGTGCAATCTTGTTCTTCTTTATCGCGATCCTTATTGAAATTACCACTAAAGTTGCTTAATCGTAACTTAGAGGTGAAGAAAAGCGGACGAGTTAGTCGTCCGTTTTCTTTTGCTCGATTTTATTGCTTGTATAATCAAGCTCTTTTACTTCTTCTTGCTTAGGTTCTTCAGGTTGAACTTCGTTAACTGGCTCTTCCTTTTTATTCTTCTTATTATTCTTTACCTTAGGAGCGCCGTTTTTATTTCTATTAATAATTGCTTTAATACCAAGATATAATTCCCATCCGCCCGCAATGAGTAATAAGACACCAACAATGATAGAAGCAACGATATTTAACGCATCTTTAACGTTATTACGGAAGATAATCGCTAATATGCCCGCAGCAACAAATAATAGTGCGAGTATATAAGTAATAATGATTAAGGCCAATTTATCTTTTTCTTTTCTTATTGTTAAAAGGATGGCTTTCAATAATTGCACAGCGCCCACGACAATAAGGAAAATAGCAATCAAATAAATAAGATATTCTAAAAGCATTAATTGCTTTGTACAGAGGAAAACACCTAAGGCAATGGAGGCAGAACCATATAACAAACTAGCGGTAATATATTTCTTTGTTTCAAAAAAGAATGCGGTAAGTATAGCGAATAAACCAAATAAGAATAAGATAACTGCGACAACGATGTTTAAGGCGTTTTCTAATACTTCAGTATTATTGTTAATTGCAAAAGCAATAATCACTGCGCCACCAAATAGTAATAAAATCGATAAGATTAACTGTAGCCAAACGTATTTACTAAATAAACTTTTCATATAGTATTTCCTCTCGAATACTATTATAGTATGTTCAAAGGAAATATTTAATTATGGAAGAAAAATTATTACGAGATTATGCAAGATTAGTTGCCTTCCAAGGCGGTCACGTCTTAAAAGGCGAAGAAGTTTGGATTAATGCTGGTCTAGAGCAACCTGATTTTGTCACTATGGTCGTTGAAGAATGCTATAAAGCAGGTGCTAAAAAGGTTACTGTTTATTGGCATCATGACCCAGTTAACAAATTAGCGTATAAAAACGAAACAGTAAGTAGTTTAGCAACAGTTTCACCAATGATGGTGGCTAAATTCAAATATTGGGTGAAGAAATTACCTGTAGTTATTCACATTATTTCTGATGACCCAGACGCGATGAAGGGTGTTAACCAAAACAAAGTCACAAAATCCATGGCAAAACGTTATCCAAAGATTAAGAAATATAGAGATGCGATGGATGGCAAATATAAATGGACAATCGCTGCTGTACCTGGCAAAGCCTGGGCCAAGAAAGTCTTCCCTAAATTAAGTGAAGAAGAGGCGATTGAAGTTTTATGGGCCGCTATCTTAAAAACATCCAGAGTGGATGGCAACGATCCAGTTAAAAACTGGGATGACCATAATGACTTCTTAGTCAATCAAAGAAAGAAATTAGAAGCCTTAGATTTAAGAAAACTCATTTACAAAGCTAATAACGGTACCGATTTCCAAGTCGAACTTGTTAAAGGCATGAAGTGGGGTGGTGGTGTTGAATTTGCCCCTAACAAAGGTCAATTCAATCCAAATATTCCTTCAGAAGAAGTGTTCACAACTCCAATGAAAGGTAAAGCCGAAGGTACACTCGTGGCCTCTAAGCCATTATCTTATAATGGTGAATTAATCGAAGACTTCTCTATCTCTTTTAAAGACGGCAAAGTCTGTGCAGTCAAAGCCAGAAAGAACCAAGCTTTATTAGAAAAGATGGTCAAAATGGATGAAGGTGCTTCAATGTTAGGTGAAGTCGCCTTAGTGCCTTTTGAATCTCCAATTAATCAAACTGGTTTATTATTCTATGAAACATTATTTGATGAAAATGCGTGTTGCCACGTTGCTTTAGGCGCTGGTTTCCCAGAATTATATCCAGGTGCCTTAGATATGAATATGGAACAAAGAGCCGAAGTCGGCATCAACAACTCCATGATTCACGTTGACTTTATGGTGGGTACTAGAGATTTATCTATCGTTGGTGTGGACGCTAACGGAAAGCAAATCCAAATCTTTAAAGATGGTACTTGGGCCCTCTAAACGCGTTCAATTCTAATTAATTCCGCAAAATAGATTGTCTTTCTTAAAGGGAGGACAATCTTTTTATTTACTGGATCAATTTTAGACAAAATAGAAGAGATGGTATTGATTTTATCGTTTCTCCAATACTCGATTAATAACTCTTCTCCATGGTAATTCACTAAGATTTCGTTAATATTATCTGCTTCATCGGAAGAGATACTTGGACGTTCCACTTTTTCTTGTTTATTATGTAATTTCTTTAAATAGTCTTCTTGTTCGTTTAATGATTTATAAGGAGCCCATTTTTTCATTCCACGTTCACTCATTTACGATGTCCTCCTATAAATTCATTTCTTTCTCTAATGGTGCTTTCTTCTAATAAGGAAGAGGCTCTTAAAATAGAGTTCTTACCAAATTTACTTTGTAAAGCATCCATAGTCTTTTGCAATCTGTGTCTTTTTAATTGTTCTTTATCATCTTCAAACATATTAAGCTGCTGATGAGTAGCGTCACTTAGTTCACCAAAGCTTAAACCTATTGTGCGTATAGGTAAATCTTTAATATAAATATGATAGATTTCCAAAATCGCTTTTAATAAGACTTGGCTATCATCAGTGGGCGCGAGCAATGTGGAGCGGCGCGCAAAACCACCAGAGTTTTTAGAATAACCAACATATAGACCCACAACACCAGTCATTTTATTAGCGTTTCTCATTCTCGTGGATAATGTATCAACCATTTCTCTAATAATAGTGATAGCCTCATCTTTGTTATAATCTCTAAACAATACTTGGCTTAAAGATAAACTATGTTCTTTAGGCTCATATTTTTCATGGATATCTGCTTCATCGATACCATTTGCGTGTCTCCATAACTGTTCACCCATAATGCCGAACTTGTTTCTAAGGTAATCGACGTTAGATAAAGCAATGTCTCTAACGGTAAATAAACCCATCTTATTTAATTTAGCTTCAGTTCTACTTCCAATGCTCCAAACCTTACTAAGCGGAGTGATAGGCCAAAGTTTTTCTTTAACATCCTCTATAGACATACGGGCAATGCCATTTCTTTCCTTTTTTGCATACACATCTAAAGCAATTTTGGCTAAAAAGAAGTTATCACCAATACCAGCGGTAGCCTGTAATCCCGTTTCTTCTTTGATCTGATTAATAATTGTGGTGACCATTTGAAGAGGTGTTTTATTGTAATACTTTAAATAAGTTGTTAAATCCACGAATGCTTCATCAATGGAATAGACATGCACATCTTCTTCAGCGACAAAGTGATATAAAACATCAATAACTTCAGCACTTTTCTCTAAGTATCTTTCCATTCTTGGAACAGCATAGATATAGTTATATTTCTTTGGTAATTCTTTGATTCTGCATCTTGATGGAATACCTTGCTTTTTAAGGAATGGAGACACGCTTAAAACAATCGTATTTGTGCCTCTATCTTTATCCGCGACCACGAGTGGATCTTTCCATGGATCTAGACCTCTATCAAGACACTCAACGTATGAATAAAAAGCTTTTAAGTCAATGACGGCAATTACTCTTCTTTTCATATGGGTGAAAGTATTATACATAAGAAAAAATTATCTTGTTAGTCTTGACTTTTATGGCCAAAAATACTCGTTTTTCATTTGACAACAAAAATATTTTTGTTATATTAATCTCTCACTTAATTAAATGTGGTTTAATAAAAGTGGGGGATTAAAAACTATGGAAATTGCCGCTATTATCATTTCTAGTCTTGCTTTAATTGCAATTGTGATTGCGATTATTTTAATCATCAAAAACTCTAATAAGAAGGGTGAAGTACCACAGGTCGATTTAAAAGAAATTGGCATGCTTCAACAACAATTAAATTCTTTAACGGATCAGTTAAAAACTAATATCAAACTATCTGTCAGTGAAGAAATTAACAAAGTTTTAGAACAAACCACAAAGAGTAACGAATTAAATAACGAAAAGTTAGAACGTTTCCAAAACGGTATTACTGAATCACTTAATAAAAGATTCGACGCTCTTAATAAACAAATTGACGATAAGTTAATTGAAATAAATAAGAAAGTGGATGAAAAACTCGCTGAAGGTTTT
The DNA here is from genome assembly GCA_947165725.1 of uncultured Caryophanales bacterium. The sequence continues at coordinate 2,460 of CAMVBL010000031.1, read as the reverse complement.
AAAACCACTGGTGAAACAATGGCCCAAGTCAGAGAAAGATTACAAGCTATTGATGCCGCACAAAAGAATATTGAAGAATTATCTAAAGATGTCGTTTCTTTAAGAGGTGTCTTAGAAGGTAATCAAACAAGAGGCCAATATGGTGAATATCAATTATCCATGGTCTTACATAATGTTTTTGGGGACACAACTGGTTGCTATCAAGAACAATACACCATGAAAAAGGTCAAAGATGGTGATGATGTACGCGCTGATGCAGTGGTCTTTATGCCAGAACCAAATAAGATGATTTGTATCGACTCTAAATTCCCATTCCAAGATTATCAACGTATCTTTGAAACCGAGTCCCAAGAAGAAAAAGAAAGATTAACTAAAGAATTTGGTAATGCTGTTAAAAAACACATTACTGTTATCAAAGATAAATATATCGTTGAAGGAAAAACCGCTCCTGAAGCTTTAATGTTTATTCCTAATGATGGTGTTTTCGCTTTCATTCATCAAAACTTAGATGATGTTATTGAATACGCTAGAAGTAAGAAAGTTATCTTAACTTCCCCATCAACATTACCTGCTATTTTAGTCACCATCAATATGGTGAGAATTGAAGTGGAAAGAAGCAAAAACGCGGAAGAAATCAACCGTCACTTACAACGTCTCGCTAAAGACTTTGAGATGTTTGGTCGTGAATGGGAAAGTTTCTCCAATGCTTTAGATAGAACAACCAAAACAAGAGAATCCTTAGACCATCGTGTTGGTAAGATTACTAACAAGTTCCAAGCTATCAGCACTAGTAATGATCTAGAGGAAGATATCAAACAGATTGAAGGAGATAACAATGGTTAATTATAACGATCATAACCTCATCACATTTTCTAACAGCCTTTTAAAACATTTCGGTGTGAAAACTTTTCACCAAACTGAACCAGAAGTAGATAAAATCTTAAAAGGCCATAAGAAAGTCGTGGTCATGCTATTTGATGGCATGGGTCAAAATATCGTTAGATTACATTTAAAAGATAAGGACTATATTAGAAGTCATTATTTATGCACAATTAATTCCACATTCCCTCCAACCACAACCGCAGCGACATTAGGTTTTTTAACTGGTAAATATCCAATTGAAACAGGTTGGATGTCTTGGACACAGTATTTCGAAGAATATAAAAGAAACATCATTTTATTTAAGAATGTTGACTATAACACTGATGAAAAACTAGAACCAAAAAATATCGCCGAGGCATTATTACCAACTAAGTCCATTTTAGAGTTAGTTAAAGAAAATAATGAAGACGTCACCGTGTTTGATGTCAAAAGATACCCAGTTGATCCTAATGGTCCAAAGAACTTTAGAGACTTTGAAAGAATTATCAATAAGTCCATTAAAGGCGTTGATAAATGCTTAGGTTATTTCTATTTTGATTCACCAGATTATGAAATGCATGAAACTGGTATCGATTCATTTAAAGTACACCGCATTGTTAAAAGAATTAATCGAATCGTTAGACGTTTAGCTAAGGCCAATCCAGATACATTATTCTTGTCTTTCGCGGACCACGGCCATATCAACGTAGAATTCTTAGACTTATGCGAACATGAAGACTTATATGCTTTATTAGATAAACCAATGTCTTTTGAAAAAAGAACACCAACTTTCTTTATTAAGAAAGGCGCTAATAAGGAATTTGAAGAATTATTCAAAAAATACTATGGTGAACATTTCTTATTATTGAGCAAAGAAGAGGTTTTAGAATCCAAAATCTTTGGTGAAGGTGAAATCAATCCTAAAGCAGTAGCCTTTATTGGCGACTATGTCGCTACAAGCATTGATAAATACTGCCTATATGCCTCAAAAGAGATGGTGGACTTCGTTGCTTTTAAAGGACATCATGCCGGAAATACCAAAGAAGAAATGAAAATTGATATCTCCGCATACAATGTTTGATTGATTTTTTAGCGAATTATATTTATTATAAGAAACGCTATGGGTCCGTAGCTCACCTGGGAGAGCGCATCGTTCGCAACGATGAGGTAGCGAGTTCGATCCTCGTCGGATCCACCATATGCAAACTATTAAGAGAGTGCGCATGTGTCGCGCTCTTTTTAATTTTTTTTAACATATTTTAGCAAGAAGTCCCCCACATCGACAAGAACTGCTCGATGGCTACCTCTATAGGTGGGGGATGAATTGCTAATTATAAATGCTCATAAAAACAAGTAAATATCTGTATAAAACAGCAAATATTTGTTGAGAATATATCAATAAATTGATATAATATTAATAGGATAAGGATGTAGGGGAAAAGATGGAACAAGGATTTTGTTTTATTGTCCCCTTTTATTTATCTCAATATTTTTATGAAAAGAATTGCTTATAAGTATCGTATCTATCCTAACACTGAACAAAAGATCTTCTTTGCTAAATGTTTTGGCTGTGTTCGTTTCTTTTATAATAAGTCTCTT
>CAMVBL010000030.1 GCA_947165725.1 uncultured Caryophanales bacterium | reverse complement strand
AGGCTGGCTTTGTAAAGACAATCAAATTGGTAGCGACGAAGTCGGTGTTGGTGATTTCTTACTTCCTGTTATCGTTGTCGCCGCCTTTGTCCGTGGCAAAGACTTAAAAGAATTAGAATCCTTCGGAGTGAAAGATAGTAAGAAATTAACTGATGAAAAGATTAGAGAAATTGCCCCACTTTTACTTAAGAAATTCTTTGTTAGTAAACTAGCTTTACCGAATGAACACTATAACGAATTAATTGAGCAAGGTGAAAATCTTAACTCTATTAAGGCTAAGATGCACAATCGAGCGTTACTTAATATGTTTAAGAAATTCCCAGACACTAAGAATATCTTTGTGGATCAATTTGTTGCAGAGAGCAAATACTTTGGTTATCTAAATGACCCTAAAGAACAAAAGGTCTTAAATATTACTTTTAAAACTAAAGGTGAATCTTATTATCCGTGTGTTGCTTTAGCAAGTTGTATTGCTAGATATGCATTCTTATTAGAAAAAGATGCTTTAGATAAGAAATATAAAATGAATTTTCCTTTTGGAGCGGGCTCTAAAGTGAATGAATTCTCTAAGAAGTTTATTAAGAAATATGGCTTAGAAGAATTCAACAAGATCGCTAAAAAGCATTTTGCTAATTATAAGGAAGTTATTGAACAAATTTAACAATTGCCGAGGATTCCTCGGTAGTTGAAATATTAAAAAAAGCAAAGTGCGTTTTCCGCACATTGCTGCGTGTTATTTCAAGGTGTTCCACTTTGGAACAAGTTAGTTTTCTAATATGAACTTGTGCGCTTTCCGCACATGTTGAAAAGTATTAAATCAATTGCAAAACAATTGATAAGCATAAGTGCGCTTTCCGCACACATGCAAACCTTTCTTATGCATTAATTTATTTGCATTACTAATCTTTCGTCGAAATATTCGACAGAAGTACTACATCCAAAGCGTTGCAAAAAATGCAACAGTTTCACGTTGCCTTATCTTAAGCTTTCTAACACTTTTTCAAAGTATTCTGGAAGTGGTATTTCAAACACCATTTCTTTCTTAGTCTTAGGGTGAATTAGTCTTAACTTATAGGCCACTAAAAGTTGGCCGTCTTTATATAACTTATCGTAATTCTTGCCAGCGTATAATGGATCACCTTCGACAGGATAGCCAATCGCGGACATATGGACACGTATTTGATGCGTACGGCCACTGACGAGTTGGCACTTTATCAAAGTGTGATTAGCAAATCTTTCAACCACTGCGAAATGTGTAGTAGCAGGTTTACCATCTTTAACGACCGCCATTTTTTGACGGTTATTTTTATCTCTGCCTATAGGCATATCGACTGTGCCACTATTTTCTTTAATGACACCACGGACTAAAGCCATATATTCTCTAGCCATTGTGTGGTCTTTAAGTTGTTCTGCTAAAAAGTGATGAGCGTTATCGTTTTTAGCGACACATAATAAACCAGAAGTATCTTTATCAATACGGTGCACAATACCTGGACGAATCACACCATTGATAGAGGAAAGTGAATCTTCCATGAACATCAAAGCGTTCACAAGTGTGCCTGAATAATGACCATTCGCGGGATGGACAACCATGCCTTGAGGCTTATTAATAATGAGGATATCATCGTCTTCATAAACGACATCTAAGGGGATATCTTCTTCTTTAATATTGCTCTTTGTATCGATGATTTCTTCGATGATAATTTCATCATTTTCTTTAACCTTAAAAGAAGGCTTTTCTACTTTGCCATTGATGGTGATTTTGCCTTCATCAATGAGTTTGGTAATAAAGCTACGGGAAAGTTCGCTGTTGAGCATAGCAACAGCTTTATCTAATCTTTGTCCATTTTCTTTAAAGGTTACAATGTATTCCATAGCTTTACTAAATAACTACTAATTATTTACTTTCTTCTTGTTCAGCTTTTTCGGCTTCTAGTTTTTCCTTTTCACTCTTGGAAAGGACTTTTTGATGGTCGTTAACGGTCTTGACTTTGTTCTTATTCTTTTCTCTATAGTCTTTAACCTCTATAACGATGATATAAATGATGAGCATAAAGGCCGCGACAACGATGCAACTATCAGCGATATTAAAGTTCCAAACCCAACCAGGGATCCAGTAGAAATCAATCCAGTCCACGACCGCGCCACCAAAGAGTGCTCTACCGCCTTGAAGGCCACCATAGAAGATACGGTCAATCATATTTCCAATAGCCCCAGTAACCACCATGATTAAAGCGGCTCTAATGAATAATTTCATATCTTTTCTCTTAAGAATAAGGTATGTAATTAAACCAGCACTAATTAAAGTAGCGACGATTAAATAGATTGTTCTAGAAACATCTGGATTATCGGCACCTATTCCAAAAGCGGCTTTAGTGTTTAAAACATATGTAATATTAACAAAGCCCCATTTAGCCACAACACCAGGAGGAGTGACTCCTGAATGCATAATGATTTGCTTAGTAATGATGTCTATTGCTAAAAGCAATACACCAAGCCAAATATATGATTTAAATAACCATTTAAGGCCGTTTAATAATTTCTCTTTCATTATTTAATGACCTCATTGCAGCGTTTGCATAAGAAGGTACCATCTTCTTGCATAACCGCATCACTTTCATAGTTCCAGCATCTTTCACAGAAATGACCTGGGTGATGGATGACTTTCACTTGGGTATTTTGATAAGTTGGGCCATCGTTATCTTCTTCTTTAATTTCAGAAACAACGAATAATTGGTTTCTTAAATGTGCATCAAAGCTATTAAAGAGCGCTTTTAAGCCTTCATTAGCGAATTTAACACTAACATAAGCTTCTTGAGCGGAACCAATAACTTTGTTATTTCTCGCGTCTTCTAGGGCCTTTAAAACATCATCTCTAAGAAGTTTGAATTGTTCGTATTCATCTAAGACAGCCTTATTAACTTCTCTATACTTTGGATAATCATAATATTGCGGATTAGATTTTCTACTTCCTGGCATATTTAAATTAAATTCATCCATCGTGAATGGAAGGATTGGACTAAGCAATCTTAATAATGTTTCACCAACTGTATTTAAGACAGTTTGGACTTGTTTTCTTCTTAAAGAATCTTTACCTTCGCAGTAAAGAACATCCTTATTAATATCTAAATAGAAGCTACTTAAATCAGTGGACATGAAGGTCATGATGTTACTTGTGGCTTCGCCAAAGTTGAATTTATCAAAAGCTTCAGTGACATTTTTCACTAATAAGTTGAGTGTTTCTAAGATATATTCATCTGGTTTTTCAAATGATGTAGCTTTATTAGATGGATCATAGTCCACTAAGTTCCAAGAGATGAACTTAAGAGTGTTTCTGATTTTTCGATATTGGTCAGCGACTTGTTTGATTAAGTTTTCACCAATACGGACATCTTGTTGATAATCAACACTAGCGACCCAAAGTCTTAAGATATCTGCCCCATATACATTAGCAATCTTAGTAGGATCTACGCCGTTCCCTTTAGATTTATGCATTTGTTCCCCATGTTCATCTAAAACCCAACCATGGGACACAACACTCTTAAATGGTGCGACGTCATGAGTGGCGACACTTAAAATAAGTGAAGAGTTAAACCAACCACGATATTGGTCACTACCTTCAAGATATAAATCACTTGGATATTTAATACCTCTATCGTTAAGGACACCATTCCAAGAGGAGCCACTATCGAACCAAACGTCCATGATGTCTTTTTCTTTAGTGAACTTACCATTTGGTGAGTGTGGGTTTGTATAACCTTCTGGTAATAAGTCTTTAGCGTCTTTTTCATACCAGATGTTACTACCAAACTCTTTAAAGAGTTTTGCAATATGTTCAAAGACCGCTTTATCGATAACTGGAGTTTCATCTTCAGCATAGAAGATTGGAATTGGGACACCCCACGCTCTTTGACGGGAGATACACCAGTCCGCTCTATCTTTGATCATATTAACCATTCTGGTTTCACCCCAGGCTGGATACCATTTAACGTTATGGATTTCTTTTAAGAGTTTTTCTCTAATTGGCTCAATACTGCAGAACCACTGTTTAGTCGCTCTAAAGATAACTGGTTTATGTGTACGCCAATCATGAGGATAGCTATGGGTGAATGTTGTGTGTTTAAGTAATGCCCCATTTTCGGTTAAGATTTCTAAAACAACATCATTAGCCTTTTCATAGAAAAGACCTTCTAATCTTTCACCAGTGCCCTTCATCATTTTGCCGTGTTCGTCAACTGGGCAATATGGATCAAGACCTCTACCTGGATATTTCATACAGACTTGATAGTCTTCTACACCATGACCAGGAGCGGTATGGACTAAACCAGTACCAGCGTCATCAGTAACGTGAGTGCCAACGATGACTAAAGAGTCTCGATCATAGAAAGGATGTTTACAGACAACGAACTCTAATTCACTACCTTTGAAGCGTTTGATGAGTTCGCACTTTTCTAATCCTAGTTCTTCCTTAAGTTTTTCGGCGAATTCAGCGAGGAAAACAAGTTTTCCTTTGTCCGTATCATATTCGCCATAAACGAAGTCAGGATGAGCGGAAATCGCTAAGTTAGCAGGTAATGTCCAAGGAGTTGTGGTCCAGATAACTAATCTAGCGTCACTATCAACCACACCTTTACCGTCTTTAACAGGAAAAGCGACATAAATAGAATGCGATAAGACATCAGCGTATTCAATTTCAGCTTCCGCTAAAGCGGATTCACTACTTGGTGACCAATAAACTGGTTTTAAACCTTTATAAATTAAGCCTTGAAGGGCCATAGAAGCAAAGACTTCGATTTGTCTAGCTTCATATTCTTTTTTAAGAGTTAAGTATGGATTATCAAAATCGCCTAATAAGCCTAAGCGTCTGACTTGTTCTTTTTGCTTAGCGACTTGTGTTAAGGCATATTCTTCACATTTCTTACGGAATTCAGTTAATGGAATAGCTTTTCTATCAACACCACTTTTAGTGACTTGGTTTTCAATTGGAAGACCATGAGTATCCCAACCAAAGACAAATGGCGTCTTATAGCCTTGCATATTCTTATACCTAATAACTAAGTCTTTAAGAATACGGTTAAGCATATGACCACAGTGCATATCGCCATTGGCGTATGGTGGGCCATCATGAAGCACGAATTCTTTCGCCTCTTTACGGTTGAGGTTCATGTTTTCGTAGACCTTTTCACTTTCCCATTTCTTAACAAGGATAGGTTCCTTTTGATTGAGATTACCTCTCATCTCGAAATTGGATTTGTTCATTAGCAGTGTTTGTTTGTAATCCATATTTTTTCTCCTTAACAATATAAAAGCGTCCATCTAAGGACGCTATTTAGCGCGGTACCACCTTAGTTCTAAAGATATATCTTTAGCACTTGATTACCTCTTTTCGTAGAAGTTAACGGAGGCTTACTATTAGTTCAGCGCTCATACAAAGAAGTGATACCTTCTTATTCTTACTGTTTGGCTTCCACCATCCCAAACTCTCTAATAGCAGTTAATAAGAAGACTTGTCTTCTAGGACGAAATAATAATATTAGATTATTGTCTTAAAGGCAATAAATTAGTTTTGTAAGAAGTCTGGAAGAATGGAATTAGTGTCCATATCTTCTTCAGTATTTTCTTTTGGTTCCTCTTCTTGTTTTTCTAAATTAGTAAGAACAGGAGATTCGATTGATCTAGTTGGGGCGACATAGCTAGAAGTCTTGGTGAAGTCAAAGTCTTCTTCAAAGTCACTAGCGATGACACTAACTAAGATTTCATCGTTAAGTTGGTCATTAATTGCCACACCGAATTTAACATCAACATCATGACCTGATGCATTGATTAATAGGTTAACAGTGTCTTGGGCATCAAATAATGAGACATTAGGACCACATGTCACGGCGACAATCGCTTTTCTTGCCCCTGATACTGAGGCTTCAAGTAAAGGAGAATTGAGCGCGGCATTAGCGGCGTCTTTAGCTCTATTTGGACCAGAACCCACACCAAAGCCGATCATCGCGACACCAGAATCTTTTAAGGTGTTACGAACATCAGCGAAATCTAAGTTAATAACGGCTGGTAAAAGAATTAAGTTAACAACAGTTTTAACTGATTGGGCCAAAACTTTATCAGATTCATTAAACGCTTGAGAAATAGAAGCATTACCAGCGGTCATTAAGAGTTTATCATTACTGACGACGATAATAGCGTCAACGTTTTCTTTTAATTTATTTAAGCCGGCGATGGAATTAACCACTCTCTTTTTACCTTCAAAAGTAAATGGACGAGTGACAATGGCGATAACTAAAGCACCAGCGTCACGGGCAATACGGGCCACAACTGGGGCCGCACCGGTACCGGTACCACCACCCATACCTGCGGCAACGAACACCATATTAGCGTCTTTAACGATTTCTCTAATATCATCAGTGCTTGCTTCAGCGGCTTTTTCACCAACTTCAGGTTCACCACCAGCGCCTAAACCACCAGTGATTTCTTGACCTAAGATTAAACGATGGAGAGATTTACTTGTACTTAAAGCTTGTTTATCAGTATTAGCAACCCAGAAATCAACATTTTGGATTTCTTCATCGATCATACGGTTAACTGCGTTATTACCAGCACCACCGACACCAATGACGACGATTTTAGCAGCGGGTTCAAAATTATCTAAATCATAATTTTCCATAAGGTTCTCTCCTCCTATTTAACTTGGTTTGGATTATTACGCGTTAAGACACCAACGCGTGGGTGAGATTCATCGTTTAAGTTTGGATAACGACTTTGAGTAAGAATGGCGCCTAAACAGTTGAAGAAGGTCGCATTTCTTGCCCCTAATGTCTTAGGTCTAACAACCTCCACAGTTTCTGACATCACTTTTGGAGTGATATATTGCACTAAACCATTCAGTTCAGCGCCACCACCAACAAGTAACATTGGGAAACTGCGATAAGATTTATCATGGGTGGCGACGATTTGATTAATCGCTTCGTTTAATTGTTCAACAAAGGTTTCAAGTTCGCCTTTAATGATTTCATTTAATTCATCATTATAATGATGTACTTCTTGGCCTTCTGCATCTTCCGTTGTGCAGATTGGGGCTTTGAAATTCATTTCACTATAGTCGATACCATACATAATCTTATATTTTTCGGCATCAGCTTCATTGATATTGAATCTTTCAATAATCTTTTCAGTGATATTATCACCACCCCAGTTAAAGTAAGTAGAGCCATAAAGAGCGCCATTACCGATAAAGGATACTGTGGTAACAGAAGAGCCAATATCAACAAGGATATAGGACTGTGGCATATTTGGATAAGAATTAATGAGTTCAGTGGCGGCTAAGGAAGCGATAACGTTTCTTCTAGAAACCATCCCACCACTCATTAAGACTGATTGATAATTATCCACTAAGACACTTGGTAAGGTTTGAACTTTCGCACTCACGGTAAGTGTGCTACTGGATTCACCCATTGGTGGGCGAGCAAATATACGTCCATGATCTAAAGTGAAACTTTCAGGAACGACATCCACTAAAGCTTTATCATTCAATGGATAAGCACTATTTCTAATCAAAGCATAAATATTTTTAATATCGAGGTTACTAATCTTGCTATCTTCGGTAACAACGGTTGTCACTTGTCTAGTTTGATAAATTCCTAAGCCATATGGAGGTAAGCATAATAAGACATCAGAGATGTTAAGTCTTAATTTAGCAGAAGGATCAGTGAACTCACGAATAGAGCCGATTGTTTCAGCGACTTTATTAGCGTCAATAAAGTTACCACCTTCAATGCAGTTACCATAAGGTTTAGTGAGTGTATATAAAACATATACTTGGCCGTCTATCTCATAACCGACGACTAATTTTAATTTTTTACTTCCGAGTTCTATAGCAGCAATAGGTTTATCCATAATAAAATACCAATTTCACCTTATTTTAAATGACTTTTTACTAATATACAACTATTTAACTATTTATTAGTTAAGAAAGTGCTATTCTGAGTTTTATTGCACTTAAAAACTACTAACTAAATACTAAAAAACCACTAAAAAGAAAAAAGAAGCCGCAATGTCACTTACGACTTCAGTCCATGAGGAAATGGACAAATAAGGAGAAATTTTTATTAATAAGATGATAGATCAACACTATCTTCTTCTAATACCTCAGGTTCTTCCGCTTCCGCTTTTTGGGCTTGAGCAGTGATTTCACGCAAGGTGATGTAGGTTGGAACAGCAACGATGGTTCCAAGAGATACTGCTGCTAAAAAACAGATTCCTAATTTACGGAAACGATAATACATTCCCTTATGATGAAATTTGACTAATTTGTCTTTCATTACCATGATTGTTGCCCCCTTTCTTTTCTTGCAATAATCCTTAGTTTTGCACTAGCGCTACGGTGATTAAACTGTAATTCACTCTCGCTAGCGGTAATCGGTTTGTGATTAATAAGGATGTAATCCTTTTCTTGTTCAAGCATTGGACCGTCAAATCTGTTACCAACGCTGATGGCCGCATCTTTGAAGATGTTTTTAACAATTCTATCTTCACCACTGTGGAAGGTAATAACGGCCAATCTTCCACCTGGTTTTAAATGTTTTAAGGCTGCCTTTAAGGCTTTTTCTAAGACATTGAGTTCGTCATTGACGGCGATTCTTAATGCTTGGAAGACTTGTTTTGCGGGATGACCCACTTTCTTAAGCTCTTTCATTGGTTTGCTTCTTTTGATGATGTCCACTAATTGGAAGGTGGTTTCAATAGGAGCACTCTCACGAGCTTTAATGATGTTTTTAGCGATTGAGAAGGAATATTTCTCTTCTCCATATATCTGGAAGATTTTTGTTAAATCTTCTAATGAATAAGTGTTAATGATGTTATAAGCGGTAAGATCTTGTCTTTGATCCATTCTCATGTCCAGACGGGCGTCTTCTTTATAAGAGAATCCTCTTTCTCCTTTATCAAATTGCGGAGAAGAAACACCGAGGTCCATTAAAATGCCATCAACTTCATCAATATTTTTATCTTTTAGAATTTCTTCTAAGTGAGAAAAGTTACTTCTCACTATCTCAAAGTTATTTGAGATTTTAGATAATCTGGCTTGGGAAGCGACGATAGCTTCCTCATCTTGATCGACACAGATGAGATGACCTTCTTTTAAGCGAGCCAATATTTCACTACTATGGCCACCTCTTCCGACAGTGAGATCAACGTATGTGCCAGATGATTTGATGTTTAGACCGGTTATAACTTCGTTAAGAAGGACGGGAATATGTTCATCCATATTAGTCCCTCTTAGCATCAATATCTTCAGCGATAGATTCGAATGAATCTTTCACGCTTTCTTCGTATTCGATATATTTGGCTTTATCCCAAACTTCGATATGGTCACCAATACCGAGGACGATGACTTCCTTGGAGATATTGTACTTGTTGAGTAAGGCAGTTGGTAATTGCACTCTACCTAATTTGTCGACTTCCATTTCGTAAGTGCTGGCAAATTGGATACGGAGATAGTCACGGACTTTTTGTTGATTAAAGGAAAGTCTTGAAAATTCTTTAACGAGTTCGAGGTATCTTTCTTCGTTATACAAAGAGAGTGAACCATCAAAGCCTTTCATAATGTAGACCTTATAGCCTAATTCTTCTCTCATTTTACGAGGAATCATTAAACGGCCTTTTTCATCTAAGTTATGGACAAAACTTCCGAAATACATTATTTCCCACTTTCTCCCACTGTGCTACCACTGGTGTCTATATTATCACACCTAATTTTGCGATTTGCAATATATATTTAAAGAAATATTTAGATAAAGAAAAATCCCACTTTTGGGGTGGGATTGTTACTTTAACTTCTATGAAGTTATATATTTACTTATCGTCAAAATTGATCGTATCTAAGATATCAAAAGCGCTATTTCCTTTGTGAGATTTTTCTTTGATGAAGTCATCTTCACTCAGAACACGATAGCCATTACCACTTTTTGGGAGAGTCGCCCCACTTTTAACGATATTATGTGGAACTTCGGCTAAGATAAGAGCGATGATATGTGGATCTAAATCGATTTCCACATTTGGTTCATAGTAACAATCTTCTGCTTCATCATCTTTTGAATCAGTGAAATAGAAGCTATCTTTGAAGTTCACATCAAGTGGAACATCATCAAGTGTATATGAGCAAGAAGCCACAACATGAGCCTTGCCAGAGATGACGCACTGTAAGACATCACCAAATTCAGTGGCCACGACTGTCACACTGCACGACTCAATTCTTTTAACGTGATTTTCATCAAAAGTATGCTTGCTAAAATCTAGCTCTTCAGTGAAAGTTTGCGCTTTTTGTTCTGGTAATGTGGCACGATTTAATTTCATTAACTACGGATCTCCGCTTTGAAGTTACGTGATAATTCGAACTTAATCTTTTCTTCAGCGTCACTAACTTCTTTTTCGGTTAATGTGCCATCTTCTTTACGATATGTTACAGAGATAGCCATGGACTTTTTACCTTCAGCGATATTAGCACCTTGATAAATATCGAAGACCTCACAGCCAACAACATAAGAGCCACCAACTTTCTTGACCGCTCTAATTAGGTCACCAGCGGCAATCTTAGCATCCAATACAAAGGCTAAGTCTCTAGAAACACTTGGGAATTTAGAGATTGGGGCCATTTTAGTTTCACTAACTTTCGCGTCTAATAAAGCTTCAAGATCCATTTCTAAAACCACAGCGTTGGTCTTACCTAAATCATATTTTTCAATTTGATTTGGATGGAGTTCACCTAAAACACCAATCTTCTTATTTTGGAAGATGATGTTCGCGGCTTTACCTGGATGGAGTTCGTGATTAGCGTCAACGAATCTATCAAATCTATAACGAGTTGGTTCAATGCCTAGGATTGTAAATAGTCCTTCAACAAGACCTTTCATATGGAAGAAATTGAAGTTTTCTTTAACTAATAGACCTTGTCTAGCATCTTGACCCACTAAAACGATGGCGAGGTGTTCACTTCTACTTTGTTTTGAAATCATGTTGCTTGTTTCAAATAAAGCGAGGTTTTTATTTTGTCTAGCAACGTTATATGAGGCTGCGCCTAATAAGGAGGCTAGAATATGAGTTCTGAACACTTCTCTTTCATCGGTTAATGGATTAAGGATGACATAATGTTCTTCGTTATTTAATAAATTGAAGTCATTTTGTTTCTTTTTAGAAACAAGAGAATATGTTAAACATTCATCTAATCCTTGAGAAAGGAGATAGCTACGAATGTTCTTTAAACGTTTTTGTTTTAAGGAGAGCATACCGACTTTAGTGTCTAAGCATGGTAAGATAGATTTCACATGTTCTAAACCTAAAAGTCTAATGACTTCTTCACTTAAATCAGCGTCACAAGTGACATCAAGTCTATATAAAGGCACTTCGGCGTAGAATTCATTATCGTTAATAAATTCAAGTTTGAAGTTAAGTCTTGTTAAGACATTAGCGATTTCATCCTTGCTGAATTCTGTACCTAAACGATCATTAATCTTCTTAACAGAAGTTTTGATTCTATCTTCTCTTGGCTTTTCACTTTGATAATGGACGTTATTACTATTTTCTTTAGCGTCACATAATTCATTAATTAAGCTAGCAGCATAGTTAAGAACAAATTCACTTTGGAAATGATTTGTGCCTTTCACGAATCTTTGAGAAGATTCACTACTTAAACCAAGTCTATTAGATGTATGACGGATAGAAGCTCCATCAAAAGAAGCCGCTTCGATGTAGATGTTCTTAGTGTTTTCATCCACCGCGCATTCTAATGAGCCCATCACGCCACCTAAACACATTGGTTTATTGTTACAGCAGATAACGATATCTCCTGGAATGACTTTATAGGTCTTTTCATCAAGCGCGACGAAGTCACCATCATAATCATCTTGCGCGTATAATTCCGCTTTCGCTAATTTATCAGCGTCATACATATGTAATGGTTGACCAGTCATGAGCATGACATAGTTACCAATATCAACGATATTGTTAATGCTACGAACACCCATCGCCATGAGATAATCACTCATCCATTTTGGAGAAGGCTTTGTAACGATTCCTTTAATCTCTTTACCAGAGAATTGGGTACATCTTTTTGTTTTAGAGCCCACTACTAATTTGGTTTTGAAGTCTTCTTTAGCTTTGACTTCTGGTAAGTTCACTTTACGTTCATATAACGCACCAATTTCACGGGCGACATTAAAGACACTTAATAAGTCTGGACGATTGGCTAAAACTGATAAGTTTAAGACGACATCATCTAAGCCTAAATAACCTAAGACATTTTCTTCACCCACTGGAGCGTCACTTGGTAATTCTTCAATACCGGCTTTTTGATAATCAGATAAGTATTTGCCGTCTACACCAAGCTCGAGTAAAGAACAGCACATACCATGACTTGCTTCGCCGCGGATCATGCCATCTTTAATTTCGATTTGTGGGAGTTTAGCACCTACACGCGCAACAATAACTTTTAATCCTGCGCGGGCGTTAGGGGCACCACAGACAATTTGGGTGGTTCCATATTTTTCACCTAAGTCAACTTGTAAGACGTGAAGATGGTCACTATTTGGATGCGCCACACATTCTTTAACTTCACCAATAACTAAGTTTGTGCCACTGGCTAAACGGGAGATTTCTTCCACTTCCACACCAGCGAAAGTTAACTTATTAGCGATATCTTCTGGGGTTAAGCCTTCTAATGAGACATATTGACTAATGTTTTTTAAACTGACTAACATACTTAATTCCTCCCATTATTAGCTCATTTTCTTGAATTGCTTCAAGAATCTGACATCGTTTGTGTAAAGTTTTCTAATATCATCAATGCCATAGCGGAGCACGGCCATACGGTCAATACCCACACCAAAGGCAAAGCCACTATATTCTTCAGGGTCATAGCCATTCATCTTTAAAACGTTTGGATGAACCATACCAGCACCTAAGATTTCAATATAGCCAGTACCTTTACACATATTGCAGCCCTTACCACCACAGTTGGCACAAGTGATATCAACTTCCACACTTGGTTCAGTGAATGGGAAGTAAGAACTTCTTAATCTAATTTCACGTTTTTCGCCAAACATCTTTTTAGCGAATAATTCTAAGGTCGCTTTTAAGTGACCAATATTAATACCCTTATCGATAACTAAACCTTCGATTTGAGCAAATTGATGTGAGTGAGTCGCATCATCATCGTCTCTACGATAGGTTTTACCTGGGCAGATAATTCTAATAGGTGCACCTTTTTTAGCTTCCATGGTTCTAGCTTGAACTGGGGAAGTATGAGTTCTTAATAACTCATTATCATTAATATAGAAGGTGTCTTGCATGTCTCTTGCAGGGTGATCTTTAGGAATGTTTAAAAGTTCAAAGTTATATAAATCTTTTTCCACTTCTGGACCATCCACTACTTCAAAGCCCATGCCTAAGAAGATTTCAATCATTTCATCTTGAATGACATAGAATGGATCTCTACCACCTGGTTCAAAAGAGATACCTGGTAAAGAGATATCGATTTGTTCTTTTTCTAACTTTTCTTCTAATTCCTTATTTTTTAAATAAGTCATCTTTTCTTCAATGGCAGAAGTAATGGCCACTCTCACTTCGGTTAAAGCCGCACCAAAGGCTTTTCTATCTTCTGGTGGTAATTGACCGATTTGAGAAGTTAAAGATGATAGTTCGCTTTTCTTAGATAAATAGGTGTTTC
>CAMVBL010000029.1 GCA_947165725.1 uncultured Caryophanales bacterium | reverse complement strand
GGGATGATAATTAAGTTTGGACAAAGCTGCTTAGCCTTGAACATCGGCATAGCCGAAGAGACACCATATTTTCTTGCCGCGTATGAACACGTTGAAACAATCCCTCCTCTTCCATCATGGCCAATTGCCACTGGCTTATTTTCTAATGAGGGGTCTTTAATTTCTTCGCATCTAGCAAAGAAAGCATTAAGGTCAATATGGACGATAACTTTGCTCATACCTACATTATATATGCGCACGTTGATTATGTTAACTAAATTGTTTGCAAAATAAAATCCTGCTTAAACAGGACATTATTTCTAATACAAAGTATTATTTCTACTAAATAACCACTAGTAAAATACTATGAAAATTATTTGTTTTCAATGACCTTTTCGACCTTTTCTTCCGCGTCTTTTAAGGCTTTTTCTAACTTTTTGATGATCTCTTGTCCTTCCTTATAGAGGGCTAAACATTCATCTAAAGGGAGCTTTTCTGAGGAGATATTAGCGACGATTTCATCTAATCTCTTCATCTCTTTTTCAAAGTCAAATTGCTTTTCTTCCATACTATTTTTTCTCCGTGTCTATGACTTCACTATTGATAACACCATCTTTTAAGATGGTTCTAATCTTTTGTCCTTTTTTAACTTGTTTAATATCGCTTACTGGCTTACCTTGCTCATCCACAGTTAAGGAGAAGCCACGATTAATCACATTATCTGGATTAAGAGCCTCTAAAGCCACTTTCTTATGGGCTAATAGTTCTTTATAATGGCTCACTAATTGTCTAATCTCTAAGTCTAAATCTTCTTTATAAGAAGATAAATCATCTTTCATTCCTTGGATACGGCTCTTTAAGCTTTCTTCCATATCCTGTAAGGCAAAGGATAGTTTTTCTTCTATTTCCCTACGGTCCACTGTAGCGAGTTCCGCTGCCGCTGTTGGAGTAGATGCACGCTTATCGGCGACAAAATCGACGAGTGTAGAATCTATTTCATGGCCAATACAGGCGATTACAGGCATTTTGCTATTAGCAATGGCTCGTACTAATGCTTCGTCATTAAAAGCGCTTAAATCCTCGCTAGCGCCACCTCCACGGCCAATTAAGAGTGTGTCTAATGGATAAGTTTGGGCTAGTTCAAAGGCTTTAAGCAATTCTTTAGGCGCATTTTCACCTTGTACTGCACTATAAAAGACATAAATATCAGCGATTGGATATCTTCTTTTGACGTTAAATAAGATGTCCTTAATAGCCGCACTATTAGGAGCGGTAATAACACCAATGGCATGAGGATAAAGATTTATCTTTCTTTTCCTAGATTCATCGAATAAGCCTTCTTCTAGGAGTTTCTTTTTAAGCTTTTCAAGTTCTAAGAGTTGTTGACCAGCGCCTACTTCTTCCATTTGATAGACAATGATTTGATATGTGCCTCTACCAGGATAGGCGTCAACTGAACCAAAGACGACAACTTCTTGACCGTTTTCTGGTTTAAAGTTGATTCTATTAGCGTAGTTAGAAAACATCATCGCACCGATTAAGGATTTTTCATCCTTAAGAGAAAAATAAAAATGACCGTTACTAGCCATTTTAAAATTGGAGATTTCTCCTTTAACGTAGATGTATTTTAAATTTTCATCACCGCTAATGAGAGCTTTAATGTATTGGTTGATATCGCTGACTGTAAAGACTGGGCGATCTTGGTTCATTATAAGACCTCATCAAGAATAGCGTTGATAAACTTTGCTTGTTTCTCTTCGATATATTTTTTAGCGAGTTCCACTGCGGTATTGATAACGATACGTTTATCAATCTTTTCTACATAGTAGAAATGAGCGTAACTCATTAGTAGGACTGCTTGTGTTAATAATGGTAATCTTTCCCATTTCCAGTTTCTTAAATGAGGTTGGAAAGCACAAATAATCGCACCATAGTTATTTAAGACACTAGAAATCATGTTTTGTACATAAGCACTATGTTCCTTAAATGGACGAGGATCATCAGTCATTTCAGTGATAATTTCATCAACATCACGGAAGTTATGTTCCCTGCTTGCCACTTGGTCAGCAATCTCGTCATAAATGACGGTCATGATTATAAAGTTTTCTTGATTACGAGATATTTTTTCCATAAAAAAAGACTGTTAATAAATTAAATGATTGATATAACTTTGACTTGGACGTCAAATGGTACCTGTTCAGTGGCCATTAAGAAAGCGTTAGTGATTTCATCTTGAATGTTATGAGTCACTTCTTGTAAATTGGTGCCTTTAGCGACATCCACTGCGACCCAAACGTGAACAATACCACGTCTAATTGTGGTTTGTACTGGTCTATTAAGACGAATCTTTTGATTACGTTTCATATGGGCACTGCTCATGGAGATGCCTTTAACGCTCGCTAAAGCATTCGTCACTAATGCATCGAAGACATTAAGTGAGATAGCGATTTTACCTTTATTTGAGTAGTTATCAATATAGACGTAGTCTGCCATAATCTGTACCTACTAATAATATATCTTAAATATATTCGTTTGTAAAAGAAGAAAGTGGAAAAGTTTTCAGCGATTATAGTTACTTCCACTTCTTTTAGCAAGCGAATAAAAACATTTCTTTTTACTTGCAAACTGACCTTCAAAATTCTATACGCAAAATGCGCAAGTGTATACGCGTGTACGCGAACCGTAGGGTGCAAGAATTGTCAAATGTTTTCGTAAGAACTTTCACTCACGCGAAAAGAGGAAAAATTGCTTGACTAAAAAGGCTTATTAATGTATTTTCCTTTTTATTTATAAAAAGGAGTGGTGGTGGAGACTAACAAAAAAAGAAGCGGTGGTTCCGCTTCTAATTTTGTGTTTTTAGTGATTATTTAAGTTTTTCAACAACACCAGCGACAAATTCTGGAGTGAAGTTGAATTTCTTGAAGACATCTTTTGCTGGAGCACTGGCACCGAATTGATCTAAGCCAATGTTTGTATCAGCGTATTTAGCCCAACCAAATGTGGAAAGCATTTCGATAGAAACACATTTTTCCTTTGGAAGGTTGATAACTTCTTTCTTGTAAGCTTCGTCTTGCTTTTCAAAATATGACCAGCATGGCATGCTGACGACTCTCACATCAATGCCTTTTTCAAGTAATAGAGCTTGAGCGACGACCGCTAAAGAGACTTCACTACCTGTAGCGATTAAAGCAAAGTCAGCTTTCTTAGCTTCTTTGCTAACAAGATATGCACCACGCTTTAAGGCTTCACCATCACTTTCCTTTAATAAAGGAAGATTTTGACGGGATAAGATAATGGCGGTTGGATGATTCTTACTTTGTAAAGCGGCAAACCATGCACCATATGTTTCTCTTTCATCCGCTGGTCTAATAACATCCATATTTGGAATACTACGTAACATCGCTAATTGTTCGATTGGTTGATGTGTTGGACCATCTTCGCCTACGGCGATACTATCGTGAGATAATAAGTAGATGGCTGGAACATGACTTAAGCAAGCCATACGAATGGCTGGTTTCATGTAATCAGAGAAGACGAAGAAGGCACCGACATAGCTACGTACACCACCGTGTAAGAGCATACCATTTTGTGCACTCGCCATCGCGAATTCACGAATACCCCAGTTGATGTTGTGGCCTTCTCTATGATTGGCATCGAAGTTTACACCATTATCGAGTTTGGTCATAACTGAACCGGCAACGTCAGCGGAACCACCATATAAGTTTGGTATGGAAAGCATTAAGTAATTTAAGGCTTTGCCAGAGGCAACACGGGTGGATGTAGAAGAACCTTCAACGAAGTCTGGATAAACACCTGGTAAGTATTTATCAACATCAACACCGTTTAAGGAAATGAAACGATCATATTCATCTTTGGTCTTCTTGTCAGCGGCTAATTTTGCTAAAGCATCGTTATAAGCCTTAAAAGCTTTTTCACCACGAGCACCAAAGGTGTTAGCGAATAAATCATAAACTTCTTGTGGGACATAGAAGTCTTCATGGTCGAAACCATAGGATAACTTCGCGGCTTTGCCGTCTTCTGCGCCTAATGGGTTACCATGAACTTTATTTGTGCCTTGCTTGGCACTACCATAACCGATCACGGTATGGATCATAATCATTGTTGGTTTGTCTTTGCTCTTTTTAGCTCTGCTAATAGCAGCGTCGATAGCGTCGACATCATTACCATCAGCAACTTCTAAGACATCCCATTCACTCGCTAAGAATCTGGCTTTAACTTGTTCAGAGAATGATAAGTCTAAGGCACCATCAAGTGTAACTTGGTTAGCGTCATAAAGAAGAATCATCTTATTGAGTTTTAAGTGACCAGCTAAGGAGATAGCTTCTTGAGAGATACCTTCTTGTAAGCAGCCATCACCGCATAAAGCGTATGTGTAGTGATTGCAAACTTCATCGCCGAAGCTATAAAGCTTGTTAACCATTTGTTCCGCCATCGCCATACCAACGGCTTGAGAGATACCTTGTCCTAAAGGACCACTAGTGGCATCAACGCCATCAGTCCAGCCATATTCTGGGTGACCTGGAGTTAAGGAATCGATTTGACGGAATTGTTTCATGTCATCCATGCTGATTTTATAACCGCTTAAATGAAGCATTGTGTATAAAAGTGCGGATGCGTGACCAGCGGAAAGGACAAAACGGTCTCTATTGAACCATTTGCTGTCTTTTGGAGTGGCCACTAAATGCTTTGTGAATAAGGTGTACAAAGCAGGAGCGCTACCTAAGGCCATACCTGGGTGACCAGAGTTCGCTTTGTTAATCGTGTCGATGCACAATGATCTGATTGTGGCAATTGCTAATTGATCGTTTTTGTTCATGTTTTTACCTCTGTAATTAGTAATTATTTAGTATTTTAATAGTTTTTGTATAACTATGTTATAACCTAGTTGTCGAATTTGATGCCTAATTCATCAAGTTGCGCTTGTGTAACGCTTGTTGGTGCATTGGTCATTGGGTCCACCGCTGCTAAGTTTTTAGGGAAGGCAATGACATCACGAATGTTGTCTGTGCCACCTAAAATCATCGCTAATCTGTCTAAGCCAAAGGCCATGCCAGCGTGTGGAGGTGTGCCGTATTGTAAGGCATCAACGAAGTAACCAAATCTCTCTTTGATTTCTTCATCTTTTAAGCCCAAGATTTCAAAAATCTTTCTTTGCATATCTTGGTTATAAATACGAAGAGTGCCACCACCAGCTTCATAACCATTAATGACAATGTCATAAGCATAGCTTAAGACTTTGGTTGGATCTGTGTCTAAGTATTTGACATCTTCGTCTCTTGGACGGGTGAAAGGATGGTGAGTAGCAACAATTGCCCCACTTTCCACGTCTCTTTCAAACATTGGGAAGTCAATGACCCATAATAAATCATAGGTTCCTTCTTTGATGAGACCAAGTTCACGTCCGTACTTTAAGCGTAGCGCACCTAATAAAGGCGTGACACGATTATCATTGCCTGCAGCGATGATTAATATGTCATTATCCACTAAGCCTAATCTTTCATTTAAGGCCTTAATTTCGGCTTCAGAAAGGAATTTTACGAAGGAACCGGTTAATTCCCCGTTTTCTTTCTTAAGAACGGTTAAACCGCCTAAACCGAACTTCTTGGCTTCAAGTGTTAAGCCATCAATGACTTTACGGCTTGTTTTGTCAGCTACACCATTAACGACAATAGCCTTAATGGCTTCTGCGGTTTGATAACCAGCGAAAGTTGTATCTTTAAATATATCTTTAATATTATTTAATTCGATACCGAATCTTGTATCTGGTTTATCACTACCGAATCTATCCATGGCTTCTTTATAAGTCATTTGTCTAAGTGGAAGTTTCACATCGTAGTTAATCGTGGCTTTAAAGATGTCTTTAATGAGTTCTTCCATTAAAGTTAAGAATTGATTTTGATCTAAGAAACTTGTTTCAACGTCGATTTGGGTGAAATCAGGTTGACGGTCCGCTCTTAAGTCTTCATCTCTAAAGCATCTCGCGATTTGATAATATCTTTCAAAGCCGGCGACCATAAGCAATTGCTTAAACATTTGTGGGCTTTGTGGTAAAGCATAGAATTGACCTTTATGCACGCGGGATGGCACTAAGTACTCTTTGGCGCCTTCTGGAGAAGAGGCACAGAGCATTGGTGTTTCAATTTCAATGAAGTGATGACGATGCATAAAACTATGTGTGGTCATCTTAATTGTGTCGCGCACATCGAAATAATGTTGCATGCAAGGACGACGTAAGTCGAGGTAACGATATTTAAGTCTGGTGTCTTCTAAAGCGTCAGTTTCATCAGCGATGATTAAAGGTGTGGTTTTCGCAGTGTTCAACAAAACTACTTCACTAGCGATAACTTCGATTTCACCACTTTTGAGTTTAGGATTAGCGACCGCTCTTTTAGCGACTTCACCTTTCACTTGAATGACGTATTCATTTCTGACATCAGGAATTGTGACGTTGTCATTAACGACAATTTGGATTATACCGAAACGATCTCTTAAATCGATAAAGAGTAAAGATCCAAGATTTCTTCTTTTGCTGACCCAACCAAGGAGGGTGACTTTCTCACCGACATTAGCTAAGCCAAGTTCGTTGCTGTAATGGCTTCTTTCCATAATACTACCTACCTTTGTGATTAATCACAAAATTCTTCACCCATTTCAGTGGAAATGGTTTCTATTAATTTATCTAGTTCACAACTCTTTTGTTCAGTTGTTTCTAGATTTTTAATAACAACTTGTTGTTTGCTTACTTCATCTTCACCGATGATAATGGCAAATTTCGCGCCTTTTCTTTCAGCGCGCTTAAACATATTACCGAGTTTGACATCTTCGAAGCAGATATCAGTGCGGTAGCCAGATAATCTAAGTTCACTAGCGACTTGTTGGGCCATGGTCTTAGCCTCACTACCTAATGGCATCACATAGATTTCAACATTTGTGTTGATGTTATCTGGTAATAATTCATCATCTTTAAGAACGGAATATAATCTTTCAACACCGAAAGAGAATCCCACACCAGCGGCATCTGGACCACCGATTTCTTTGACAAGTTTGTCATAGTGACCACCCGCGCCAATCGCACCATAATCATTACCAGTCTTAGAAACATAATGGAATTCAAAGACGGTTTCAGCGTAGTAGTCTAGGCCTCTCACTAAAGTATCATCTACTTCGTAAGGGATATCTAAAGCATCTAATAATTCAAGGACTCTAGAAAATCTTGCTTTAGCAGCGTCACTTAAATAGTCCTTCATCTTAGGCGCACCTTTAACGATTTCTTGATCTTCTGGGACCTTGCAGTCGAGAATTCTTAAAGGATTAAGTTCATAACGAGAATGACAGTCTGGGCACATCTTATCTAAGTGCTTAGCAAAATATGCTTTAAGCGCTTCTTTATAAGCATTACGTGATTCATCATCGCCTAAGGTATTAATAGCGATTTTAACGTTTTCTAAGTTCAAAGAACTTAAGATGGTATACGCTAAAGTGATGACTTCGACATCGATTTCAGGAGTGTTGTTACCCACTGCTTCCACACCGAATTGGTTGAACTGTCTATATCTACCTAATTGTGGTCTTTCATAACGGAAAACAGGGCCACAATAATAAACCTTAAAAGGAAGTTCGTTCGTCGCTAATAATTTGTTTTGCACGATTAAACGCATAATACCGGCGGTGAATTCTGGACGTAAGGTGATGGAACGATCAGCTTTATCATTGAATGTGTACATTTCCTTACGGACGATGTCACTACCTTCGCCAACACCACGCACAAATAACTCGCTATGTTCCATCACTGGAGGTCTAACCTCGTTATAGGCGAATAATTCACAAATTTGTTTTAAAACATTTTCGATATAAGCGAAACCATTGGCTTCTTCACCAATGATGTCGTGAGTACCTTTAACATTATTTGTTAACATATCTTTTCTCCTTAATGAATGACACGGTCAATACGATAAACGCCGGTAATACCTTTTAACAAAACAAAGATATCATGCAGACGTTTAGCGTCGCTAACCATGATAGTCGCGCTAATTGTCGCGGATAAGTTTTGGCTGTTACTTCTAGCGTGTAAATTATTCACGCCCACTTTCGCGTTTTGGAAGACCGCCATCACATCCATGAGCAAGTTATTTCTATCACTCGCTTCGATGATGATATCTACAGGATATGTGGCGAATTCAATATCGTCTCTCCAATAGACATCGATTAATCTTTCTTTTTCGTTAGCGATATTTGGGCAGTTCTTTCTATGCACGGATATGCCCTTACCACGTGTAATATAGCCGATAATGTCGTCTCCTGGGACTGGTGTGCAGCAATTTGCTAAAGCAATGGCAATCTTACCAGCGCCTTTGATATAGACTGGACAATGATCGTTTTTATCAGTTTTACGTTTTGTGAAGTTAACTTCTAAGTTCACTGGACGCTTAATCTTTAAGAAATCAATAAGCGCACTAGCGGTTGGTTTTCTACCAGAGACACCGATAAATAATGAGTCAACATCTTGGAAATTGTAATAATCTAAGACTTTATCGGTATCGAGAAGTTTCATCATTTCATCTTCTTCAATGCCGCGTTCATGGAAGGCATCAACACAGCTCTGCTTGCCTTTAGCGATTCTGTCTTCCCTCATCATCTCAGCGTTCTTTTTCGCGATATATTTTTTAATCGCAGTTTTCGCTGAGCTAGAAGCGACAAAGTCGAGCCAACCTTCACTTGGGACAGAATTCTTACTAGTTTTGATTTCCACCATGTCACCTGTTTTAAGGACAGTGTTAAGTGGCACCATCACACCATTGACGAGAGCGCCTGTACATTGGTCACCCACCTTCGTATGGATACGATAGGCAAAGTCAACTGGTGTGCTTTCACTTGGCAGTTCCACAACCTTACCTTTTGGGGTGAACACATAGATATGTGATTCGAAGATATCACGGTTGAGATTGTCCATATATTCAGAAGCATTATCATTTTCCGATTCGCTTGATAAGGAGACAAATTCTCTAAACCAGTGAAGTTTATTTTCGATTTCTTTTTGTTCTTGTTGTGAGTTATAGACACCTTCTTTATAAGCCCAGTGCGCAGCGATGCCGGTTTCAGCGATGCTATCCATTTCTTTAGTTCTAATTTGGACTTCATAGAAGTTACCATCACCACCGACGATTGTGGTATGCAATGATTGATACATATTTGGTTTAGGCATCGCGATGTAATCTTTAAATCTACCAGGAACTGGCTTATACATTTGATGAATCAAACCAAGTATTTCATAACACTCAATTTCAGTTTCCGTAATAATACGTAGCGCTAAAATGTCGTAGATTTCTTCAAAAGGATGACCTTTGATGTACATCTTACGATAAATAGAGTTAATGGATTTGACACGAGAAGAGATTTCAAAAGGAATCTTCTTTTCAAATAAGACATCGGCTATTCTTTTCTTTAAACCATCAAGTGACTTTTGTAAAATCTTAGTCTTTTTACTAAGTAAACGCTTGATTTCAGCGAATTTCTCAGGTTCAAGATAAGAAATACATATGTCTTCCATTTCGCCTTTGATGATGTCTAAACCTAGACGTTCAGCGATAGGCGCAAAGACTTCCATGGTTTCTTTACAAATAGCGATTTGTCTTTCTCTTGATAAAGCGCCTAATGTTCTTAAGTTATGCAATCTATCAGCGAGTTTGATTAAAATGACACGGATATCTTTAGCCATGCCGATGAAAATCTTACGGTGATCTTCCGCTTCAAACTCTTCACTAGTAATTTTGGATAGTTTTAAACGTTGAATCTTTGTTAAAGCATCAACGATACGAGCGACTTCTTCGCCCCATCTCTTCTTGATATCTTCAACAGTGACATCAGTGTCTTCGACAACGTCATGCAATAAACCAGCGATAATGGTATTAGGACCAGATTGAAGGCTTGCTAAGATATAGGCAACTTCAATAAGGTGATGATAATAAGGTTCACCACTTTTTCTAGTTTGGCCTTGGTGCTTTTCAATAATAAAATTATATGCCTCTTCGATTCTTCTTCTGTCCTCAGGAGAAGAGATGTAAAGCATATAGATATCTTCTACTTCTTGAAAAGTGTGCAGTGGATAGCCACCATTAACGGGAGGTTTCTTATTTTCCATACATATTATCTTAAATCATTTCCTTTAATTTTCTCAAGAAAATAAAGAACTCTTATTAACAAAACAGTATAGAATTAATCATTTTTGAACTGTAAAAGATAGAGCTTGTGGTAATAACCCTTTTGTCTAAGTAAGGATTGATGTGTACCTTTTTCAATCACTTCACCTTTATTTAAGACAATGATTTGATCAGCGTTTTGAATTGTACTTAATCTATGGGCTACGACAAGCATTGTGCCGATATTTTTAATCTTTTCTAAAGAATCTTGGATGAGCTTTTCAGTTTCGGTATCGATATTCGCTGTTGCTTCATCAAGAATAAGGATTTGTGGTTTATGTAAAACAGTTCTCGCAAATGAAAGAAGCTGTCTTTGACCTTGGGAGAAGTTCTCGCCTTTTTCTAAGACTTCAGTATCTAAGCCATTATCTAATTTATTAATGAACTTATCAGCGTTAACATATTCACAAACTTTATTGATTTCTTCATCGCTGTATTCATCGTCATGAAGGGTAATATTATTACGAATTGTGCCAGTGAATAAGAAAACGTCTTGAAGCATTTGCCCCACGGCTTTTCTTAAAGAATGGATTTCAATATCGTTAATGTCCACGCCATCGAGAAGAATTTGACCTTTTTGAATGGAGAAATTTCTCACTATCAAAGATAGAATTGTGGTTTTACCAGCGCCAGTCGCACCAACGAAGGCGACAGTCTGACGTGGTTCAATTACAAACGAGACATCCTTAAGGATCCATTCATCTTTTTCATAGGCAAACCAGACATTTTTAAATTCAATGCGACCTTCAAAGTGATCCATAACGATTGGATTTGGTTTATCCAAAACTTCTGGAGGTACATCAAGAAGGTTAAATAATCTCTCACTAGATGATGCGGCTTTTTGAATTTGATTGATTTGGTCCGCAATATTTTGTACTGGGTTAAAGAATCTATTCAAATAGTTGTAGAAAGCCACGATAATACCTGGAGTAAAGTTAAACTTAACACCCACGAAGAAAGTCACCGCTAAAGCGGAGAAATAGACAAATGTGATAAATGGACGATAAATAGCAAACGCCATTAAGACTTTGAACTTAGTGTTTCTAAGTTGTTTATTCTTCACATTGAATTCATTTTCCTTACGCTTTTGTTGGTTAAAGATTTGAATAATCTTCATACCAGAAAGATTCTCGTTAAGGAATGTGTTCATGTCACTGGTGTATTGTCTTTCTTTACGGAATAACTTGGTGACAATATTTCTAAAGATGAATGAGGCCACAAAGACAACGGCGACAAAGGCAAGGAGAATTAAAGAGAGCTGCCAAGACAAGGTGAACATGATGATATAGACACCAATAATGGTCAAAATGTTACGTAGTAACATAACCAAAACATTAGTGAATAAATCACTCATTGATGTCGTATAGTTAGCGACTCTCGTGACTAAAGAGCCCACAGGCATCATATTGAACTGATTCTGAGACATGTTTTCAATATGCGTGAAGACTTCCATTCTTAGCTTATAAACAATTCTTTGACCAGCCTTTTGTAAGATCATACTTTCGAAGTAGATGAAGGTTTGTGAAAGAATGCTTAAGCCCAGCCAGCCAAAAGATATGCCTAGAATGACAGTGAGTGAAGTTTGGATTATAGGCATCTCTTCAGTGACTGTGATAACGTCCACGAACTCTTTAATAACAAGTGGCAACAAGATATCACCACCGACATTTAAAAGAATTAAGAAGAAGGCAAAAGCAAAAGCTTTCCATTCTGGAATGACGTAATGGCCAATGCGTTTCATCATCACTTTAAAAGGAATCTTTTTATCGCCAAAAAGCAATTCACTTTCGTCATTCATTAGCTATTACCTCCTTCCACTTCACTTTCGAGTTCTTGAAGTTTCACCATCTTTTGATAAGTTGGAGAAATCTTTAATAAGTTATGAGGCGAATCAAAAGCCTCGACTTCACCATCGTTTAAAACAATAATTTTATCTAACTGTGAAACTGTTGAAATACGAGATGCCACCACTAAAGTGGTCTTACCTTTTCTTTCATTAGTGATATTGTGCAAAATTGTTTCTTCGGTTTTAGTGTCTACCGCACTAACGGAATCATCTAAGATTAAGATAGGCGCATTTTTAACATAAGCACGAGCGATAGATATTCTTTGTTTTTGTCCGCCAGAAAGAGTTACGCCTCTTTCACCTGAGACAGTTTGATAGCCTTTATTAAAACCACGAACATCATCATCAACACCTGCGAATATCGCACCCATTCTAGCGGTTTCTTCAGTGCCACTTTCTAAACCAAAATTAATATTATGTTCGATAGAATCAGAGAAAAGGAAATTATCTTGAGGGACATAAGCGATATGATCTCTAAGAGAATCAATATCTAAAGTCATGATGTCTTGCCCGTCAATAAATAAAGTGCCTGGTTCCACGTTATACATCATTAATAAGACATTAACTAAAGTCGTTTTACCACTACCGATTTTACCAACGATACCGATAGACTCACCGGCTTTGATTTCAAGATTAATGTTCTTTAAGTTAGCGTAGTCATATGTTGGATAAGAGAAGCTAAAATTACGATAAGTAATATTGCCTTCAACTTGTTCTAACTTCACCGCATTTTCTGGTGATTTAACATTTATTTCACTACTTAAAAAAGCACTCACTCTCTTTAAAGAGGCTCTACTTCTAGAATACATTGGTACAACTTGACCTAAAGCAATCATTGGCCAAATAAGAATATCCATATAGCCAATAAAGACGATTAATTTATCAGAAGTAATTTCTTCGGTGACCCCAAATAAAGTAATCGCGCTTCCATGGTTAAAAGCGTAAACAAACCAGCCACCAAAGATGAGGGCGATAGCCATCATTAAGGCAATAATGATTTCAATAATGACATCAAAGATGACGGATAATCTGGCAAATGAGATATTTACATTTGCATTCTTTTTAGCAACTTTAGCGAAAGCATGGATTTCTTTTGTTTCTTTAACAAAGGCTTTGATAACACGAATACCAGTGAAATTTTCTTGTGAGAAATCATAGAGTTCATCATAAGCCTTTTGTCTTTCATCCCATTTCATGGCCATGAATTTTTCATTAATGACACCCCAAATGATGATTAAAACAATTGGAATGAAACAAATAAAAGACATGATGCCATCAAGCATTATCATCTTTACAATAGTAAGGACCGACAAGAATAATGAGTCGACAATCATGACTGTGCCCCAACCAAGGTGATCACTAATTGTTTCCAAGTCATTAGTGAACCAGCTCATCACACTACCGACTTTCGTGTCATGATAAAACTGTCTTGGTAAGGCTTCTGCCTTTAAAAACATCTTATGACGGAGGTCAGCCTCAATACGGAAAGAAGCATTAAATAAAGCGATACGCCAAATAAAGCGGCCCACAAACATCCCTGCAGCGACGATTAAGACATATAAACCTAAAGTAAAGATGCGGTTAGTGTCACCGTTATGTTCTAAGATATAGACAACTTCACCAAGGTATTCAGGAATCTTAAGTTGGATATAATCGACCGCGATTAAAGCCAGGATGCCAATAAGAAACAGCCAGCCATATTTGAGATAATAACGAGTAATGTACCTTCCTAATAACATAAAAAATCTCTAATTGAAAAATCGTAACATATCAGAATTTTAAAACAATACCAAACGCATTATAAATCTATTTTTT
>CAMVBL010000028.1 GCA_947165725.1 uncultured Caryophanales bacterium | reverse complement strand
ATATCTTTTTATAAAAATTTATAAGATAATAGTTGTATGAACTACTATTCTTATGATGCATTTAAGAAAGTCATTGATGAATTAAGAAGGAAAATCATTGGTTGTAGAATCAATAACATTACAGTGATTAACTCTCATGATTTCTTATGCACACTATCAATGATTAAAGATGAAAAGTTACTTATTTCTCTTAATCATCAACATCCATTTTTAGCCTTAATTAATGTTAAAAAAGTAGAACCCACAATTATGGGTAATTTAAATGAGTCTTTAAGAAAATTCTTAAAGGATGCCTATATCGTAGATGTTAATTTAAATAACGATGACCGCATTGTCGAGTTCGTTATTCAAAAGGCTAATGACTACTATGAGAAAGTCGTTACTCACTTGTATTTAGAATGTATTCCTCAAAGAGCTAATCTTTTATTTGTGAATGAAGAAGGTAAGATTATCCATGCTTTACATTACGCTAGTGTGACAAGCGCTAGACCGATATTAAATGGTTTAAGTTATGAATATCCTAATAAAGGTGTATTAAAGGAAGAAGATGAAGTTCCTTCTTTAGAAGATATTAAAAAACAGGCTGTGAACTATTATGAAAATGCTTTGCAAGTGCATAAGAAAGAAAAGTTCACACCACTTTATCGCTATATCAAAAGTCGTATTAAATCACTTGATAAAAAGAGTGTGGTTTTAAGAAGTGAAATAGAATCCGCGAAAGAACATCTAAACGATGCTGATCATGGCAATTACTTATTAGCGTTCCAATCTGATAAAGAACTATTAGATGAATATCTTAAAGATAACAACATCCAATTAGACGAATCCAAGAGCATCGTTGAAAACGCGAATGCGATGTTTAAAAAATATAAGAAGAGTAAACGCACTATCGAGATGGCGGAATTAGAAGTTAATAAAGCCAAGGAAGAGGAGGATTATCTCTCCTATCTTTTAGTGAGCTCTCAATACATGGATGATGAGGAACTATTCTCTTTATCTCAAGAGCTTTTACCAAAACAACATTTAAAGAAGAAACTATTACCAATTAGATGTTCATATATCATTTATGATAATGTGAAGATTTCCTTTGGAAAAAATGCTTCGTCTAATAACGAATTAACATTTAAGATCGCTAATAAAGATGACTGGTATTTACATATTAAAGACTATCACGGAGCCCATGTTATCATTCATAATCCAAATCCAAGCAATGATGTCAAACTCGTCGCTGCGGAGCTTTGCTTAATTCTTTCAAATAAGTCCGCTGGCGATATTATGATCACCAATATGAAGAACGTTAAAAAAGGCCACGCTTTAGGCGAGGCTAATTTACTTAACTATTCCACGATTACTTTAAATAAAGTAAGAGAAGAAACAGTCGCGTTACTTTCTAATAAACAAGACTACTAATCTTTAAATAAGAAATCTGGTCCTTTAATAGCTTCCTCTGTCGCTAAGTCAGGGAATTTTTGTTGTCTAAGAACTTCATAGGCCACTAAAGCGACACAGTTAGATAGATTTAAGCTTCTGGCTTCAGGGACCATTGGTATACGCATAAGTCTATCTTCATGCATCTTTAAGATATCATGAGGAATACCTGTTGATTCTCTTCCAAACATTAAATAGATGTTTCTTGAAGGATTAGATAAATCATATGTTGAATAAACAGTTTTTGCGTATCTAGTAACGTAATAGATATCCGCATTAGGGTTTTCTTTTACAAATGTTTCGTAGTCTTTATAAAAGTGCATTTTTAAATCATCAATATAGTCCATGCCCACTCTTTTGAGGTCTTTAGAATCAATAGAAAAAGTAATTGGTCCAATGATGTGTAATGTGGCGTGAATAGCGACACATGTACGCATAATGTTACCAGTATTTTGTGGTTTTTCTGGACGATATAAGACGATATGAAGCATTAATAGCCTCTAGCTTTTCTTTCCGCGGTAATACGTGGTTCGATATCGTGATGATATTTATCTAAGCTACGTTGGATAATTTCTTCCGCGGCTTTTCTATCTTTAAATACTTCAACTGAAGTATCTTTACCTTCTAAGGATTTATAGACCATGAAGAAGTGTTTGATTTCATCCATGATGTGAGAAGGGATTTCACTAATATTGTTATAGCCGTTATAGAATGGATCGTTTTTCGCAACAGCGATAATCTTTTCATCATTTAAGCCATTATCCGTCATAATTAGAACACCAATTGGGGTACATTCCACCATGGACATAGGAACGATTGGTTCGCTACATAAAACTAAGACATCAAGTGGGTCATAATCATCCGCGAATGTACGTGGAATAAAACCATAGTTTTGTGGGTAGTGAGTACTGGTGAAAAGAACACGGTCTAAAATTAAATGACCTGTTTCTTTATCAAGTTCATATTTATTCTTACTACCTTTAGATATTTCAATGACCGCTAAAAAGTCACTTGGGGTTACTCTAGAGATTTTTACATCATGCCAGGAATGCATAATAGTTCCTCCTAATCGTCGTTTTCATAAACGCTAATACGGTTATTAGCCCTATTGAGCGCTCTTTGGGCTCTTTCTACGTCAATATTCACTAAAGTTGCTAAACGTTGTTCTGCTCTCTTTTTAGCGTCCTTTGCCCTATTGATATCGATATCGTCTTTGCTTTCAATGGACTCTAAAAGAAGGGTGACGCCATCTTTAGCAATATTGAGTAAGCCTTCGCCGATAGCATAACACTTTTTATCACCATTTTGGATGATATACATTTTAGAAATCTTTACTTTAGACACTAATGGGGTATGGTTAGGTAATATACCTAAAACATAATCATCTGTTTGGATGACTAATTCTTCGACATAACGGTCAAAGTATTTACCAAAAGGTGTAAATATTTCTAAAAGGAAGGTGCTCATTGTTTATATGACTCCGCTTTTTTTCTGGCTTCTTCGATGGTACCAACATATAAGAAAGCGATTTCTGGTAAATCATCAGCTTCCCCATCTAAGATAGCCTTAAAGGAACGGACTGTATCTTCACGTTTAACGAAGATACCTTCGGTACCGTTGAATCTCGCTGCGACATGGAAAGGTTGAGATAAGAAGTTTCTTATCTTTCTGGCTCTAGCGACAATCTTTTTATCTTCATCACTTAATTCATCCATACCAAGGATAGCGATGATATCACTTAATTCTTTATATCTTTCAAGTGTTTCAATAACCCCTCTTGCCACATCGTAGTGTTCTTGACCAACAATAGCAGGTTCAAGCGCAGTACTTGAGCTATTTAAAGGATCAACCGCTGGATAGATACCTAAAGCCGCAGTTCCTCTATCAAGAACTGTTTTAGCGTCTAAGTGAGAGAATGTTGTAGCAGGGGCAGGGTCAGTTAAGTCATCCGCTGGGACATAAATCGCTTGAACGGAAGTAATAGAACCATTACTTGTGGAAGTAATTCTTTCTTGTAATTGGCCCATTTCTGTCGCTAAGGTTGGTTGATAACCAACAGCGGAAGGCATTCTGCCTAAAAGAGCGGATACTTCACTACCAGCTTGGGTAAATCTAAAGATGTTATCGATGAAGAGTAAGACATCGCTCTTTTCTTCATCACGGAAATATTCCGCCATAGTTAAACCAGTTAAGGCCACTCTCATACGAGCACCTGGTGGTTCATTCATTTGACCAAACACTAAAGCGGTCTTATCAATAACACCAGTTTTAATCATTTCATAGTAGAGGTCATTACCTTCTCTACTTCTTTCACCAACACCAGCGAAAACGGAAATACCACCTTTTTCGTTAGCGATGTTATTCATTAATTCTTGGATTAAGACGGTTTTGCCAACACCAGCGCCACCGAATAAACCGATTTTGCCACCTTTAACATAAGGGCATAATAAGTCGATAACTTTAATACCTGTTTCAAAGATTTCAGTTTTAACTGATTGATCTTTAAATTTAGGAGGTTGTCTATGGATGGACATTCTTTTTTCTGTTTTAACTTGTTCTTTACCATCAATTGGTTCACCTAAAACATTAAACATTCTACCTAATGTTTCTTTGCCAACTGGGACACTGATTGGCGCTTCAGTGGAAATAACTTCCATACCTCTTACAAGTCCTTCTGTTGGGCCCATAGAGACACAGCGCACAGCATCATCTCCGATGTGTTGCATAACTTCCACAGTTAATTCATTACCGTTTAAAGGAATCTTTAAAGCGGTTAATAATTCTGGAAGATGTTGATCTTTAAACTGCACATCGACGATTGGTCCGACAACTTGTTTAATTGTTCCTAAGACTTTCTTTTCCATAATTTTCCCTCCTACATATTAGAGCCACCGACGATTTCGGTGATTTCTTGCGTAATTGCGCCTTGGCGCGCTTTATTGAACTCGATTTGTAAACTATCGAGTAATTCTTCAGCATTCTTTGTAGCGTTTTCCATCGCGTTAGAACGCGCGGCTTGTTCACATACTTCGCTTTCTAAGAATTTAGCGTACACACTATTTTTTAAATAGAATGGAACAAGAGAATTAATTAATGCTTCTTTACTTGGTTCCATTAAAGGTGGATAGCCCTTGATTGGTTCGTTGCCTTTAAGAGGTAAGACCACATAATCGCAAGGATGGAACACAAGAGAATTCTTATAAGCGGTATAGATAAGGTGCACTTCTTTATATGTACCTTTTGTGTATTCTTTTGAGATAAAGTTCACGATACTCTTGATAATTGCTTCATCTCTTACTGAACTATATTCTTTGAAATCTTCAATCTGTTTGAAGGTGTCATTTTTATAATGGCTAATAGCTTTATTGCCTAAGATGATGGCCTCATCATTTTCTTTAATTTTCGCATCAGCGAGTCTAAAGATATTGTTGTTATATGCTCCACATAAGCCTAAAGAAGAAGAAAGAATGATATAGAGATTTTTATCCGCTTTATCGTTAGTAATAAAGAATGGATTATTACTTTCTTCGACACTAGAAAAGACCATCTTAGCGATTTCATCAACACGCTTAGAATATTCTTTTGTCGCTAGCATCTTATTTTTCCACTTCTTAAGTTTCACTGTGGAAACTAGTTTCATCGCCGAAGTGATTTTATAAGAGCCAGTAACGGATTTGATTCTTTTCTTAATTCTTGTTACTTCTTGGGCCATACACTACTAGTTTAAATTTTCAAAAAATGCTTTTATTTCCTTGGCTAAGACTTGTTCGTCTTCTGCCTTAATTTCTTTATTTTTATTAATGTTAGCTAAGACATTAGCGTTCGTGGCTTTGAATTGTTCATAAGCCTCATCTAAGACTTTTCTAACATTATTTTTATCTAAGTTATCTAAGTAATTGTTTTTCGCGACGTATAAGTCAAAGACTTGTTTGTCTAATTGATAGACGTCGTATTGTTTCTGTTTTAACATCGCCATTAAGGCTTCACCATGATTTAAGACCGCTAAAGTTGAAGCGTCTAAATCACTACCAAATTGGCTAAATGATTTCATTTCAAGATAGCTCGCTAATTCAATCTTTAAGGCGCGAGCAACTTGTTTAGTGGCTTTAAATTGGGCGTCCCCACCAACACGGGAGACAGAAAGACCACTATCGATGGCTGGTCTTTGACCAGCATTGAATAAATCTGCTTGTAAGAAGATTTGTCCATCAGTGATGGAAATAACATTTGTTGGAATATAAGCACTGATGTCACCGGATTGGGTTTCAACAATTGGTAAAGCGGTAATAGAACCACCACCAAATTCAGGGGCTAACTTACAAGCTCTTTCGAGTAATCTACTATGTAAATAGAAGACATCACCAGGATAGGCTTCTCTACCTGGGGCTCTTTTTAATAAAAGAGATAAAGTACGATAAGCAACAGCGTGCTTACTTAAATCATCGTAGACAATTAAGACATCTTTGCCTTGATACATGAATTCTTCCGCCATTGCACATCCGGCATATGGAGCGACATATAATAATGGCGCTGGTTCACTCGCGGAAGCACTCATCACGATTGTATAATCCATTGCTTTATGACGTTTTAATTTATCAACGATTTGGGCGACTGTAGAATTCTTTTGACCGATGGCCACATAAATACAAATGACACCTTTATCTTTTTGATTGATGATTGTGTCAATGGCAATCGCGGTTTTACCGGTTTGTCTATCGCCGATAATAAGTTCTCTTTGACCACGACCAATAGGAGTCATGGCATCGATCATTGTAATACCTGTTTCAAGAGGGGTATCAACACTCTTTCTTTTGATAACGCCTGGGGCAATCACTTCGATTGGACGGCGTTTATTAGTTTTGATTTCACCTAAGCCATCAATAGCTTGGCCTAAGGAATTAACAACACGGCCTAATAATTCTTCACCAACTGGCACTTCCATGACCATCTTTGTGCGATTGACTAAATCGCCTTCTTTAACTAAGTTATCGTTACCTAAAAGAACAACGCCCACACTATCGCTGTCAAGGTTCATAACCATACCGTATACTTCGTTAGGGAAGAGTAAAAGTTCACCTAGCATTGCTTTGTCTAAGCCATATACATTAGCGATACCATCGCCGACAGAAACAACAGTACCAACGTCGTTACTATCGATTTTGTGGCGGTAATTTTTAATTTGCTCTTTGATAAGAGCGCTGATTTCATTAGCGTGGATTTTCATGAGTTAAAGCTCCTTTCGTAGAAGGTCAATTTGCATTCTTTCAAGTTGGTTTTTAATTGAGCCATCATAGACATGAGAATTGATGACGACTTTCACCCCACCGATTAAACTTGGATCAATACGGGAGATAAGTTCAACATCCATTCCTTCGATTTGACTGATTTTGTTTTTGATTTTGTTAATAGTTTCTTTATTAAGAGGAAACGCTGAATAGATAAGCCCTTCTTTAACACCCTTATATTCATTACATAAGGAATTAAACGCTTCTAAGACATCTTTAATATAGTTAGTGCGGTTATTAGCGATTAATACCTTCACAAAGTTAACTATATCTTCATCAAAATCTTTTAAGATTTTAGAAGCAATATCTTGTCTTTCTTCACGGCTCATAAAACGTGAATCAATAAGCAATAAAAAGTCTTCATTATCATGAATGATTTCTGATAATGTTTTTCCTTCATCTTGTAGCTTAGTGAGTTTCTTATCTTCTAAGCCTAAAGAGAATAATGCTTCAGCGTATGTTTGGGCTATTTGATTCATAGATTAAATTAATTTAAACGATTGATAAAATCTTCCGCGAGACGAGCGTTATCTTGACTATCGACTTCGCGTTTTAAGATTTCTTTTGAGGCGCTTAACGCAACGTTAACCATCTCATTTCTAATGTCGTTAAGAGCATCCACTTTAGCTTGCTCAATATCATCTTGAGCGGCGAGTTTCATCTCTTTAACTTCTTCTTTAGCTTCTGAAATCATTGCTTCGTATTTTTCTTCACCTTTTTTAGTGGCATTAGCAATGATTAAGCTTGCTTCAGCTTTGGAATCACTAAGAATTTTTTTGGCTTCTTTAGTTTGTTCCACGGCTTCAGCGTGATTCTTTTGGGCTTGTTCAATTTCTTCTTGAATGAAGTCTGCTCTTTTTTGGAGCATCTTTTTCACTGGCTTATAGGCCACGAAGAAGACAACAAGTAAAAGGATGATAAAAGAAGATAACTGAATGACAAGAGAAAACCAATCTGGCACTAATTTACCAGGAATCGTTTGCATCTGTTCAATAATATCGTCAATGGCGTTAAATACTGGCAATGACATATTCTTTTACCTCCTTTTACTTTGTAAATAAAATCAAAATGCTGATGAGCAATGAGTAAATCGCTGTGGTTTCAACAAGGGCACAAGCGAGAATCATTGATGTTCTTAATTTGCCATACATTTCAGGGTTACGTGACATACCGTCAAGAGCGTGGGCACAAACCAAACCTTCACCAAGAGCACTAGGCATAACACCTAAGATGGCAATAGCAGCGGCTAAAACGTTTAATGAACCGGTCATTAATTCTTCCTCCTTTCCATAGTGTTTAAAGTTATATCTTCTGGAATCTCTTGACCAATGAATATTGAAGTCAAAAGAATGAAGACAAATGTCTGGATTAAACCAGAAAAGACATCAAAATAAGCGTGAAGTATCGCG
Organism: uncultured Caryophanales bacterium; assembly: GCA_947165725.1. The sequence goes on along the minus strand of CAMVBL010000028.1, from coordinate 6,027 downwards.
AGTGGAAGAGGGGCTAAGAACACTTGATTCCATTCAGATTGAATGAAAGAGAAAAGTGTGCTTGATAAATCTCTTAAAGCATACTCCACGATGGATAATAATGCCCAACCTGCGATAGCGTTACCAAATAAACGTAAAGTGAGCGAGAGTAAAGGCGCCCACATGGAGATTAAGTTAATTGGTAAAAAGATTGGGATTGGATCGATGTAGCGTTTAAAATAACGCCACTTCGTATATCTAGCGGATGTGTAATGGATTAATAGGAATGTCGTCAAGCCAAGAGATAATGGCACCGCCATATAGGTCACTGGAGAAGGAAGACCCGTTAATCCAAAAATAAATGAGATGAATAAATACATCGCTACACCCATGATAAACCCACCAAAGTTAGGTAAGGCTGTACCCACTAAATCACGAGCAAAGTTATCAAAGAAATTGACGCCAATTTCAGCGATTAATAAAAGACCTTTTGGCTTTTTAAGTGGATCATGTTTAGCGGCTAAAATGCCCACGATTAAAGAAAGTATCACTATAATGAGAATGACTATTAGTGAAGACACTAATTCTCCAGCGATATTAATCTTGAAGAAATTACTGAAAATGTTGTTACTTTCCTCAGGCATTTTTATCCTTTCCTATGTGCGCGATAAGGGTTAATAACGAGACTACTAAGTAAGTGATAATTAAGGATATTGGCGAAATAATATATAAGCTAAGCTGTAAGCGTAAAACGGCGAACGTAATAGCGCTTACCACCAATAAAGATAATCTAAGAAATATCACAAAGACATCGAGTTTAGCGGTCTCTTTGCCGTATTTCTTACTTAAGTAAAGTATTAACCATCCAAGGATGATGATACCCCCTCCAGTCAATACACCGAAGGGGATATCTCCTCTTTGTTGCCAAAATAGAAATATTGTTCCTAGAAAGCCTAAGACAGTCGCGATTATTGAAATAATAAGGGCTTTTATTTCTATTGTTTGGCTAAAGAATTTTTTCATTATTTAACTTTGATACGTTTGAAGTTACTCACTGGGGCGATACCATCTTTATAGATGAGTTTGACTTCACCTTGGACTAATGGACGTAAATAATCTCTGAAGCTATCGCTCATACGTGTAGCGTCAACAATCATTTCTGGTTTGACGTGACTGACAGCATTAGCGACTTTGCTTAATGGAGCGAGTTTATATTTGATCTTGTATGGGTTTTGGCTCACTCTTTCAAAGATGATCATTTTGCCTGTTTTACCTTTAAGAGCGGCTTGAACAGCTTTTTCACCAGTCTTAATAGCTTCTTTGCGGTCGACTAAAGAGACATATTGTGGGAAAGCTCTTTGGATGATGGAGAATTCCACCGCTCTTGTGCCGATATCAAGTCTATTTTCAACGATTCTGCAGAGTTCCGCAGCAGCGCCACCTAATTGGGCGTGACCGAAACCATCAACACGGACGTTGGTCATATCTCTTTCGAATTGTAAACCTTCAGAGATAGCGACTAAGGCAAAGCCTTTTTCTTTATAAACTCTTTGAACATCAACTAAGAATTGTTCTAAGTCGAACTTCATTTCTGGTAAGTAAATGAGGTGTGGTCTTGTTTGTTCTGGTAATAAATCAACAGAAGCTGTTAACCAACCAGCATCACGGCCCATGATTTCAACGATGTGGACTTTACCTTTCTTGAAACAGTTAGCGTCCATAGCGAAAGCATTAACAGAGTTAATAACGAATTTAGCGGCACTTGGGAAACCTAAAGAGTGGTCTGTGCAGGCTAAGTCGTTATCAATTGTTTTTGGCACACCGATAACTTTGACGTCTTCGATACCTAATTCTTTAACTAATTTAGCAAGTTTATTGCAGGTATCCATGGAGTCGTTACCACCATTGATGAAAACATAACCAATGTTGTGTTTTTTGATGTTTTCAATAATCGCGGCGTATTCAGGAGTATGGATGTCCTTTGGAAGTTTTCTTCTTGTGGTACCTAAGATACTACCTGGAGTTTGGAGAAGAAGTTCGATTTGTTCATCGTCTTCTAAACCTAAATCGATTAAGTCATCATCGATTAAGCCTTCAACACCGTGTTGAGAGCCATAGATGTGACCGATAAGATCTGGATGTTTTTTTGCTTCTTTAATCGCACCATATAATGATGTGTTAATGACTGAGGTTGGTCCACCGGATTGGATGTAAACCATGTTTTTCATAAGTTGTTTCTCCTTTATATATTTATATAAGATTTATAACTAGCTAGATAATTTCCATGTGGAGATGTTTTAAAACATCAAAAGCCTTTTCTTGCATCTCTAAATCAAATGATGAAGTAGCATCTCTTACGATTTTGATTTTGCAGTATGTGGAGGCTGCCGCTTTAGCGATAATCGCGTTACTAAAGACACAGATGTCACTAACAAGACCACAGAGATAAATCTCGTCAAAGTTATTTTTAGCAATATAATCGCCTAAAGCTTTGCTACCAAAACCTGGTTTTTCAAACACTAGGGAATCCTCTACGAGGTCTTTAATTGATGGATGTAATTCCCAACCCTTAGTGCCCTTTAAACAGTGAGGAACAGGTAAGTATTGGCCTTCGGTTGTTTTTAAATAATCTTCTTGGTGGGTATCATACGTAAAAACGACGGTGTCTTTATTAGCACGGAATTCTTTAATGAGTTCCACGATACGAGGGGCAATCTTATCTGCGCCTTCAAAGCCTAAAGCACCATCAACGAAATCGTTTTGATAATCCACAACTACGAGTAATCTTTGCATATACAATCCTTTCTAGCGATAATCACTATATCACATAATATATTTAAAAAATATAAAAATCGAAAAAACTCAAAAAGCCTGCTTGGACTACGATAGGCTTTCGTGACTATCTCATTATTGTTGTTTCTAATAAAACTACACCTTAAAAAAGATGTCACTCGGTAAGGGACGTACTATGCCAAATTATTAAGCGCCATAAAACTTACCGTTGCAATACGATAAATAATAAGGCATACCAGTACGTGGAGGTAAATATTTTTCGCCTTTAATTGTTTTTAATTCTCCGGGTTCTATTTTTTTAGATTCCCTGACAAAAACATTATTGGTGTAAAAGGCGCTTTGATAATAATAATGGGCATTTTCTAAATCATAATCAATTAAAAATGTTCCATCAGCAAATTCTTTAATCAAACTCATTTTTTGGGTTTTTATATCAAATATAAATAAATATGATTTGCCCAATCTACAAATGCAAAGATCTGACTGTGACCCACATTCATCATTTTCTAATCTGCAATATGCCGCAAAAACAATTTTATCGTCAATCAAATAAGCATTATCGTACAGTCTATCAAAAAAGTAGTTATTGTTTTCGTCTTCAATATCATTTATCGATAGTCTATTGCGTTTGATACACAAATCGAAATTTTTACAATACAAATGCAAATTGCCATCAACGTAATAATGCGATAGAAGGGCTTTGCCATTGAAAAGGCAATTAGTAAACTCGTTGTACCTTCCTATATCGAAAGAATAGCCAGAATCATAATACGATAGAGTTGGTTTTAAATCGTTTGCCACTATAATTGTACTATTATTTTCAATATCGTATTTCACTAATTGATTATTAAAACTTGAATAATATAAGAAATTATCATAGAAAATAGCATCATGATATCCTTCGTTCGCAAATTCCTTTATTAACGAAAAATCTGCGTCATACACCTGTATATAACTTGTTGAATCATTATAACTAGATACGCGCCCCGAAAATGCGACGTATTTTTCAGAATATGTTATTGAATTATTGCCTGTACTCATTAATCTTATATCGTTATGGAAAAAATAATGTGGTTCATAAGTTCTGTTTAAAGAGCTTCTCATAAACGATTCTAAAGAATCAAGATAGATTATGCCTCCATCTTTCTCCAACACATAGCGAGTCTGATGCAATAACGATGGATTATGAACTTTGCGTTGAATATTAGATGCAATTATTAAGTAAGAAATAAAGCCTATCAAAGAGAATGAAGGCACAGACACGACTATGGATAGAATTATAATTAAAAATTTTGTCTTTTTTTTCATTAAGCCCACAACCTCAAATTTAGAATAAAAGAATAGTCTTTAAAAGCATAACAAAAATGTCTGCGCTTATTAAAATAACGTCCAGCAAACGGATAAAGCACTTTTGTATCTCCTATTTGTAATTTTAAACAAATAGGCAAGCAATTTAAAGAAATATCGTATATAATATTTTTGCTTGATACAAACAAACGTATCGTTTAGAATGTAAGACTTGACTCTTAGGAGGAACTATACAATGCCAATTAAAGTGGTTTTTAATAACACAGAAAAAATTTATGATGCTCCGGTTACCGTGTTAGATGTCGTGGGCAAAGACAAAAACATTATATGTGCTTATGTTAACGGCCGTGTCCGTGAACTCACATACACAATTGATAAGGATTCTGAAATTATTCCTTTAACCTGCAAAGATAGAGATGCTAAACCAATTTATGAATCATCTCTTCGTTTCTTAGTGGCGATGGCTATGCACAATATCCATCCTCATTATGAAATTAGATTTGCCTATAACGTTTCCCGTTCTATCTTCTTACAAATCTTAAATCCAGGCACAAGTGCTTCTGGTATTATGATCAAAGAATTAGTTGCGGAAATGAATAGACTCGTTTCCTTAGATTTACCATTAGAAAGAAAGATTGTTTCTAAAGAAGAAGCTGCTAGAATCTTTACCGAAGATGGTTATCAAGATAAAGTCGATATTTTAAAATATCGTCCAGAAAAGACCGCGCATATTTATACATGCGGTAATTATCGTAACTATATGTATAACCGTATGGTGCCATCCACTGGTTATATCAATAGATGGGTTATCAAATATTATCACCCAGGTATTATCATTCAATATCCACGTCCTGACTATAATGGTGAGATTCCACCATTTGAAGATGCTCCAACATTTGGTAAGACCTTAAAAAGAGCGCATCAATGGGCTTTAGCGACAGGTTGTAACACTATCGTTGGTATTAACCAAAGAATTGAACAAGATGGTGACGTTGAATTTATCACACTTTGTGAGCAAAGACACAACCGTCAATTATGTGAATTAGGTCAGATGATTGAAGATGAAAAAGAATCCATTCGTTTGATTTGTATCGCTGGTCCTTCTTCTTCTGGTAAGACCACATTCGCTAATAGATTAAGAATTGAATTATTATCTAGAGGTATTAAACCTATCCGTATTTCTATGGATGACTACTATTTACCAAGAGGCCAAGCGCCATTAGATGAAGATGGTAAGCCAGATTTAGAAAGCGCTGATGCCTTAGATATCGAATTATTTAACCAAAACCTCGCTGACTTAGTCGCTGGTTTAGAAGTTGAATGTCCAAGATATGACTTTAAAGCGGGCTGCCGCGCTAAAGAAGGTAGAAAATTAATCGTTCCACAAGATCAACCAATCATCATTGAAGGTATCCATGCCTTAAATGAAAGATTAACCGCTTCTATTCCTGCTCACCAAAAATTCAAAATCTTTATTGCCCCACAATCTCAAGTCAATATCGATAACCATAACCCAATGAGTTTAACCGATTTAAGACTTCTTAGAAGAATTGTGCGTGACCACCAATTCAGAAACGCTTCCGCTATTTCTACTTTAGAGATGTGGCCAAGTGTTAGAAAAGGTGAATTCAAATGGATTTATCCTTCTCAAGAAGGCGCTAACTATGTCTTCAACTCATTCTCTAGTTATGAACTTAGCGTGATGAAGAAATATGCCATGCCATTACTTGAAGAAATTGATACTGAAAGTGAATACTTCCCAGTGGCGGAAAGATTAATCCGTATGCTTAAATTCTTCGATGACTTAAGTGATAAATGGGTTCCATGTAATTCCATTATCCGTGAATTCATCGGTGGCTCTTGTTATCAAGACGAATAAACTAAATTACAAGTAATTTAAAAGGTCCTTAATTTGATATGAGCCCCAAAGGTTGGACAACCAACTGG
>CAMVBL010000027.1 GCA_947165725.1 uncultured Caryophanales bacterium | reverse complement strand
TCTTAGATATCGCTATTAGTGATTCTATCCCACAAGAAGAAGACGTTGTTTCTATTGTCTCCTTATCGCCAATCATCGCTAAATATATCAACGAGAACTTCTAATCAATATAAATAATATATATAAGACCGGAGTAAAATCCGGTCTTTTTTCTTTGAAAAATATTGAGAATATCACATGATATTTGCTATTATTCAATAGAGTGATCATTTATGAAATATAACGTTATTAAGAAGAATAAAAGCATTAACATTATTTGCGGTATTTGTTTATTGCTTGCAATCCCTCTTATTGTTTTGTTTTTGCTCTACGCTAAATTTAGAAATGATGCAGATAGAATTATTGGCATTATTGGTTTGTCTACTCTTTGGCTTGCTTTTTTCATTGCTTGGCTCGGCTATGTGCTTTGGAAAATAAGCTTTAATGATGAAGAATTTAAGATTAGACACTTCTTTTTTACGAAAAAATACGAAAGAGATAACGTTATTGCTATCGATGAATCACGTGCGCATCGTGCCGGATTTCGCGATTCTTTTCATCACTTTTTTGAAAAGTATTATGCTATTCATACGGTCATACGTCGAAAGGACAATAATAGATTAATTGCGGAAATCCGTGACCACTATGTGGGCTCACAATTTTTCAACGAATTAAAAACGTTACCTAAGAACAAAAAGTTCATGATGAGTTACAAACATGATAAAACCACTCCTGAAGATTTTGGACTTGTTGAAAGGGATGGTAGATATTTCAGTAGAAAAGATGACTCCGAATGGATTAAACATCCGATGTTTGACTATGGTTATGGTCCAGAAGATGGTTTCTATAAACTACCATTGGGCAGTTTCAGTGATCTTATTTCATTTATAGAAGGAAACTATAAAAAAGAAGATCAATCGCTCTGCGCTGCAGTAATGATGATGGAAATGAATCCATCTGAAGTCAAAAAATACTTACTAAAAGTAATCAAAAATAATATTAATTCCGATTACAAAGAATTTTTAAATTATGCCTTTGTGATTGATGCTTTTACAGACAAAAGCATGTTAGAAGACGAATATAAAGAGTGGGAACACATTGGTCGCTGCTTACTTGGAACAGATTTCGTGGTGTATGAGGCTACCTTGATTTGGGTCACTCCTGAAGAGGGTGGAAGAAAAGGACCCGTCCCAATGGAAAATAACAAATACGCTCCTCAGATTGGAATAAAAGGGCAAACGACATTTAATGGCTGTGCTTGGTCAATAATCTGCTATAACTATGAAAAAACAAGTGACTATACAACTCGTAGTTATTTGAGATTTTTAAATTATAAAAGAGCTCCAAACATCTTAGCGAAAGGAACAATGTTCGAATTATATGAGGGTAGAAAGCTTGTGGCTAAAGGTGCTGTAGAAAAAATAACAGACAATCCAGATGTCTTAGACTATTTCGATTTCACCAAAGAAGGCTAAACATTTACGTAATAAAAATCGTTTAAACTACATCTATTTGTGTAAGGTTTTATTTACATTAAAATCATTAAAAATATATTAACAATCACGCGTGTATAATCTATACTTAAATAGTGTTTTTTCTTTGTGGAAAAGACTTAAAGGAGATACCTTATGAAATACGATGTCGTGATTGTTGGAGCGGGCCCAAGTGGATATTTTTGTGCCTACGAATTAGTCAACAAAAACCCAAAATTAAAAGTACTCCTTATAGATAAGGGTCTCTCTATCGAAAAGAGACATTGCCCAGTTTTAGAACACAAATTAACAAAATGTCCAAGAAATATTAAAGGCTATCAAGAATGCTTCCCAGCTTGTTCCATCACTAATGGTTTTGGTGGGGCTGGTGCTTATTCTGATGGTAAATTTAACATTACCTCTGAATTTGGTGGTTGGTTACAAGATTATATTGACCGTGATGAACTCATGAAATTGATTGATTATGTCGACCAAATCAATCTTAAATATGGCGCCACTCCAGTCATTACTGATCCATACACTAAAGAAGTTAGAGATATTGAAAAGAAAGCCATGTCTGTTGGTCTTAAATTATTACATAGCAAGGTCAGACACTTAGGCACAGAAGAAAACTTAAAAATCTTAACTAGAATATATTTAGATTTAGAAAAGAAGATTGACACTAGATTCTCCACAACGGTGAAAGATATTGTCGTGGAAGAAGGACAAGTTAAAGGCGTTATTTTAGCCGATGATGAAAGAATCGATGCGGATTATGTTTTACTCGCTGTCGGTCGTGAAGGTAGCCAATGGCTCACTAATTTATTTGAAAAATTAAATGTCGAAATGACCCAAAACCAAGTTGATATCGGTGTTCGTGTTGAATGTCCAAACATGGTTATGGAAGAAATTAACAAAAACTTATATGAAGGTAAGTTTATCTATAAAGCCTCTACTGGTAGCACAGTTAGAACATTCTGCTCTAACCCAGGTGGCCACGTCGTTATGGAAAACTACCAAGGTGTCGTTAATGTTAATGGTCACTCCTATAGCGACCCATCTTTATCTAGTGAAAATACAAACTTTGCTTTATTAGTTACACACCATTTTGAAGAACCATTCAAAAAACCAAATGAATATGCATTAAAAGTCTCATCCTTAGCTAACCAATTAGCGTGTGGCTCTGTTTTAGTCCAACGCTTTGGCGACATTAAACAAGGAAGACGTAGTACAGTTAAGCGTATTAACGAAGGCTTTGTGAGACCAACTCTTAAAGAAGCAGTGCCAGGTGACTTAGCCTTATGCTTGCCACAAAAAACCATGCAGGCGATTATCGAAATGATTCAAGTCTTAGACCACATCACTCCAGGTATCGCTACTGAACATACACTTTTATACGGCGTTGAAGCTAAATACTATAGCGCCCACCCAGAAATTGATAACAAACTTGAAGTTAAAAATATTAAAAACCTCTACGTTGGTGGCGATGGTGCGGGCCTTACCCGTGGCTTAGCCCAAGCGGGAGCCTGTGGCGTCTATGTCGCTAGAAACATCCTAGAAAAGAAGGGTGTTAAATAGAAAAAAGGAGAAACAAATTATGAGATGTGTTGGTGTGACATCTAGAGGGGTGAGACTCCCTGTCCTCAAAACTGGTGACAACTTAAGAGAGATTGTTGTCGAATCAGTTTTAAAAGCCTCAGAAAATGAAGGATTCAAATTCCATGATCGCGATGTTGTCGCAATCACCGAAAGTATCGTCGCCCGTTGCCAAGGCAATTACGCCTCTGTCGACAATATTGCTGACGATGTAAGAAAGAAAACCGGTGGCGACGAAGTAGCGGTCATTTTTCCTATTTTAAGTAGAAATAGATTTGCGATCTTACTTAAAGGTATCGCCCGTGGTGTCAAGAAAGTCTACTTAATGCTTTCTTACCCAAGTGATGAAGTTGGTAACGCTTTAATTACCGCGGATCAAGTTTACGAAGCTGGCATTAACCCATACAGCGACGTTTTAACATTAGAAAAATACCGTGAATTATTCGGTTATAGAGTGCACGAATTCACTGGTGTTGACTATGTTGATTACTATAAAAAAATAATCGAAGAACAAGGTGCGGAAGCCGTAATTATCTTCGCTAACCGCGCTGAAGCGATTTTAAATTATACAAAGAAAATCTTAGCATGTGATATTCACACAAGATTTGCCACAAAACGTTTGTTAAAAGATAAAGGTGCTGAATTAGTTTTAGCCCTTGATGATATTTTAACCGCACCTGTTAATGGTTCTGGTTATAACGAAAAATACGGCTTATTAGGCACAAATAAAGCCACTGAAGAAACCGTAAAATTATTCCCTAGAGATGGTCAATCTTTAGTGGAAGGTGTTCAAGCCGACTTATTAGAAAAGACCGGCAAACACTTTGAAGTTATGGTATATGGTGATGGTGCATTTAAAGATCCACAAGGAAAGATTTGGGAATTAGCAGACCCAGTCGTTTCTCCATTCCATACCGTGGGCTTAAAAGGTACACCAAACGAATTGAAACTCAAATATTTAGCGGATAATGCTTATAAGGGTTTAAAAGGTAAAGAACTCGCTGATGCGATTAAAGAAGATATCAAAGCTAAAGAAAAAGACCTCGTTGGTAAGATGGCTAGCGAAGGCACAACCCCAAGACAAATCACTGACTTATTAGGTTCTTTATGTGACTTAACAAGTGGTTCTGGTGATAAAGGTACACCAGTTGTCTTAATTCAAGGATACTTTGACAATTATGCCGACGAATAAAAAGAAATTAGCCTTTGATAATAAAGAATATCTGAAAATCCAACGTCAGGAGATTTTAAAACGCATTAAATCCTTCGGTGGTAAGCTTTATCTTGAATTTGGTGGTAAGTTATTCGATGACTACCACGCCAGTAGAGTTTTACCAGGTTTTGAACCGGATTCAAAACTACAAATGTTATTAACATTAAAAGATGACGCTGAAATCGTCATGGCCGTTAACGCGAACGATATTAAAACAAATAAAGTTCGTAACGACTTAGGCATCACCTATGAATCAGAAGTTGAAAGACTTATTGATGCTTATCAAGCCGCTGGCTTATATGTCAGTAGTGTGGTCTTCTGCTTCTACGAAGATAGCCCAGTGTTAAAACAATTTGCCGCTAAACTTAGAAAAAACGGTATCAAAGTTTATAAACACTACACAATCGCGGGTTATCCACATAACTTAGTCTCTGTTTTTGGTAGTGATGGCTTTGAGAAAAACGAATATGTTGAAACCACAAAACCATTAATCGTTGTGACCGCTCCAGGTCCTGGTTCAGGTAAGATGGCTGTCTGTTTAAGCCAGTTATACCATGATATGAACCGTGGTATTAAATCCGGTTATGCTAAATATGAAACATTCCCAGTGTGGAACCTTCCATTACCACATCCAGTTAACTTAGCTTATGAAGCAGCGACTGTTGATTTAGCGGATGTTAATATGATTGACCCATATCACTTAGCGGCCTATGGCTTAACCACCACAAATTACAACCGTGACATTGAAACATTCCCATTATTAAAAACTATATTTGAAAAGATTTATGGCTCTTCTCCATATCAATCTCCAACCGATATGGGTGTTAATATGGTGGGCTTTGCGATTGTTAATGATGAAGCAGCTTGTGCGGCTAGTAAACAAGAAATCATTAGAAGATATTACCAAGCTAGAAAGAATGTCTACTTAGGTAAATTTGATGATGAAACAATTGTGAAAGAAGAATCATTAATGAACGCAGTTGGTGTGACTCCAGCGGATAGAAAGTGCGTTAATGCGTGCTTAGAGAAAGCCAAGAAGTGTAAAGAAAGAGTGGTCGCTATTGAATTACCTAATGGCAAGATCATTACTGGTAAGCGTTCTAGATTATTAGGCGCTCCAGCGGCAATGCTTCTTAACACCTTAAAAGTCTTAGGTAAAATTGATGATAGTATTCACCTTATTTCACCACATGTGGTTACCCCAATGGCCGATTTAAAGACTGGTCCATTAAAGAAAGAAAACCCACGTATTAGAGCGGAAGAAATCTTAATCGCCTTAGCCATTCAAGCTAATAGCAACCCATTAGCCGAATTAGCGCTTAAGCAACTTCCTAAGCTCAAAGGTAGTGAAGCACACTGTTCATGTATCCTCTCTGATGCTGACTTAAGAACATTAACCGCGTTAGGTATTAATGTCACTGAAGAACCAGTGGGCTACGCGCACAAACTATATTTTAATAAAAATTAGAATATATCTAATAAAAAATTAATAAAGAGGAAAGGGCTAAATGCCCTTTTCTTTTCTAATGTTTCATTCAAATTGTTTACTATTGTTTACGAAACGCGCGATAATAATATAGTAGTCGTTTGTATTCGTAATGAAACAAACATCATAAAAATAATAAGAAAGGGCATTTTTTCATGAGAAAAAAAGTATTGTTTCCTGCTTTATTGTTAGGCTTAACAGCACCTTTATGTTTTTCACAACAATTTAGTGGCGTGTCCGCTGAATTCATTGGTGATTATTCAAAAAGCGCTGAAAAAAGCGACTATATTAAAGCGGGTTCAGCATTGAATGAACAAATCTGTGATGAAGGTTTTGTTCTTCTCAAAAACAAAGACAATTTCTTACCTATGGCTGGTCAAGGCCAAAAAGTATCGTTAGTGGGTAAGAGTTCAGGCAACCTCGTCAGAGGTGGTGGTGGTTCCGGTTCAGGTTCCGTTAATGGTGAAGAAAACTGGCAACTAGTCCGCGATTCTGGTGGTAATGAAACCATTAAAGGTTCTCTTGAAGAAGCTGGCTTTGAAGTCAATAAGGACATCCAAGCATTCTATGGCAAATGGTCAAGTGGTGGCTGGGGTGGTTTATCTTACTCCAATGACTCTAGATCCGGAAGTGGTAGAACAAATGGTAATGATGGTTGGAAAGGCAACTCTGAAGTTACTATTGGTGAAACACCAATCTCTAGTTATTCCGCTGAATTATTAGCGACACTTGATGAATATAATGATGCCGCTATTCAAGTCATTTCCCGTGAAGGTAGTGAAGGTTGCGACGTTAAAACATGTAACGCTCACGATAGTAAGAAGACAAATTCCAGCGCGGAAAAAGTTAGCGATAGACACGCTCTTCAATTATCTGAAAACGAAGAAGCTTTATTTGAAGAACTTAAAAAGCACACTGATAACATCATTATCGTTGTCAACTCTGGTAACATCTTCCAATGTGACAAATTTGAAAATGATGATGCTGTTAAAGCCATCCTTTGGATTGGTAATCCAGGCGCTGTTGGTGCCAAATCAGTCGGCAAGATTTTAACCGGTCAAGTCAACCCATCTGGTCGTACAGTCGATACATGGGCCCGTGATTTCACAAAAGACCCAACATACCAAAACTTCTCCGATAACTCACAAACAAATGAAGTAGTGTCCACAAACGGCAAGACATATTATGCTCCACAAGATACATTGTTTGCCGCCGATGGTGCACCAATGCTTAGTTATGGTACAGACAAGAACTATAAAGAACATAGTGCTCCAAGATGGGATACCGCTCGTGGTGGTGAAGAATTCAAAGTCGTTTCTGGTGGTTTAAATGGTGTTAAACCTGCTTCCTATTTAGCATATGAAGAAGGTATCTATGTTGACTATCGTTATTACGAAACAAGATACGCTGATATGGCTAAAGGTAATAAAGGCGAAGCCGATACTTGGTATGGTGGTGAAGAAGGTGTCATCTATCCATTTGGTTATGGTTTGAGCTATACCTCATTCAAACAAGAAATCGTTTCCTCAAACGTTAAAGGAAAAACACTTAAAGATGGTATCTATGATATCGAAGTGAAAGTTAAAGTTAAAAACACTGGTAACGTCGCTGGTAAAGATGTTGTCCAATTATATTGGAAAGCACCATATACCAAAGGCGGTATCGAAAAAGCTGACCGCGTTTTATGTGCTTTCGCTAAAACAAAATTATTAAATAAAGGCGAATCAGAAACATTAACACTTAAGATTAATACTCAAGATTTCGCTAACTATGACTTCGCTGATAAAAACGGTAACGGCTTCAAGGGCTACGAACTCGATGGTGGTGATTATTACATCACTCTCAACCAAAACGCTCATGAAGAATTAGGTTCCGTAAAATTCTCCGTGGCCAAAGAAGGTATCAAATACGATAAAGACCGTTATACAGGTCATGAAGTTAAAAATAGATTCACTGATAGAGGTTTCTATGACTGCTTACCAGGTGAAAATGATTTCGACTTCGAACAATATTCTCGTGAAGATATGGCTAACGTTCCAACTCATCCAACATATGAAGATAGAACAGTCAAAGCCGGCAGCCGTTATGAAGAATATTTAACTCATGAATTCAGAATGGAAGACTTAGAAAACGAAAATAAAGGTCTCTACATTCCTGAAGAAGTCAATAAAACTAAAGCCGATATCGAAGCTTTAGGTTGGACACAACCTGCTACCGCTCCAAGCCAAGCAGATAGTATTCAATTCCAAGATTTAGTCGGTCTTGATATCAATGATCCACTTTGGGAACAAGCAATGAATCAAATGACATATAACGAAATGATTGGCTTCTCCTATGGTGGTGGTCAACATAACCAAGCTATCAGTAGAATGGGCAAACCAGCTACTGGTGATAGTGATGGTCCTTCCCAATTCCAAATCATTTGGTGGGCAGGCGCTCCAATCGTTGCCGCGACATACAACGTTGATTTAGCTAAGAGACAAGGTGAAATGGTCGGTATGGAAGCCCATATTAATGGTACATATGGTTGGGCTGGTCCAGCGGTCAACTTGCATCGTTCTCCATTCGGTGGTAGAAACTTCGAATATTATTCAGCCGATCCATTCTTAATGGGCAAAATCGCTGGTAGAGTCGTTGCTGGTGCTACTGATTTAGGTTTATATTGCTTCTTCAAGCACTTCGCTGTTAACGATCAAGAAAAGAACCGTGAAGGTGTCTCTGCATTCTTAACAGAACAAGCGTTACGTGAAATTTACCTCAAACCATTCCAAATTGTTGTCCAAGAAGGTAAATCCATGGCTATCATGTCTTCCTATAACCGTTTAGGTTTAATGGAAACCGCTGCTTCATATCCATTATTAACAGAAGTCTTACGTGATGAATGGGGCTTCAAAGGTCACATCATTTCCGATATGACCCATAGTGGCAATAGTAGTGTTAACAATTACTGCTATGAAAACATCAATGACCGTATCTTAGCGGGTTGTAACCAACAATTAGATAGTAATGGTTTCAGAGATGATATCGAATGTAAATGGGATAGCAGTGCTTTTGATGGTAAAGGCGCTCCAGTCTTCACCAAGAAAGATGGCACAAAAGTTGAATCCTATACCTGGTGGTATATGCTCAGAAAGAACGTTAAGGAAACAATGTGGACATGTGCTAACTCTGGTGTTATGTCTAAAGTTTGTGTTAAAGAAGCACACTTAACATTCAAAGATGTCGTCAACAACCGTTATGTCGGCGCTGTTGGTGCTAGTATCAACATCAAAGTCGAATTACCAAACGAATTAAAAGCGGGTGGTCAATACAATGAAAAGACCATTAACTCTGTTGAAATGGTTATCGATCCAGTTACTCCATTACCAGCGGGCTTATCATTCGATGGTAACACAATCTCTGGTACGCCAGAACGCAGTTCTAACTGGTTCATTCGTGTCTTGGTTAAATTATCACTTGATGGTGATGATGAACCAACAACATTAGGTTCAAGCTTAGAACTCTTTGTTCCAGAAATTCAATCAAAAGATCTTCCAAACAAGAAAGCTGGTTGCTTCGGCTCATTAGAAGCCACTATGGTGAGCGTTATGGCCTTTGCAATCGCTGGTGTTGCTCTCCTCTTAGTCACTAAGAAAAGAAGAGAAAACGCCTAATTGTTAAATTAAACAATTAAGACCCTCAAAGCGAGGGTCTTTTTTATTGAAAAAATATTGATAAAATCTTAATAAATTTAATTTCTAAAAGAATACCTAATCAAATAATAGTCCTGCCTGCATATAATAATTGTCATATAAAAAATAGGCCCTTCAATTTATATTGAATATACTAATGCATTATGGATTCTAGAAAATAATGATTTAAAAATCCGGTTTTGCACTCGAGTTGAGGCAAAATTAATAATGCAAATTTACTTTGAAAGGAAAAACATATGAAGAAAAAAGTTTTAATCCCAGTTTTTCTTGCCGCGATTGCTTTGCCTGTGTGTTTAAACAAAGGTGCTTCTTCTGTTAACGCTGATTATATTGGCGAATTTGGTATTGGCCAAAGTAAAGACAGAACAGCATACATTGAACACGCTTCAGCAGTTCAAGATCAATTAGCGGAAGAAGGTTTCGTCTTACTCAAAAACAAAGACAACTACCTCCCAAGAGATACTCAAGGCATGAAAGTCAGCCTTGCCGGTAAGAGTTCAGTTAACCTCGCTAGAGGTGGTGCTGGTTCCGGTTCTGGTTCCGTTTCTAACGGCGTTGCTGATTACCAATTAATGGAAAGTGCTGAAGGTCACGTCAAAGGTGCTCTTACTGAAGTAGGTATGGACCTAAACCAAACACTCATTGATTTCTATGGAACATGGACCTACAACTCACAAAGAGATACTGTTACATTCAACAACAACAGTAAGTCTGGTTCTGGTAGAAGCAATGGTAACGATGGTTGGAAAGGCAATTCCGAAGTCGTTATCGGTGAAACACCTCTTTCATCCTATACTGCTGATATTCTCGCCAGTTTAGATGAATACAATGATGCCGCTATCCAAGTCATCACTCGTGAAGGTTCCGAAGGTTGTGACGTTAAAACATGTAACGCTCACGATACCAAGAAGACAAACTCCAGTGCTGAAAAAGTTTCTGATAGACACGCTCTTCAATTATCCGAAAACGAAGAAGCCTTATTAGAAGAATTAGGCAAACACACCGACAACATTATTGTCCTTATTAACTCCAGTAACATCTTCGAATGTGAACAATTAGAAAATAATGACAAAGTCAAAGCTATCATTTGGGTTGGTAACCCAGGTGACCGTGGTATCCGTGCTGTTGGTCGTATTATCAATGGTCAAGTCAACCCATCTGGTCGTACAGTCGATACATGGGCACGTGATTTCAGAGAAGATCCAACATTCCAAAACTTCTCCGATAACTCCCAAACAAACGAAGTTACATTATCCAATGGTAAAACATACTATGCTCCACAAGACACAATGTTTGCCGCCGATGGTGCTCCAATGCTCAGTTATGGTACTGATAAGAACTATAAACAACACAGTGCACCAAGATGGGACACCGCTCGTGGTGGTGAAGAAGCAAAAGTCGTCTCTGGTGGTATCAATGGTGTTAAACCAGCCGCTTATGTTTCCTACGAAGAAGGCATTTATGTCGACTATCGTTACTATGAAACAAAATATGCCGATATGGCAAAAGCTGATAAAGCAGCCGCCGATACATGGTATAACGGTAACAAAGGTGTTCTCTATCCATTCGGTTATGGCTTAAGCTATACATCATTTGAACAAAAGATTGTTAAAACAAATATTAAGAAAGGTGGCACTGTTGGTGAAAACAATAAAGTCGTCGCCTTAACAGTCGAAGTTAAGAATACTGGTAGCATCGCTGGTAAAGAAGCTGTCCAATTATACTTCAAAGCTCCTTATACCGCTGGTGGTATCGAAAAAGCCGATCACGTCTTATGTGCATTCGGTAAAACTGGTCTCATTCAACCAGGCAAAACTGAAAAAGTCGAATTATCATTCTACTTACAAGATGTTGCTAACTACGACTTCACAGATGCTAACAAGAATGGTTTCGCTGGTTATGAATTAGAAAAAGGCGATTATGAACTCTTACTCGCTAAGAACGCTCATGAAAACTTTGAATCATTCAACTTCAAGATTGCCAGTGACATTAAATATGAAAACGATCGTTTCTCTGGTAACAAAGTTGAAAACCGTTTCACAAACAATGGTTTCTATGATTCCATGCCAGGTGAAAATGATATCGAATTCACACAAATGAGCCGTGCTGACTTTGATGGCACATTCCCAACTCACCCAACATTTGAAGATAGAACAGTTAAGGCTAACAGCCGCTTCGAAGAATTCTTAACATATAAGTTCTCATTAGAAGATTTCGAAAACGGTAATAATGAATACATTCCGGCCGCTGCTCGTAAAGATGCTTCTGTTGCCGCTAACTGGGAACAAGGTTCCAAAGCTACAAGTCACAAGATTAAAGAATTACTCGATGTCCCACTAGATGATCCAATTTGGGAAGAAGTCGTTAACCAAATGTCTTGGAACGATATGCTCAAGATTGTTGAAACTAACCAAATGTCCTCTAAACAAATTGATAGCGTTGGTAAAGGTGGTTTCTCTGAAGGTGATGGTCCACAAAAATTCAACATTATGTGGTGGGTCTCTTCTCCAATCATCGCCGCTACATTCAACCAAGATTTAGCTCATAAACAAGGTGAATGCGTTGGTATGGAATCCCATATCTCTGGTAAATCCGGTTGGTGGGGTCCAGCTGTTAATACTCACCGTTCTCCATTCGGTGGTAGAAACTTCGAATACTATGCCGCTGACCCATTCTTAATGGGCCGTATGGCTGCTCAAGTCGTCGGTGCCGCTACAGATAGAGGCGTCTACGCTTACTTCAAACACTTTGCTGTTAACGATCAAGAAAAGAACCGTGAATCTGGTATCTCCTTCTTAACAGAACAAGCATTACGTGAAATTTACTTAAAGTCCTTCCAAATGGTCTTTGAAGAAGGCAAATCAATCGGTGTCATGGGTTCCTACAACCGTATGGGCTTAATGGAAACCGCTGCTAACTACAACTTATTAACAGAAGTTCTCCGTGGTGAATGGGGCTTCAAGGGTTCTGTCTTATCCGATATGACCCACAGTGGTAATGGTAGTGTTGATAACGATTGCTACGAATGTGTTACAAACCGTGTCTTAGCTGGTTGTAACGCTCAATTAGACTCTGGTGGCTTCTCTGGTCACTCCCAAGCTAAATGGGATAGCACATTAAAAGCCCCTGTTTATACAAACAAAGCCGGTGAAAAAGTTATTTCTTACTCCTACTGGTATGCTGTTAGACAATGTTCCAAAGAACACTTATACATGTCTGCTAACTGTACAGCCACAAATAGAGTAATGGTTCCAGTCGTTGGCGAAGAATATAAGACTGTCGAAGCTCGTAAAGACTTCACTTATGACGTCGCAATCGAAGGCGCTGCTGAAATCAAACTCAACCACCGTGTTGATACACCAGAAGGTCTCACCATTGAAGGTGGTAGAATCACTGGTAAAGTTGCCCTCGAAGGCGTCTATCACTTAGACTTCGTTGGCTATGATGCTGATGGTAATGCTGTTGGCGCATTCAAATTAATCCTCACCGCCGCTACAGGCGATGGTGGTGCCGCTGCTAAGAAAGGCTGCTTCGGCGATATCGCTGCTTGCAGTGCAATCATTAGCTTAGTCGCAATTGCTGGTGCAGGTTTATTACTTGTCTCCTTACGCAAAAAAAGAAGAGCATAATTTTTAAAATAAGCTCTAACTAAAAAAGCATGACTGCTAGGGCCCGCGTGGTCCTAGCAGTTTAATGCATATTAATGCATATACATTACACGCACATAGTGGTATGCTATAAATACTAATTAAAATCGTTAATAAAGCATCATCTTAAATCGTACCGTATTAAGATGGCGCTTGATTATATACCCCTAGAAAGGAGAATGTTGTTCGGCAGTGAATCCTAGGGTTAACCGAATAACAAACTATTAATTTATGAAAAAAACACTCTTTATTGGTTTAGCGATTGCTACTCTCACACTTGCCGGTTGTGGTGGTGGTGGTAGCAATTCAAAATCTGCCGGACCAAAACCTTCATCTTCAGAAGCACCTGCTAAAACATTTGAAGTGAAGATTGATGATGGTAATGAAGTCAAAACCGAACAAATCGAACTCGGTGCTAAGATTACAAAACCAGCTGATCCAGCCGCTCCAGCAGGTAAAGCTTTCTATGGTTGGATGAATGTTAAAAACGGTGGTCAAATTTGGAACTTCGAAGACGATACCCTCGGTGCCGTCATGACCGATGTTGAATTAAAACCATTATTCGTTCCAGCTGGCCAAAACGCTCAAGTATTTGAAGCTGAACTTTGCCCAGATGTTTCTGAAAAGATCGGTAAAGATGGCACTCCAGGTATGGATGGTGTTACCTATTCCGGTGGTCAAAAAGGCTTAGGCTTAATCGGTAGAGACTATTATGAAGAAGATGGTTCTCATAACGAATTTGGTGCTTCTGGTCTTTATGTCAGAAATACTGAAGGTGTTGGCCGTTATGCTACTCAAGAAGATTTAGCTAACCCAGATATCGCTCCATCAGTCTTTGGTGGTTTCGTTCACTATAACTACGAAAAAGGCAATACATTAACATGGGAACTCGAAAGTGATGTCGCCGCTGAAAACGTCACCATCTTTATGAGAGTTTCTGGTGAATATGGTCTTCCTGAACCTGACCAAATTTTCGAAGGTCAAGGTGAAGATAGAGTTTATGAAGTTTATGATGATGAATCATTCCCAGTCACTGTGAATGGTGAACCACTCAAATATGGTACACAAGTCATCCATAACATCATTCCAAAGACATTCATCACCTTCCAAGATTTCTTCTTAGGTGCAACTGTCAACTTAGTGGCCGGTAAGAACACCATTCAAATGAAAGTTGATAACAAAGATTCCATTAACGGCACAATCGCTTCAACAGCACCAGTTGTTGACTGCATTAAAGTCTACTCTTCAAGTCAAATCACATGGCCAAACGCTAAGATTTCTCAAACAGATAAGAGTAGTGCACAAAACTAATTATTTATAAAAGGTAAATATTATGGGTTTTATTAAAAAATTACTAAAGCCTCGCGTTATTGTCTGGGCAGCGACCACATTAGTGCTTACTGCTGTTCTCATTGTCGCAGACTATATGGCGATGAA
>CAMVBL010000026.1 GCA_947165725.1 uncultured Caryophanales bacterium | reverse complement strand
AGTACCACCTCGTTTCCTTAAAATAAACACCAGGTGGTTGCTTTTATTTATAAAGCAATCAATATCCTTTATATATAAAAAGAAAGAAGGAATAAAGTATGACAAAAGAACCAATTAAGTTCAGTGATTACAAACTCGTGATTCCTAACATGCGTAAGTTCATCAAAAAGATGGAACAATTCGTCAACGAATTAAAAGCTTGTAACAACGCTGATGAAGCTAGCAAAATCATTAAAAAGCTCAACAAATTCAATAGTGAAATTGAAACACAAACATCTGTTATCTATGTCTTATATTCTTGCGATACAACCAATCCAGAATACGCTAAAGCACAAGAATACTTAGATGAAGTTTCTCCAACATTTGCTAAATACGGTCAAATGGTCACTAAAGTTTTAGCGGAAGCCCCATATCGTAAAGATTTAGAAAAGAAGTTTGGTTCATTCTTATTTAAGAAATATGATTTATCATTAAAAACATTTGATGAAAAGATCATGCCTGAACTCTCTAAACAAAATAAACTCACTAGTGAATATGATTTAATCTTCGGTAGTGCACAAATCGAATTTAGAGGTGAAACACTCAATCTCTCTCAATTAGGTAAATATTTACAAGATAGTGATAGAGAAACAAGAAGAGAAGCCGCTAAAGCCATGGATAAATGGTTAGGCGAACACGAACAACGTATCGGTGAAATATATGGTGAATTAGTCAAATTAAGAGATACTATGGCTAAGAAACTTGGCTATAAGTCTTTTATTGAATTAGGCTATTACAACTTAGGTAGAACTGACTATAACGCTGATATGGTTAAAGTTTATCGTGAACAAATCGCTAGGGAAGTTGTCCCAGTTTGTAACAAACTCTACAAACAACAAATGAAAAACCTTGGTATTAAGAAACCACAATATTATGACTATAACTTAATGTTCAAGAGTGGTAATCCAAAACCAGCCGGTGATCCAAAATATTTAGTGGACCAAGCCCAAAAGATGTATTCATCTTTAGGTAAAGAAAGTAAAGAATTCTTCGACTTCATGGTCAAATATGAACTCATGGATCTTGAAGCGAGAAAAGGTAAAGCCCCAGGTGGTTATTGCACCTATTTCCCAGATTATAAATCTCCATTTATCTTCTCTAACTTCAATGGTACCTCTGGTGACGTTAATGTCTTATGCCATGAAGGTGGTCACGCTTTCCAAGCTTACTTAAGTAGTGGTATCAAAGTTCCAGAACTTATGAACCCAACATTAGAAGCGTGTGAAATCCACTCCATGAGTATGGAATTCTTTGCCTGGCCATATATGGATGGCTTCTTCGGTAAAGATGCTGAAAAATATAAATATGCCCATTTAGCGGATTCCATTGAATTCTTACCGTATGGTATTACCATCGATGAATTCCAACACTGGGTTTATGAACATCCAAACGCCACTCATGAAGAAAGATGCGCGGCTTATAAGGAAATCGAATCTCGTTATACTCCACATAAGAAGTATGATGAATGCCCAACCTTAAACAAGGGTACATGGTGGATGAGACAAAGTCACATCTTTGGTTCTCCATTCTATTACATTGATTACACCTTAGCCCAAGTAGTGGCCTTCCAATTCGCTGTTGAGAATATGAAGAACCATGAAAAGACATGGAAGAAATATATCAAGCTCTGTAAGATGGGTGGCAAATATCCATTCTTAGAACTCTTAGAAAGAAATCACTTAAGAAATCCATTCATTGATGGCAACGTCCGTAAGGTTATCAAACCATTAACTAAAGTTCTTAAAGGTTTCGATACCACAAAGATGTAAGACTAAGGCCTCGAGAAATCGAGGTCTTTTTTGTTAATAAAAACTCCAACAAATCGTTGGAGTAATTATCTAATGGTGCGCGAGATGAGAATCGAACTCACACAGGGAATCCTATACGCCCCTCAAACGTACGCGTCTACCAGTTCCGCCACTCGCGCATCAAACTGCTTGATTATTGTAAAATAATAAGGATATAAAAAACAAGTAGAAAATAAACAAAACAAAAAGAGTGCCGTTTTGACACTCTTTATTGCTAATTAATTATTTAATTATTTCTTTTTGCCGAAGAAAGCAGCGGCAGCTGGTAAAATGGCGAATGCACCAGCGATGATAGCAATGATACCACCGATAACCCAACCAGCACCGATTTGTGTCTTATCACCGACATCCCATTCATTGGCAGCATAGAATGTTGGAACGACTAAGAACATGAAGATACCACCGACGACAAAGCAAGCCAATGCAACGATGTCTAAAATACCAGAGAATTTTTCTAATGCTTTAACTTTGAATAATGGGAGGATAACGCCTAACGCAACGATGATCATTGCAACTAAGAGAAGAATCCAGCCGATTAAAGCTAAGACTGATGGTTTTGTGACGACATCACCTAAAATGGTGCTTTCTGTCTTACCAAAGATTGCTGTTGTACCAGCATAAACTGTTTGTGTATCACCAACTAATGGTTGAATGACTGCTGGAGTTGCCATCATTAAAATAAAAGCAACCACACCCAATACTAAAGAAATAAGGCCAGCGAATTGTAAAACTTTTTTCATATAGAAGTTTCCCTTTCTTATGTAATTTAATTTTAGGATTATTCTTTTAAAAATAAAAGAGGTTTTTTAATACACCTCTTCATTCTTTTTTCTATTTTTATGCTTTCTAGTTTGTATGAATGAATATATGAAAATCGCTAGATAAGCCCCTCCTCCGATAACTAGGAAGACGATTGATAAGACTGTGTAAATGGTGAGCATCACTCTATTAGTGGTACCATAAATTTCGATAACACCAATAAAAATCGAACGGATGGTGAGCATCGCTACACCGAAATTATATACGCACGCAGTAGCCATTCCTGGGACTTTTTCCAAAGGAAGAAAAGCCAGGGCGAGATACACAAATGCGCCTAATGTACATGGGATAATCCACGCTAAATACATGGCAGGAGAAAAGACATTATTACTAAACATTTCATATATACCACCAAAAAGGCCAACAAAAATTGTTATGCCAATATAGATAAAGGCAGTCTTAAGAGTGTTACGCTTGATTCTTTCCGATATAAACAATGTCGCTCACCTCTCTTTGCTTAACTGTTTTATCACCTTCCAATTGGCCTGGTGTATTTACTAAATGTCCTAATTTATTTGCATTGCCTGTACCATCATCAAGATACATTGTTGCAGAGCCACCTCCATCGAGGTTATAAGCTGTTTCACAATGTAGATTTTTCATGATTGTTCCTAAAGTGAATAATGAGATGCCGCTACTTTCGCTATTTCTACCATCAGAAACTACAAAGCAGTAGTGGTTAGGAGCAATAATTCCAATCGCACATCTTTGATTTCTATTACCGCTTAAGGCAACACCAACTTCTTCATTTTCATTAACGGAAACTTCGTTTTCCTTAACTAACGCTGGACCAAACGAGAAGACTTGCCATGGGTTTTGTGCGGTTACTTCTTCGAAAGAAGTATATCTTTCATCAATAACCGCGAATGTACCATCTCCACGGATAATTAAATCTTCCGCTTTAGAAGTAGTGCCTCTCATACGATTAAGATTCTTAGTTTCTCTTAAAGGCAAGCCGTTTCTAACAACATAGCCACCTTCTTGTTCGCCATATGTATCGCCGTTAATTGCTAAGATACCTTTTTTACGCTTGCAAATATCACTTGTTCTTTCTTTGATATGCATGCCATAAGTATCTTTGGCTAAAGCGGTTTTAAAATAACCAAGAGAATTAATTCTTATGTCAGCGACATAATATGTCGTTGTATCAGCATCATCTCTATGAGTGGTGATATCAATATAAATATCTGGATCAGAATAGTGTTCTCTTTCTCTAAATACTTTTTCAGGAGTAAATAAAGCCGCAATTTGTTCGGTTGTTAAATTCTCATAATATTTATTGGCAACCGGAGTGGAACTCTGACTGCTATTATTACTACTACTAGAAAAATTATATGAAGAACTACTGGTATTGCTAGAAGAACTGGTGTTGTTGCTACTTGAAGAAGTAGATGGCTTAGAAGATGATGGCGTTCCAAACGAGAAGCCACTGTTATGGTCAATATCTACTGCCTTAGCGTTCTTAACAATAATGAAAGTATCGAGAAAAGAGTAGGTAGTAAAACAAACACCTACGACAGTAAAGATGACAGGCAAAACTAACTTCTTCACTCTTTTTTCTTCTTTCTAAAGACAAATAGTCTTTGAATAATCCAACTAACTATAAACATTGTACCTTCTACAATAATCTTCGCAAGTACTTCGTACATGCCCACTTTGCTTACCAATAACCATACTAGTGAGGTATTGATTGTTAAAATGAATATGGCAAGACCAGCATATTGCAATAATGCTTTCCAAACTTTCTTCTTACTCCTAAATACAAAGATGTAATTAAGAGTGAAATTAACAGACGCACTGATGATTCTTGCGGCAATATTACAGCCAATAATCCAGTACTGCCATACATCAGTGGTAGGATCTGCAAAATATGTTTTAGCTAACCAAGTAAATAACGCAAATAAGCCAACATCAACACCAAAACCAATTAAAGAAGAAAGTGAGAACTTCAATACTTCGAAAAGAATTCTCATTGTATCCTTAAAAGGATTGTAGTGGGTGCCAGCATTGTTATCGATATAAATGGTTTCAATCTTAACTTCTTTAACAGAAATATTATTTCTAACCGCATCTAATAAGACATTCATCTCATATTCATAACGGTCACCCTTAATATCAATCATTCTATCTAGTAGGCCATAATCAAACGCTCTTAGACCAGTTTGTGTATCGTAAATTTTATGGCGAGTGGAAATTAAGAATGATAATCTCGCCATGAAATTACCAAAGCGACTCTTAAATGGGGCTTTCTTATCAAAAATACGACTGCCTAACACCAAAGTGTTTTCTTCATGATTTTCGCATTCATCACAAATTCTCACGGCGTCAGAAACACGATGTTGTCCATCTGAATCTAATGTCACAACAATACAATCTTGGAAATTATCTCTAATGTATTTCAAACCATGTTTCAATGCATAGCCTTTACCATGATTAGTGTCATACGCTAAGTAGTGGACCTCACTAGGAAGTCTAGAAAAGACATCATTATAATTTGGACCGCTTCCATCATTAACCACAACCACATTAAAATCGTTTGTTAAAAGTTCATTTACAACATCCAACAAAACAGAATTAGGTTCGTAAGATGGGACTAGGGCCACTCTAAGTTTCATAGCTTAATACTATTATAATGACCTTAAATATAACTAAAAAACAGCATTTTCTCGAGGAAAGTGCTGATTTTTACTAACTTAATTAAACTGTTTACTTTTGAACTTGTTCTGGTTTACGTTTGTAGAGAATGTATTTCCTTGTGAAATAATTCCAAACCAAGCCAACGAGTGTTTTTAAGACAAAAGCCACTGTGTAGAGCCAGAAGACTAAGTCTCCCCAGAATTGGAACTTTAAGATGTAGTCGATGCTACATTCGTTAATATTCACACCTGGTGCATGGGAGAATAAGATTCTGCATCCTTCATATGTTAAGAAACTTAAGCCATAGGCAATTGCACTAAAAACGATAAATAAAATAATGAACTTAGTAGACTTAGTAACGGCTTTATCTTGCTTACCTTTAAACACCCAATAAGTAGATAAAATGTAGTTTAAAATAACACCGACGATAAAACCCGCTAATAATGAGATTGCGGATTGAGCAACACCACTAGGAATTCCGGCGCAAATACGTAGGAAAAGTGAGGTGGTAAAATAGTCTGCGGCAGCGCATGCTACCCCTGTGATTAGGAACTTAACTAGTTCCCACATGTTTTCTTTTTTATTCATAAATTAAAGACCTAGCATATGACTGAACACAAATGTCCAGAGGAAGAAATATACCAATAAGGAAATAACATCAACAATGGTGGTGTTGAATGGACCACAAACAACGGCGGGATCAAGTTTTAACTTCTTGGCTAAGAATGGGAACATACATGCAACTAATCTAGCTACTAACATTGTGGTAAATAATGTACAAGCCACTAAAGAAGCAGTGACTAACATCGCAGAAATTTTACTTACTCCAAGTTTTTCGGCAGGACCTGTCACATCGGCAATACCAACTGCCATTTCTAACATTAATAAACCAAAAGCGAAAACTGAAATAATGACTGCGATACAAAGGGCAACTCTAAATTCTTTCCATACAGCGCGCTTAAAGTCGCCTCTTCCAAATTCGTCCAAAGAGATAGAACGAACGATAAGGGTGGTGGTTTGGCCACCAGCGTTACCACCTGCATCAGTTAATAATGGTACTAAAACAGGTAAAATAGCAAATACTTGCATAGCGTTTTGGAATTTAGAAAGGACTAAAGTTGAGAACACTTGTAAAACCATTAAGACAACAATCCATGGCACACACTTTAAAACCAATTTAATAACAGGAGTCTTCAAATATGGTTCATCCATGTTGGAGATTTGATTTAAGTGAGCGATATCTTCAGTCGCTTCTTCAACGATGATGTCGACCACGTCATCGATGGTGATGATACCAATGATTTTGTTTTCATTGTTCACAACCGCCATAGCGTTAAGGTCGTAACGTTTGAACATATTAGCGACTTCTTCTTGGTCATCATTAACATTACATGTCACAAAGTCACGGTCCATGACATCGCTTAAGATTTCATCATCTTTAGCAAAGATTAAATCATCCAAGTTAATGGTGCCCAAAAGATTACGTTTAGAGTCTCTAACGAAAACTGTATAAACGGTCTCTGCATCTTTACCACGTTGACGAATAATCTTTAAAGCTTCTTTGACTGTTAAGGTATCTTTCATATCAAGATACTCAGTGGTCATAACTGAACCAGCAGTGTTATCTTTGTAGTTTAAAAGGTTATTGACGTCTTTTCTTAAATCAGCAGGGCATGCTTTGAGGACTCTGGCTACGACATTAGCAGGCATTTCTTCCAATGTATCAACGATATCGTCAGCGAAGGAGTTGTCTAATAATTCAATTAATTGCTTATCAGTGAAAGCATTAATGATCATCTCTTGCTGTTCATTTGTTAATTCGGTGAAGAAATCACTAGTGTATTCACTATTAACTGTTCTAAAGATATAAAGAAAAACAGCAGCGTCTTTAACTTCGTCTAAGGCTTCCGCAATATCGATGTTAGGAGTAACTTCGAATATTTCCTTAAGTTCTTTAGCGTTGCGATTCTTAACAGCGGTAAGTATGCGATCAGTTAATAATTCTTCAACGATTTCTTCCATTTCTTTTTCCTTGCCTTAATTTTGCACACAAAAAAGATTATTGCAACAAAAAATAAAATAATTTTCATTTTTAATGAATAATAAGAAGAACTTTGATAGAATACTATTCGCAAGAAAGAAGGCAATTTCATGAAAGAAATTTTAGTTGAAACAAGTGCTCGTCACATTCACGTGACAGAAGAACAATTCAAAATATTATTTGGCGCTGATGCTAAGTTAGAAGTTAGAGCGCCATTATCTCAACCAGGTCAATTCGTCAGTTTCTCACGTTTAGACATCGTTGGTCCAAAGAAAACAATTGCTAATGTTTCCATCCTCGGACCTTTCAGAAAAGCTGGTCAAGTCGAGGTCAGCGCTACTGATGCTCGTACATTAGGCGTTCCAGCCGTCATTAGAGAATCTGGTGATTTAGCTGGTACCCCAGGTATCAAATTAGTTGGTCCTGCTGGTGAACTCGAATTAGCGGAAGGCTGCATCGTTGCTAAACGTCATATTCATATGACACCTGCTGATGCCGCTGAATTCGGCGTTGAAAACGGTCAAATCGTTAAATTAGAAGTAAACTGCCCAGGCAGAAGCTTAATCTTTGGTGATGTCGTTGTTCGTGTTAGAGATGACTTTGCTTTAGCCTGTCACATCGATACTGATGAAAGCAATGCTGCTGGCTGCGCTGGTACTGTTTACGGTAAATTAATTAAATAATTATGGAAAAGATCACATTCAAACCAAATAACGTCTGCTCAAGAGAAATGATTATTGAACACGAAAATGGTGTGATAGTGCACGCAACCATCGTAGGGGGCTGCATGGGTAACACGCAGGGTTTATGTCGTTTAATCGAGGGTATGAAGATTGAAGATGTGATTGCCAAACTCAAAGGTATTAAGTGCCGTGGTTCAAGAACAGGCGAAACATCTTGTCCTGACCAACTAGCGATAGGGCTAGAGAACAATAAGTGAAAAACTTATAAAAATTAACAGGCTATAAGCCTGTTTTTTGTTGCTCTTTCGAAAAACATCAAGTTTTTTGGACAAATTATCAAATTCACTCCTATTTAAATAATGAGAGCAGTATTTCATAGGAGGAATAAAATGTTTAAGTTCTATCTGAATCGAAAAGTAAGGCACCCATCTATTTCGGTAAAAAGTAAGGATAAAAAGAAGTGGAGAAATTTGCCCATTACTCATTCTAAGCCTTCAAAGGATACTTTTATCGTTATAGAAGATCCTCATCCTAAGGCAAAAAATGGCTCGATAGCCTATGTTAGAAAATATGTGAGGGAAGACAAATACAAATTTAAAGGATATTTGTTTAGAAAATATAAGACTTCTTCAAAGTCAGAACGGGCTATTAAAGATTATTTGAAGGCAAAGTATAAAAAAAGATGATGCAAAGCTTGATGACATGATGTCCAGCTAGATAGCTACAAAGAGCGCACCATCTATTTGTATTAAAACAAAAACGCAATAAATAATCAAGAAAAGATTGTTGCTATTTCTTAGAAATACTCTATAATAGTTTTGCTTATCAAGAATTGCGTAATAAGGAATGAAATAACGCAATAGCAACTCTCGATAGAGTAAGTGCTCTTCCTTAGCAAGGTTCCCACAACCTTGAGCGATAAGTTGAAGGAAAAAAAGAACGCCCTTCCATGAATGTGGGAGGGCTTTGTTTATATAAAGGAGTTTCAGCAATGGCTAAAGAAAAAATCTTATTTACCTCAGAATCAGTGAGTGAAGGACACCCAGATAAAGTGTGTGATCAAATCGCAGACGCTATCTTGGATGCCTGTTTAAAAGAGGATAAAAACGCCAGAGTGGCTTGCGAAGTTTTTGCCAGTAATAATTTCGTCTTAATCGGTGGGGAAATCACATGCAAGGTCCAACCAAATTATGTCCAAATCGTTAAAGATGTCTTAAAGAGTATCGGTTATGACCGTCCAGAACTCGGTACAGACTATCATACAGTTGAAGTAGAAGTGAAGGTTAAAGAACAATCACATGATATCTCCATTGGTGTCTCCCAACAAAAGCCAGAAGAAGTCGGCGCGGGTGACCAAGGAATTATGTTTGGTTACGCTACTGATGAAACAGAAGGCTATATGCCACTTGCTATATCTATTGCCCATAAATTAGTGAGAGAAGCGACTAACCAAAGAAAAGCGGGTGTCTTTAAACACGCTCGTCCAGATATGAAGTCACAAGTGACTATCGATTATACTGATCCAAATAATATCCGTATTGATACAGTGTTAATGTCCATCCAACATGATGACAATATCGATTTAGAAGAATTCAAAAACTATGTCGTGGAAAACATCATGAAGAAAGTCGCTAAATCATTTGGCTTAAATACTGATTTTAAAGTTTACTTTAATCCAACTGGTAAATTCGTTATCGGTGGTCCAACAGGTGATACAGGCGTGACCGGACGTAAAATCATCGTTGATACATATGGTGGTACATGCGAACATGGTGGTGGTGCTTTCTCTGGTAAAGACCCAACCAAAGTTGATAGAAGTGCGGCTTATATGGCAAGATACATCGCTAAAAACCTCGTTGCCGCCGGTGTGGCTAGACGCTTACGTGTTCAACTTAGCTATGCTATTGGTGTTAACCAACCATTATCTATCAGCGTTAGAACATACAAAACATCCCACTATAGTGATGATAAGATCCTCAGTGTGGTGAGAGAAGTGTTCGATTGCCGTCCTGGTATGATTATCAAACAATTCAATTTAACAGAACCAACATTTAAATATAGAGAACTCACAAACTATGGTCATTTCGGTCGTCCAGACCTTGATTTACCATGGGAAAAACTCGATAAAGTTGAACAAATCAAAAACCTTCTTAAATAATCAACGTGTTATTTATAATGCCGACAAGCGGTGCTATAATGTAAGTGACTGAACTTCTGTTTCATAATTTGGAAGGAGGTTACAACATATGAAATACCAAATTATCGGCAAAAACATCCAAGTAACAGACGCCATTTCTTCCGCTATTAAGAAGAAACTCTCAAGAATGGATAAGTTTTTTCTTATTAACGACGAGATTGAATGCCGTGCTGTTGTCAGTGTGCATGGCGAGACCCAAAGAGTAGAAATCACAATCTTCTTACCTCAAATGCCACTCCGTGCGGAAGTTGAAGATGCAGATTTATACGCTGCCATCGACTTAGCCATCGACAAACTCGTTGGCCAAATGCGCAAAGTTAAAACAAGAATGGATCGCAGCGGCAGAACCTCATTCGCTGAAGCAGTCCAATTCCAAGAATTAGAAGAAGAACAAGGCGACAAAGAAGAAGATGTCGTTGTTAGAGCAAAATCTTACTATTTACAATCAATGAAGATTGATGAAGCCATTCTTAGAATGGAAGCCTTAGGTCATGATTTCTTCCTTTATCTTGATGAAGAAGATGATCGCATCAGTGTCGTTTATATCCGTCGTGATGGTGGATATGGCGTCATCCAAGCGGAGAATCCTATCGCCTAGTCTAACAAAACTAAAAGAAGCGCACTTTGTTGCGCTTTTTTTGTGCTCGTAACGCATAAAGAAAAAAAGTGCAAAAATATGTGACATTATTTAGCGCACGTGTATAATATAGGGAGCATGGCAAAATTACTAGCTATTGATTTAGATGGAACATTGTTCTATCCCAAACGTATTAGAAGATGCATCTGCAAAAAGAACGTCAAGTTTTTACGTAGATGGATTGATGCAGGTAATAAATTAGTTTTAGTCACATCTAGATCCACTCAGTTCACAGAGAGATTAAAAGATGAAATTAAAAGACCTGTAGATTTTATCACATGCTGTTCAAGTCAAATCATCGCTAATGATAAACTTATTTATAATAAGGCGATGCCAAATGCAAAGTTAAAGAATATCATTAACCGCATTGAAACAGTGTATGAACCAATCGCTTTATTAATGACTAGTGAAAATCATCCATGCATTATTAAGACCGGTCGTAAAGTCGCATTCTTCTATATCTGGTTCTATAAAATCTGGTGGTGGTTCCAATTCTCATATCGTGAACCATTTATCGCTAGTGATGAACTATTCCAAAAAGAACTTGATGAATCAAGAATCTACAAGATTATGACCTTCATTGGTCTTAAGAAGAAAAAAGCGCAGATCAGTAAAGAACTCAACAAGGAATTCCGTGAACAATTCCCTGAAATCGAATCTTCCTGGACTGCCCAAGTTAATGAGTTAACCCCTCAGGGTTGCAATAAAGGTAATGGTGTAGAAAGATATTGCCAGTTAACAGGCATTGACGCTAAAGACGTCTATGTCGTTGGTGATTCCGGAAATGACATCACTATGTTTAATAAATATTATGAACATAGTTATTGTATGAAGCGTGGCCATCCAAGTGCGAGGAAATACGCTAAAAACATAATTTCCAGGGTCTACAAATTAGAAAATCTTATTTTGGAAGGAGAACAACATGAATAACTTTAGTTTATACACCTTTAGACTTTATCACTACTTACTCACCATCCGTGATACTCTTGAATACTCAATCAAAAGAGATCACACCGTTGAAATCTATAACAATCGTAAAAAGATTTTAGAAGACAACTTACAAGAAGGTACACCTTTCGGTGATTTCTTAAAAAACAATGGTGAAGCTGGTGATAAAATCAGAGAAAAAGTCAATTCCTTTATCACTGACTTATATTCTGAAAACAGCACAATCTTAATCCCATCTGGTGATAAGGTTCGTGTTGACTACGCCCAAATGGTCACATTATTTGATATGACCGTTGGCTTAACAGAAACCATGAGAGATATCGTTTTCCAATATCTCAACTATGGTATTCAAAACAAAGAAATCGATCAATTAATGCTCAAACTCGTGGATGAAGATGAAAGAATGTATCGTGTCGTCTTAGCAATGCTCGGTATGCGTACATTTGAAGAATCATTTGCTGAGTTCCAAAAGGTCATGAATGAAAGCCAAGGTAAAGCCACACCACAAAGTAACTTCATTGTGCAAAATGAACTTGCTAAACTCGCTGGATTCTTACGTTTCTCACGTGCTCACGCTCACTGCACAGATAACGAAACTCTCGACTTATTAGACGAAACAAATCGTGTCTTAGAAATGACCGAAGGTAGAAGACAACGCCCAGATAACAAAGGTTTCAAAGAAATCTTTGAAGATCTCAATAAGAGACTCAACGAAGCCGTTGCTAGAAACGAAGCCGCTTGGAAACAAACATATCAACAAGTCGTTAGCGAAGTTACAAAGAGCAGTCAGCCACAAAAACCAGCTGACGCTGCTAACTAATTAAGGAGAAAATGATTATGGCAAAAAAGAATAAATTACCTGTATCCATCTTTGAGTTAGTGTGGTACCCAATCTGTGCTTTAGTCATTCTTTGGGGCTTAACATACGTTATTCTTGGTTTAGTTACCAAATATAACAACATTAATGCCTTAACAGAATTCAACACTAACTTCACAAAACAATTTGGCTTAAGTCTTTATTTCTGGGGCTTAATCATCGTTGTTATCGGTGTTGTAGCCGGTGTTGCTGTGATGTTAATCTTCGCTAAGACATTTGACCGCGCTACTGAAAGAGAACAACGTAGAAGTGCACGTCTTAATGCTTTAAAGAAAGACGACGAAAAAGTTGTCGCTGAACAACCAGCAGAAGTCGTTGAACCTAAAGCTGAATAATTCTTCCAAAATTAAATATCAGGGCTGAATAAGCCCTTTTATTTTTCCTTAAATAATAAAAACACGTAGTGGACTATGTGTCTAGTTTACCTTCTGCCTCCAATTGTCGGCACCCTAATATGTTTATAGGGTCAATTGTTTGTACACGAATTTTTGAAATTCGTTTTTGTTATATTTCTTATTGTTTTTCAATGCTTTCCGTTACGTTTTCACTTTTCTTTGTTAATAGCTTAAAGATATAAAAACCAGATACCAATAGAGTAATAATAGCGCCGATAATCATAGCGATGTTATAAGGAATAAAGCGACCTAACGCTATTTGTGGTTCTGCAAATATGTATGTGGAAACAACCATGGTCATAAATATCGCAGGTATAGCGGTAAATAATGAAAGGTATTTATTCTTACTTGTTTTGAATAAGAATCCTGTAGCGACCCATAAACTAATCGCTGCTAGTACTTGATTGGACCATGCAAACCACCGCCACAAAATATTAAAATTATGTGGTTCTAAGAAATTCCATAAACTGATGCCGATAACCGCGACAAATAAAGGGATTGTTAATAAGATTCTTTTCTTCTTATCTTTAGGATCAATATGTAACCATTCTCCAACAATTAATCGGCAGCTCCTTAAAGCGGTATCTCCGCTGGTGATAGGACAGATAATAACACCAACTATTGCTAAAACTGTTCCAACTGGTCCTAATATTCCTTGAGCGATTTGATTAACAGAAGTAGAACTACCTCCAAACTCCGCTAATGTGCCCCAGCCATCAATAGTGTTCACTCTAAAAAACGCCATTGCAGCAGCGGCCCAGATTAAAGCGATAACTCCTTCAGCCACCATAGCGCCATAGAAGATTTGTCTTCCCTCTTTTTCACTTTTAATACATTTAGCAATCATTGGTGATTGCGTCGCATGGAAACCACTAACCGCGCCACAAGCGACTGTTGTCATCATAAATGGCCACCATGGTAAAGAGCCATTCTCTTTAGAGAAATCTTTTAAATTACCAATCAGTTCAATCATTGGATATTCTTTTGATTGAACCATTACACCAATAATAACGGCCAAAGCCATGCTAATTAATACAACACCGAAGACGGGATAGATTTTGCCGATGATTTTATCAATTGGAACAATTGTTGAAACAAAATAATAAACAAGAATAATAATCATCCAAATCCATGCTTTGACGTTGCCACTAGTTAATGATTCTAGAAGAGTGGATGGAGAAACCACGAATACTGCAGTAACAAGAATCAATAAAACAATAGAGAAGACTCTCATGATTATTTCAATAATTTTGCCAGAGTATTTGCCTGCTAATTTAACGATTGATTCTCCGTTATTTCTTGAAGAAATCATGCCAGAGAAATAGTCGTGGACTGCACCACCTAATATGCAACCGAAAACAATCCAGACAAAGACTATTGGACCAAATAAAGCACCGCTAATTGCGCCAAATATCGGGCCTGTTCCCGCAATATTTAATAATTCAATTAGAAAAGCTTTCCATTTAGGTAGTGGAGTGATATCGACTCCATCAGGATTAGCAATCGCTGGTGTTTTTCTATCATCAACAGCAAAAACCTTTTCGCTAACTCGGCTGTAAATCAAATAACCACCGATTAATACTGCTAAAGCAATGAAGAATGTAACCATATCCATATATTAGCACTTTGTGCTATTGAAAAATAGTGAAAAACTAAACTGACAAATATCTTGTTGTTGTTAAATTCGTGCCCATCTAGTTTTTATGAGTTTTTATATTTCTTTTTCATATAGTTAAAGATGACAATCCGCACAAGTTCAATGATGTCTCCAATTGTCGATGAATGAATACATTTCAAAGCCCAATTGTCGATAAACATACAACTCGACTAAAATAGCATTGCATTGTTGTTTTGGTCGAAAATATGTTGTATTATATTATCGAGGTTGAATCATATGGA